>JAICSH010000014.1 GCA_025936995.1 Thermoleophilia bacterium | reverse complement strand
TGAGACGCTCCGCGCGAACGTCCGCCCCTACGATGTGATCGTCCGCTACGGCGGAGACGAACTCATCTGTGCGATGCCGAACCTCAGCGCGTCCGAAGCCAGGACACGCTTCGAGAAGATCGCGGCACTACTCACGACTGCCGATGCGAAGCATTCGGTCACGTTCGGCCTCGCCGAAGCCCAACCCGGCGGCACTCTCCAAGAGCTGCTGTCCCGCGCCGACGCAGACTTGCTCCAAGCCCGACGCTCCCATCGTGGAAACGGCTGAGCGGCTCGAGACGAGCCCGTTCCGTGGCCCACTCGTGGCCCAAACGCTGCTTCCACGATCTACGCAACCATGCTGTGCGGATCCACCTCGAGGGCCAAAAGGCCCCGCAAATGACATAGATTGAAGCGGTTCATCGGCAGACGCCGCTGTACCTGAAGCGGCCTGTCACGCCGGAGTTCGCGGGTTCGAGTCCCGTCGCTCCCGTCAAACATGCCTGCGGCGTCGGTCGTCCGGCGAGGTCTTCCACGGCGGCGATTCGAGCTCTGGGGCCAGAGGGCGGACGTGTGCCCGCCCTCCGCCTGTCGTCCGACGATCAGAAACCGCAGTTGCCGGGAGCCGGAGCGTCGGTCTTTCTGACGGCGCCCTGGGGAAGGAGTTGCACTGCGATCGTCTCCGCGGCACTCGTGCTGCTCTCGTTGCGCAGGATGTGCACGTCGCCGCCGCCCTCGTCGATGAACCCCTGGCCTGCGCTGTACGGGTGCGGAGTGCAGGCCGGGTCATCGCCCGTGTAGTTCGTCACGGTCCCGGAGACGACCAGGATCAGGCTGGGGCCGGGATGCGTGTGCCAGCCCGTGTCTCCTCCTGGCGGGATCTTGTTGTCGACGACATAGACGTCCGAGAGCCCGCGCGTCTTGAGCTGGGCCTTCCAGATGTCGGCCGGGAGCGTCCTCGCGTTGATGTCGATGTCGTCGAAGAGCGCCTTGCTGAGGATGGTGGTCGTCACTCCCGCGGTCGACGGCGTCGCCAGGGCGATCCCGCCGTACATTGCCGCGCCGAGGACGACGAGGGCGAGACTCCAGATCCATTTCGAGGTCACTGGTCCTCCTGAGGTGTCGTGCCGGGTCTAGCCGCCGGCAGGTGAGGTCCCGGCGGCCGGGTTGTCGTCGTCCGTGAAGTGGTAGATCGGCAAGCCGAGCTGTCCGAGGATGCACGCCACCAGACCGCCGTTCTTGCAGTCCTCATCCCGGACGCTGTTGGGCAGTGCGAGGCCGCAGACCAAGCCGTTGTCATTGCCCGCGGTGTCGACCCGGCGAGGCAGGATGTACGGTGCCGACGCCTCGAGTGCGGCGACGCTCAGGTGCTGGTAGCCGGCGGGGCACGCCGTCGCAAGCGGGGTCTGCGAAACGTCGGCGCGGGCCGTGCCGACAGCAAGCGCAGCGACGATGGCAACCAGTGCAGCCGAAAGAAGCGTTCGAGTCTTGACCGTCATTTCTTCTCCTTTGCGTTTCCGGACGGTGCCGCCTCGACGACGCGGATGGGGTCGAGCTCGGCGCGCTGCGCAGCGAGCGCGGCGTCCCGAACCGAGGCGGCATCGAAGACGAAGAAGCACATCTCGTCCTCGGGGATGTGGATCGAGCGTTCGAAGCGGACGCGCGTGCTTTCCCGCGTCAACTCCTCCGCGGCCGAGCGTGCCCGTCGCTCTCGGGCGGTGCGCTCTCCCGCTTGGCCGCGAGCGAGGTAGGTCTCGACGAGATAGCTCGGCACGCATTCGACGCTACGCCCGGGCCGATCGCGCGGAAACGTCAGAACGTCTGAACTTTGCGCGGGCCGGACGAGGTCAGCGCAGCGTGCCGGCGAGCTCGGTGCGCGAGCGCACTCCGAGCTTGGCGTAGATATGGGTCAGGTGGCTGGCGACCGTCCGCTCGCTGAGGAAGAGAGCGGCGGCAACTTCACGGTTCGTGCGACCGCCGGCGACGAGGAGCGCGACACGATGCTCGGCGGGCGTCAGCCCGCTCGTCTGGGCTCGGCCGCCGATGCTGCCGAGCTCCTCGCGCGCCTTCCCGACCCAGGTGGCCGCGCCGAGCCGCTCGAAGTCGCCGAGCGCCGCATCGATCGCCTCGCGGGCCGTGCGCTTCTGCCGGAGCCGCCGCAGGACGAGCCCGAGCGCGAACAGGGCGCGGGCCCGGCCGAAGGTGTCGCCGGCCTCTGCGTGCCGTGCGACTGCCTGCTGCAAATGCGCCACCGACTGATCGACGTCTCCCCGAGCGGCCGCAACCAGGCCGCGGGAGCGGACTACGTGCGCGAGGGCCCAGTCTCGACCGAGCCGGCTCGCATCGACATCCCAGGCATCGAGGATCGTCACCGCCTCGTCGATGCGACCGAGCTCGAGCAGAGCCTCGACATGGTCAGCGGTCCACCAGCAGTGGCAGGGCTCGTGCCACTCGAGCGTCGCGGCCTGACGGGCCGCCCTTTCGAGCCAGCCCACGGCCCCGGCGGCGTCTCCGCCCCAGAGTGCGAGCAGCCCGAAGACCGCCAGGGGTTGAGGCAAAGCGACCCCGAGCTGCGCCTCGGCCAGCTCCAAGGCTTTCTCGGCGTGCCTGCGGGCGAGCTCGAGCTGACCTCGATGGACGGCGATCGCAGCGACCGCGAGATGCTCGGTCGTCCACTCGGGCCAGTACTGGAAGGACAGGTCTCGCGAGCGGTCTGCGTAGTCCGCCGCCAGCTCCCAGCGTCCACCCCACAGCTCGACCCAGGACAGCAGATACAGCAACATTGCAGCCCGCCGCTCGTCGCGGTCGCGCCACTCCTGATACTCGCGCTCCAGCAGTACGCGGGCTGCGTCGATGCTGCGACACGAAATGAGAGCGTCTGCGAGCGCGTGGGTCGCTTCGGACAGCAGCTCCGCGTCGCCGACGGCGAGCGCGAGCTCCCGCGCCCGCGCTGCGAGGGCGGGCCCGTCGGCGTCGCCCGCATAGGAGGCGAGCTGTCCGAGCGCCGTCAGCGCGTTCGCCCGAAGCGCGTCGTCGTCGAGGCTGTCGGCGAGCTCGAGCGCTGCACGCGCGTGCTCGAGCGCCCCCCGGAACCCCTTCGTGAAGCGTGTCGCCCACGCCAGTCGAGTGTGGACGATCGACTGTAACGCCGGATGCTCAGCCGCTTCACGCAGCGCCTCCTCGAGCAGTGGGGCACCGAAGTCGTCCTCGAATTCGGCGCGCAGGAAGAGCGCCTCGGCCCGCAACGCGCCCGTCTCCGCCTCGGCGAGCAGATCGCCGACGATCGAGCGCGCCCGCTTCCACTCCCCGGCGCCGTGATATGCGCGCGCCGCTGCCAGGGCTCGACGATGTCGCGCAGCGGACGCAGCCGAAGGCGTCAGCCGAAGCGCATGCTCGGAGAGTTCGGCCGCGATCGCCAGAGCACCCCGACGGGACGCCAGATTCGCGGCCTCCTCGAGCGACGCGGCCGTGCCGGCGTCAGGAGTGTCCGTCGAGAGCGCGACGTGACGCGCCCGGAGAAGCGGGTCCTCGACCACCCCGGCGATACGCTCGTGCACTCCCCGCCGATCCGCTCCTCCCAGGTTCTGGTAGAGGACCGAGGACAGCAACGGATGCGTGAAGCGAATCGTCTCGCCGTCACGCTCGATCACCTGCGTTGCGAAGGCCGGCTCGAGAGACTCCGCCGCAACGCCGGTTCGCTCCAGGAGTGAGACCGAAGCCGTCCCCAGCGCGGACGCGAGCGCGAGCGCCTCGCGGGTCGGCGCCGGGAGCTCCGAGATCCTCGCGCCCACGAGCTCTTCCAGCGTCTCAGGAATCCGCAGTGGCTCGAGGAGGTCGATCTCCCGGTCGAGGACCCGCGCCAGCTCCAGCGCGAAGAACGGATTCCCGCCCGACTGCTCGTGAATGCGAAGCAAGGTCTGGCGCGCGAAAGCCCGGCCGAGCCTGTCACGCAGGAATCGATGCAACGCGCCGACACTCAGCGGCCCGACGGGCATGCGCTGGACTCGTTCAGCATCCATCGCGCGATCGAGGCCGGGCCGCTGCGCCTCTTTGACGGTACGGCGGGCGACCAGCAGGAGCACGTCGTTCGCAGCGAGCCGGCGCAGGGCGAAGGCGAGCGCCGTCGAGGTGGACGGGTCGAGCCAATGGACGTCGTCGACTGCGATCAGAAGCGGTCCACGCTCGCCGAGCAGCTGCAGCACGGTTCGCACCGCCACGCCGAGCGCGCGCTGATCGACCGGATCGCTCGACACTTCCTCCAGGAGCAATGCGATCTCGAGCGCCCGCCGTCTCGGCGCCGCCAGGGCCGGAAGTACCTCGTCGAGGACGTCCTCCAGCAGATCACCGAGCCCCGAGTAGGCGAGCCCCCGCTCGGCCTCGGCCGGCCGCGACGAGAGGACGCGCAACCCCGCCGCGCGCGCGTACTCGACGCCGGCAAGCCAGAGCGTCGACTTCCCGATCCCGGCCTCGCCCTCCAGCACGAGTGCGGCGACATTTCCTGCCGTCCGGTCGACGAAGGAGTGGATGGAGGCAAACTCCTCTTCCCGGCCTACGACCTCGAACACCGCCTCCATCGGAGGATCGTGACAGAGGCGGCTAGCTTCTAAGCGACTCTCGGTCTGGCCGCGAGGTCGACCGTTCTAACCTGAGGCGACACGTCCTCCGCCACGGTCGTTGGACATCGCGCGCCACGTCTGACAATCTCACCCCCACCGATAGAGAGGTCAGGACATGGCTACCAAGGACAAGAACGCCAAGAAGAGCATGGAGAAGAAGCCGGCGCAGAAGACGCTGAAGGAGAAGCGGCAGGCCAAGAAGGCCAAGAAGTAGCGACCAGGGACTGCCGTTCGCGTTTGCCCGCCGGGAGTCGCGGCTATGGTGTGTGCAGCGTTCCCGTGCTCCTGCCCTCGCACGAGCCGCCGCTCTTCGCATCTCGGGGGCTTAAAGAGAGAGGCACCAATGAGGAACGGCGCGCGCGTTCGCCCTCTAGCCGAGCGCGCAGCAATGAGCTCGGCACCCGTGCGGGATCACCGCTGCGACTGCTGCGGATATCAGATCGCAACGCCGCCGCCGTTCCCGCGCTGCCCAATGTGTGGCGCCGAGGACTGGGGGCTGGTCGGGCCACTGAGTCGACGCCACCGTACGGCGGTGGTGTGACAAACATCGGCCACGGTCTGCGGGTGTCTGCCTCCCGGGCCGCGCAGCACCGCCGAGCGGGTCAGGCATCGGCGAGCTGGTCGCCGAGCGCGCAGCGCAGCCGCCAGATGCCCGGCGGCAGGGCATCCACGGTGACGCTGTCCGCCCACAGCTCGATCGCGCTGAACAGCGTTGCCTGGTCGGCGCGGCTCAACTCCACCGGCCGGGACGCACCGACGGCCTCGAACGCGGTCCGGATCGGATTCGCGTTCTCGCCGAGGTTGCGGATCTCATGGAGGAGACTGTCGCGGCTCGCCCACGACAGCTCAACGACATCGCGGGATGTGGCTATCGCTACCCGGTCGAGGCGTTCAGGCATCGTGGGTGCGCATCGCCGTCTTCGTCTTACTCTCCGAGCTCGGTCGTCGTCGTCTCGTTCCGCTCGAGCGCCCCGGTCAGCTCGCCGCGCACGAGAACGCTGATCGCGCAGCGACCGAGATGAACGACAAGCTGGTCGTCGCGCTGCCAGAAGCCGCGCTCGAACTCGTCCGGGCGTATCACGAATCCACTCTGGCGCGACCCGACGTGGAAGAACAGCGTCTCCACGGCCGTGTCGTCCCCGCGAAGCAGAACATCCTGCAAACGGGCGTCGAGCTCGCCCCGGTCGAGCCTCCCGGAGACGACCCCGGAGATGAATGGCGTCCCGTCCGTGCCGGAGAACAGGACGAGAACCGGGCGACCGATGAAACTCAACAGCGCTTCCAGGGTCTGTTCGTACCCGAGCTCTGAGGCACCCTGGAGAGCGCCGCCGTCGAATCGCGTCATTCGGCGTCTTCCACTTCGTCCGTGTCCGCGGCTTCGGTCGGCGAGTCACCGGCGCCGCGTCGCTCCGCAGTACGGGCGTCTTTCTTGGCCTGCTTCAACTCGCGCTTCTCGCGCAGGGCCTGCTCGCGAGCGCGTTTGAGTACCGACTGCGCGCTTCGCCGCGCCATCAGCGCCGCCCGTGCGCGTAGCCCGGGTCGTGGCAGAGCAGTGTCTGTTCCATGCCGCTCCTTTCAGACGCAGCAGCCGCGGGCGAGAACCCGCGGCTCATCGAAGTCGGCCTAGACGGCGACGACGTCTCTCGCCTCGGGACCTTTCGCCCCGTCGACCGCGTCGAACTGCACCTGCGCGCCTTCGGCGAGCGACTTGAAGCCCTCACCGGCGATCGAGGAATGGTGGACGAACACGTCCTTGCCACCCTCAGCAGGGGTGATGAACCCATACCCCTTCGCATCGTTGAACCACTTGACGGTTCCGGTTGCCATACAAACACCTCCTCCACCATGGAAAGAACGGGCAGAGGAAGCGCATCGCGCGCAACCGGTACTCGCTCAGCTTCGACAGCCACCGTAGCATGACCAATTGGCTAGTCCTCGGACTCGTTTCCTCCTCTGGGCAGAAGACCGGAAGCAGTTGCGATCGGCGTCGCACTCATGAGCGTCTGGGTACCGCTGCTACGCTCCGCCGACTCACGAGCGAGTACCGGATGCGAGCACCGCGCTTCCTCTGCCCGTTCCCAAAGCGGAGGAGGGATCTCGATCTATTGGCAACCGGAACCGTGAAGTGGTTCAGCGCAGAGAAGGGGTGCGGCTTCATCGTGCCCGATGGCGGCGGCACTCCACTGTTCGTCGACCAAAGCGCGATCGTCGGAGCCGACCACAAGACGCTGGTCGAAGACACGAAAGTGCGATACGAGCCCGAACAGGGCGACTACGGGGCCGAGGCCAAGCACGTCACCCTTTCGGCCGCGTGAGGCAGCCGCGCAGCGGCGACTCAGGGGTGCCGGGAGAAAAGCGGACCCATGCACGGCCGGAGCGGGAGCTATCTCACGCAAACCGACCCGCGATGGCACTGCGACTGGCCGTCGGTGATCTCGTCGTCTACGCCTCGCACGGCATCGGCCGCGTTGAATCAAGGCAATCTCAGCAGGGCGGGGAGGAGACGCTCGTTCTCGCCTTCGAGAGCGGGTTGAAAGTAACGCTCCCACTCGACCGTGCCCGCGAAGCGCTGCGCTCCCTCTCCGGCGAGCAGGAGCTGAAGACGGTGCAGCGGACTCTCCGTGCGGACTCGCAGCCTGCGGTCGAGCCGTGGTCGCGGCGTCACCGCAGGTCGCAGGCGAAACTTGCCGCAGGGAGTGTCAGCGACCTCGCAGAGATCGTCCGCGACGGCATCCATCGGCAGCGCCGGCGGGTCAAGGGCGGGCCTGCGCCAGTGGAGAACCAGCTCTTACGCCAGGCTCGAACGCTGCTCGCCGCCGAGATCGCGACGTCCCGCGGAATCGAGCTCGACGAAGCCGACGCCTGGATCGCCCGGCAAACCGCCGGCTAGCCGCCGCGGTGTTCGCTACCAGCGCGAGCGGCGGCCACGTCGACTCGTGTAGAGGAGCCGTGGACGGGCGGTCGTCATTCCGCCGCTTTCGAACTGGTCACGGTGGCCGAGCAGGTTCGCGACGCGGCTGACGTCGGCCTGCTGGTCGGGCAGCACGAGGGTGATCCCCTGGCCGGAGCGGCCGGCGCGGCCGGTGCGGCCGACGCGGTGCACGTAGCCCTTGCTGTCCTCGGGCGGGTCGTAGTTGATCACGTGGCTGATCGCCTCGAGGTCGAGCCCGCGGGCGGCCACGTCGGTCGCCACGAGTGTCGTCACGCGCCCCGACCGGAAGCGCTGGAGCGCTCGCTCGCGCGCGCCCTGCGTCATGTCGCCGTGCATGGCGGCGGCTTCGACGCCGTGTCCACGCAGCTTGTGCGCGAGGCGGTCGGCACCGCGCTTCGTCCGCACGAAGACCAGCGCGAGCCCGCGGTCGGCCGCGAGCAGCTTGACGAGGCTGTCGACCTTGTCGGCGGCCGTGACCGCGACGAAGCGGTGCTCGACCTCGCCGTCGGCGTGCCGGGACGGCAGCTCGGCCTCGAAGCGCGACGGGTTCGTCGTGTAGGCGCGGGCCAGCGCGCCGATTTCGCCGTCGAGCGTCGCCGAGAAGAGCATCGTCTGGCGCCGCTTCGGCAACAGGCGCACGATCTCCTCCACCTGCGGCAGGAAGCCCATGTCGAGCATCCGGTCGGCCTCGTCGAGCACCAGGATCCGGATCGCATCGAGCGAGATCAGGCGCCGCCGGACGAGGTCGCTCAGGCGACCCGGCGTGGCGATGACGATGTGGGCGCCGCGTAGCCGCTTCGCCTGGGAGGCGATCGGAGCTCCGCCGTAGGCGGCGCCGGCGCGTATCCCGCGCGGAGCGCCGAGCAGCGACAGTTCCTCCGTTACCTGCAGCGCGAGCTCGCGGGTGGGGGCAAGCACGAGCGCGGCCGGAGCGTGCTCGCCTGCCGAGAGGCGCTCGACGAGCGGCAGTCCGAAGGCGAGCGTCTTGCCGGAGCCCGTGGGCGCCTGGCCGAGGACGTCGCGGCCGCTGAGCGCTTCGGGAACGACGAGCGTCTGGATGCGGAAGGGCTCGACGATGCCGCGGGCGGCGAGCGCGTGCTCGACCTCCGCGCTCACGCCGAGCGAGGCAAAACTCTGAGACATACGGTGTTCGACTCCTTTTCGGATTCGAGAAGCAAGAGCTCGAATCCGGGAGGAACGAGAACCTGAATCTCACCAGACGACCCAATGCCGTCCGTGGGTGCACGGTAGCAGCGCCGGCGTCAGAGACCGCGGCCCTGTCCTCAGGGGAGACCGCAAGCCACAGCAGCCGTACCCGCCACCCGGTCTCGGGTGTTCCGTATACAGATGTCGCACGAGCTCGACAATCCAGGTGAGATTCGCGCTCGGCTCGCCGCCGAAGCCCAGTCCGTCGCTCAGGCGCGGCGGCTCGTCAGGAACGTACTCCGAGGCTCTACGGCCGAGGCTGAGCGAGTCCACGACGCGCTGCTGGTCACGAGCGAGCTCGTCTCGAATGCGATCAGCCACGGAAGTCGCCGCGGCGACGAGATCGACGTCCAGTTCAAGCTCGTCGGAAGCACACTGTTCCTTCGTGTCGTCGACTCAGCCCGCGCCGGCGCCGTCCCGCATCTTCGGCCGCGCGATCCGGCACGTGTGGCCGGCCGCGGCATCGAGATCATCGGACGGCTGGCGCGATGGTCGGAACGCATAGTTGACGGACGTCGAGCAGTGCAGGCAGAGCTGGACTTGTAGCGGCGCACTTCGCTGACCGCAGCGGCCCGCTCGCGCGGCGCTGGCAAGCGCTCCGTCCAGGTTCCCTATCCGCTCAATGGGACGCCGAACGCCGCGTACATCGCGTGGAAGGCCCAGACACCCACGGCGAACAGCGCAGCGATGCCGGCGCTCGAGATCAGGCCGACGAGCCAGGAACGGCCGCGAATCCTGGTCACCAGCCAGGCGCCGAGCAGGGCGATCGCGCCGAGCGCCGGGAGGTAGAACCGGACTACCTGCACGCTCACCGAGGTCGGGTCGGTCGTCCAGGTGTACGCGGAGTACAGGCCCCAACTCGCGAACCACGATGCGGCGAGGGCGAGGGCGACCCAAAGGTCGGCGCGGGCCGCAGCGCCGACTTCTCCGCCGGCCCCGCGGAGCATCACCCACCGGACGATGATCCAGACGAGAGCCATCAGACCGAGCACCACCATCGGCATGGCCTGCAGCAGGTGTGCGGGCATGAGTCGCAGGTTCGTCCCGATCGCGCCGAATGCGAACGTGACCTCGCCGGACTGGTACCCGGTTGTCAGCGGGCCACCGTAGACGAGGTCGTCGAAGACGGCCACGCCGACGCCGAAGACCGCGACCGAGGCAAGCCACCAGGCGAGCCTGCGGAGCGGCAGCCTCGCAACCCGCAGCCGCCAGGCCGCGAACACAGCCGCGACGACGCAACCGAGGATCACGACATCGGTGTAGCGGACGAAGGTCGCGAGCTCGATTCCCGCGAACCCGGCGAGGCCGACCCAGGTGCGTCGCCGGGAACCGGCTTCGGTCGCCAGCACCGACCAGAGCAGCGCGCCGGAACCCGCCGCGATCAGCGACGCGTCGGTGAACGTCGGCATGTAATCGCGCCACGCGAACGCGAGCGCGGCTCCGGATGAGCAATACAGGCCGACCGAGGCGAGGCCGCCGAAGCGCCCGAGCCAGCGTCGGGCGCCGAAGAACAACCCTAGGCAGGCGAGCGCCCCGTAGAACAGCGGCGCCCACCGGATGATGCCGAGTGCCTGAAACGGCGCAGCAAGAAAGGGATAGCCGGGGTTCTTCTCGCTGATGTATCGACCGTGGGCCACCTCGACCCACTGGTTCGGGGGCGCGCCCGGATTGTCGCCGAGCTCGCGCGCCAGGGTTTCTGCCTGAGCGATCGACAACGTCAAAAAGTGCCCTTTGGTCATCGCCACGATCGATGCGCGGTAGGCGCCGTCATCGGGCTCTGCAGGCTGGGGTGCGACGGACAGGACGAGGATGCTCAGCGCGGTGAAAGCGGCAACGGCCAGCGTGGCTTCCACCCATGCCAGCCGGACGCCTCTCCCCGCGCGAAGCGCAGTTCGATCGGGCCCACCCGGAATCGCTGCCTCGCCGGGGCTCGCAGGTGCAGACATCGCCCCGGGAGAGTTCCAGCCGTTGCTGAGCTGAACCTGAAGACGCAGCGGTCTTCGGCCAACGCTCGGAATCGGGCAGATACTCCCTCCGTGAGCGCGCACTCGCCACGGGTGGTGCTGGTCGAGGACGAGGAGCCGGTTCGCCTGGCGGTCGAGCGCGCGCTCCGGCGCGAGGGGATCGCCGTCACCGGGTTCTCCGACTACCCCGGCCCCGAGCCGGTGCTCGCCGCCGCCCCGGATCTCGCGGTGCTCGACGTGCTCCTCCCCGGCGGCGACGGTTTCGAGCTGGCGCGAGAGCTGCGCGCCGCGCGTGACCTGCCGATCGTCTTCCTGACCGCCCGTGACGCCGTGGAGGACCGGCTGGGCGGCTTCGAACTCGGCGCCGACGACTACCTGGTCAAGCCGTTCGCCCTCGAGGAGCTGCTCGCCCGGGTGCGTGCCGTGCTTCGGCGGACAGGCCGCCTCGGCTCGGCGATCGAAGCCGGCGACGTCGTGGTGGACGAGGAGGCCGGCCTGGCGACGCGCGCCGGCTCGCCGCTCGAGCTGACCCCGACCGAGCTGCGCCTCCTCGCCTATTTCGTCCGCCAGCGCGGCCTGGTTCTCTCGAAGCATCAGCTGCTCACGCAGGTCTGGGGCTACGACGCCTACGACCCCAACGTCGTCGAGGTTCATGTCAGCGCGTTGCGCCGCAAGCTCGAAGCACACGGCCCTCGTCTCCTCCACACCGTTCGCGGCCTCGGCTACCGGCTCGACCCCCGATGAAGGCCGGCTCGCTCCGCGCCCGCGTCACGATCACCACGCTCACCCTGCTCGCGATCGTTCTCGCCGGGGTCGTGACCGCTGTCACGCTCGTCTACCGGGCCAGGCTCGAGGGCGACCTCCGGAGCCGGCTGAAAGACGCAGGCGCCGCGGTCGAGCACACCGGCTCCCCCGCGGACGCAAAGCCGCTCGTGGCGGGCCTCGCGCTCGAGGGGATCGCCACCCGCATCAGGCTTCCCGCCCCCGGGGGGACTCCCGCGACGGCACCGTCCAGGGCCGGCCCGACGATCCGCAGACACGGCTCGCTGCTCGTTCTGGACGAGACACTGGCCGACGGAACACGAATCTCGTTCAGCTCCAGCCACGCGAGCATCGGCCGTGCCGTGACCAACCTGCTGGTCGTCGAGCTCCTCGTCGCGGCCGGCGCGCTCGCACTCGCGACCCTCCTGGTCCTCCGGGGTACCCGCACGGCTCTGCGTCCGCTCTCGGAGGTCGTCGAGACTGCGACGCGGATCGCCCACGGAGACTCGAAGCTTCGCCTCGAGTCCAAGCGCACCGACACCGAGCTCGGGAGCCTGGCCGCCGCGTTCGACCGGATGGTCGATGCCCTCGAAGCGGCCGTCGAGGAAGCGCGGGCGAGCGATGCCGCCACGCGCCGCTTCCTCGCCGACGCCTCACACGAGCTCCGGACGCCCGTCGCCGCGCTCCAGGCGAGCGTCGAGACGCTCCTGCGCGAGCAACCTCAACGGCCGGAGCGTGACCGGCTCGAAGCCGCCGTCGCGCGCGAGAGCGAACGACTCGGCCGCCTCGTCGACGATCTCCTCGGTCTGGCGCGCCTCGAAGCACACTCGACCCGAACGCCCGTCGACCTCGCCACACTCGCGGCCCCCCTCATCGAGGACGCACGGACACGCGCGCCCGCCGCGGCCATCACCCTCAGTGCCAACGGCGACACCACCGTGAGCGGCGATCCCGACGCGCTCGAGCGCGTGCTCCGCAACCTCATCGACAACGCGCTCGCCGCCGTCCAGCCTGCGGGGCGAATCGACGTGCGTCTTCAACGGCGCAACGGCTACGCCGAGGCGCTCGTCGTCGACGACGGCCCCGGCGTACCCGAACACGAACGGCAGCGCATCTTCGAACGGTTCGTTCGACTCGACCCCGGCAAGCCCGGCCACGGCCTGGGCCTCGCCATCGCGCGCCGCATCGCCCACCAACATGAGGGAGAGCTCATCTGCGACCCCACGCCACGCGGAGCGAGCTTCACACTTCGCATCCCCGCGGAGCCCTGAAGGCTCGATCGACTCCTGCGAACCCGGAGGCCCGCAGAACTCGACGGAGGTCTCGGTCACGCCGCCTGCTGGGTGTGCCGGTTCTGCTCGACGAACTCACGGCTCCACTCGCCTCGCGATACCCGTGAAACCCGCGCTCGAGCGCGGCGCGGTAGTCGTCGTCGAGCCCCGAGCATGTAGGCCGAGCGAGCGAGAGGCGGAGCGCAGGACGGATGAGCGAAGGTTTCCGCACATGAACCTCCCTGGACGCTGATGCGCGCCCCGCGCAGGCTCGATCCGGAGCGGGCGGCAGAGCACCTGCCGCGTCTCTATCGCGCCGCCCGCGCCTGGACGCGGTCCCGCGAGGAGGCCGAGGACCTCGTGCAGGAGACGTACGCGCGGGTGCTCGCGCGGCCGCGGATGATCCGCGGCGAGGACGAGGTCGGCTACCTCTTCCGCGCGCTGCGAAACACGCTGATCAGCCGGCGGCGCACCGAGCAGCGTCGCCCCGTGACGACGGAGCTCAGGGACGAGAGCCCGCTCGGGACACGCGCGAGCGACGATCCCGCAGCGGAGGCCGAGACACGTGAGGTCTACGCCGCGATCGCCGCGCTGCCGCAGGAGTTTCGCGACGCGCTCGTCGCGGTCGACGTCACCGGGCTCTCCTACCCCGAAGCCGCGCGAGCCCTCGGCGTCCCCGAAGGAACGCTGACGAGCCGGCTCTTCCGCGCCCGCGACCGCGTCGCCCGCAGGCTCAGCGGCGAGGAGGAGTGAGCCGCCAGCTGGCCAGCCTGAGCAGCTCGCTCCGCGTCGCCTGTCCGAGCAGGACGCAGGTACGGCCGCCGCGCCGCCAGGTCACGGCGAGCCGGCCGTCCAGGCGCAGCGTCTGATAGCTCTCCCGGCGAATCACCGTCGCCTGCACCCCCGAGGGACGGGCGAGACCGGCGCCGGAGACGATCACGTAGCCGAGCCGCCTGCCGTCCTTGCGGTAGACGACCTCGGTCGCGTCGCGGTCGCCGATGCGGCTGTCTCGCACCCCGACGGCCTGCCAGCCGGCGAAACGCGCGAGGTTCGGGAACGGGACGCCGTCGACGGCGACCGCGAGCCTCGTTCCCGCCTTGCCTGCAGGAGACGGGGCGGGCTCCGTCGGCGGTCGAGTTCCGAGACGTGCCGCGTCGGCGACGGTCGGCGCTCCCGGCCCGCCGGTCAGGAAGACGGCCGCCACCACCGCGGCGGCAATTACGGCGACGCCCGCGATCGCCAGTCTCGATGCCGCGCCGTGGGATCTCCGGCGCCTCGCGCCGAGCGCGCGCACCCGCGCCTCGACCGCCGCGTGCAGCGACGCCGGCACCTGCTCCTCCGCCAGCGCGTTCACCGCCAGCACGGCCCGTCGCTGCCGCTCGAGCATCTCTCGGAGCTCGGGCGAGGCGGCCACACGGGCCTCGACCTCCTCGCGGCGCTCAGCCGGAAGCGTCCCGTCGGCGAGCGCGCCCAGCTCCGCCAGCTCCTCGCTGCTCAACTCTCCGGCCACGTCACTCACCGCCTACATGACACCACACACGGAGTTGCCTACCAGCGCTCGCCGGAGCCCCGGCGCACGAGCCGCGCGACGAGGAAGCCGCCCAGCAGCCCCACCGTCACGAGCTCCGCGACGCGCGACGCCATCAGCGCGGGCGGGTCGTAGCCCGGCTCCTGAAACCCGAACAGCGGCGTGCGCTCGGCGACGAGCAGGAACACGAACGCCGTTGCGGCCTGCGCCGCTCCACCGAGCGCCAGGAGGTTCACGGCGAAGCGTCCGAACCGCCCGAGCAGACGCTCCACCGGAGCGAGCAAGCCCAGGCCGATCGCCGTGGCCCCGACGAAGTTGAGTAGGAACAACGTCCCGATCGTGGGAATCGCCGAATAGAGGAACTCGTACTGCTGCAGGTGTACCGCCCCCACCGCGAGCAGGGCGAGCGCACCCAGGAACCTCGCCGCGAGAACCGGCGCCGACCAGGACGCACCCTTTCGGGCTTCCGCCGGTCTGAGGCTCGCGGCCCCCAGCGCTCCAGCCGATGCCTTCTTCTTCTCCGTGACCTGCATCTTCGACCTCCTCGATCGTGAGTCTCCCCATCGAGGACGCCCCGGAGCCCCAAACCTTCCCGGCCTCCGGAAACCCGTGCGCTCCGGGAAGGACTTGCTGTCGGCCGGCGTCTGAACACGCACGCAACCACTCAGGATCGGGGGGTCCCGGATGCACCAGAACAGAGCCGGCGAGCGGCCGCTGTGCGACGCGGCCGACGGCGATCTAGCGGTCGGAGAGCTCGAGCGCCTTGCGCAGGTCGACGCGCTCCTCCGCCTCGTCGCCGCCCGCGACCACAGCGACGCGGCCGTTCGCATTCAGGACGAGCTTCGAAGCACGAGGAGGCAAGCGAAATGATGAGGACGTTGTCGTGGCTGCTGCTCGCAGTCACCGCGATCGGCGTCGTGGCGACGCCGGGACTCGCGGGTCTCGCATTGCTGATCGTCCCGCTCGCATTCCTGGCCGTCGTGTGGTGGATCGCCCTGGGCGTGGCCACGCCCGGCCGCCGAGCCGAGGCGGTTGCACGGGTCCGCCATCGCGAGTTCCTCGGCCCAGGCGGGCCGGACGACCCGTTCCGCGCCGAACGGAGCGACCCGGCGTCAGCCGCCGATGGTCGAGTTCGTGATCGCCGTGAACTGGAAGATCAACGCAGCCGTCAGGAAGACGAGGCCGAGCGCGATCTCGTTGAAGTGCCGGAGTTCCCTGCCGCTCGCCGCAAACACGAACATCACGAGCGCCGCGAGCATCGAGATGAATGCGAGCACGTCCATGCCCGTCAGCCCCAGAGGTCGGGCCGATAGCGCTTGTCCGTCACCTCTAGCTCCTCCATGAACGCCTCTGCATGCTCCCGCGGCATCTTGCCGTACTCGCAGGCGATGTCGACGAAGGCTTCGCGCACGCCGTCCCGCATCGGCTGCGAGCCGCACACGTAGACGTAGCCGCCCTCTTCCACCAGGCGCCAGACAAGCGCGCCCTCCTCGCGAAGCCGGTCCTGGACGTAGACACGGTGACCCGGCTGCTCCCGTGAGGTCGCGAGGTGGACGTGGTCGAGTACCCCCTCCACGGCGAACATCTCGATCTCGTCGTCGTAGATGTAGTCGATGCTGCGCGAGCGGATGCCGTTGAAGAGCGCCGCCTCGGCGAGCGCCGCGCCCTCGCGCTTCAGTGCCAGGCGCTCCCACAGGAACGCGCGCATCGGCGCGAACCCCGTTCCCGCGGAGACGAACACCATCGGCTTGGTCACGTCGTCCTGCAGGTGGAAGCCGTCGGAGCCCTCGAGGAACACGTTGAGCCGGTTTCCCTCGTGGAGCGCGTGGAGGTAGTGCGCGCTCATGCCGCGGAACACGCGCTCGGACAAGTCCGGCACCGGCACGCCCTCGAGCCCGACTGTCAGGTGGACCGCGTCGTCGTGGACGCGCGGGCTCGAGCTCGGGGAGTAGTAGCGCGGCCGCAGCGGCTGCGCGACCTGCAGGAAGTCGAAGACGTTCAGCCTCGCCGACGGGAACGCCTCTAGCAGCCGCAGCACGTCGTACGCGCCGGCGTCGATCGCCGCGCGCAACGGCGAATCCGGCCCGCCCGGCGTCTCGAGGACGGCCTTGATCTCCGCCAGCTTCCGCTGCTCCGCCGGGTCGCCGGCCTTCTCGATCAGAAGCTCGAGCAAAGCGAGGGTCGGCTTGCCGCCGATGTCGACGAGGTTCGTCAGGACGTTCCGGACCTGGAGCACGACACCTTTCGGGACAGCCCGGACGTTCAGGGTCTTCGGGACCATGAACAGTCCCTCGAGCGCGGCACCGAGGTGCTGCGCCAGCCGCTCGACCTGGTCCTCGTCGTTCCTCGGGCAGACGCCGAGGTGGTCGCCCGCCGTGTACTCGACTCCCTCGGGGAGGCCGATCTCGAGATGCCGCGTCCGCTTCGGCGACTCGCTGGAGTGCAGCTCGCGGCAGACCCGCGCGCGAACCTCGAGCGTCTCAGCGCCGACGGCGTTCGTCAGGATCTTCGGGACGAGCAGGACACGGGGCGCGTTGTCGCCACCTCCGAGCGACATCGCCATCGCGGTGTTCGAGTCGGCGCCGCTCAGCTTCCTGGCGGCTTCGTTCTCGGCCGCGACGCGCGAGGCCGCCGCCTCCGTCGGCCGGGCGCCGGAGAGCTCGTGGATCGCCGGCCACACGTTCGAGTTCCAGTCGGCGTGCAGACCCTCCCAGAGCGGCGAGCCCACGTCGCCGTAGGCGAACTCGGAGAGCGGCTCGGCGCCGAGCTCGGCGAGCCTGGCGCTCACGTAGCGCGGGAAGGCGAGGAACGCGTTCCACTGGCTGTTGCCGAGCCCCCAGACGACGTACTTGCAGCTCCGCCACGGGTCCGTGCCGGGGTCGGTGTGCTCGAGCGCGGACCGGAACGCGGCCGCGTTCGACGGCGGATTCGAGGTGTACGTCGAGGTCATGACGACGAGCAGCCACGGCTCCGTCCGCGGCGGCGACTCCACGAGCTCGTTGAGCGTCATGACCTCGTCCGTGTAGCCGTAGAAGCGGGAGCGCTCGGCGAAGCGTTCCGCGAGCTCCTTGCACGCGCCGAAGTTGCTGCCGTAGGCGATGACGAGCCGGCGGTAGGCGCTCGTCTCCGGAACCTCCATCGGCTCGCCCCAGTCGTGCCCGACGGTGCGCGCGGGAGCCGGCTCGTGCTTGCGCGGTAAGGCCGACGCGGGCCGCGAAGCGGTCTCCCGCAGGACGCGGACGATCGGCACCGACGCCGGCTTCGTCGTCACGACGGTGTTCTTCGCCACCGTCGCGCCGGGCGCGAGCCTCAGCCGGTAGCGCTTGCAGATCTCGAACAGGACGACGCGCAGCATCATGAAGGTCACTTCCTGCGCCATGCACTGCCGCTTCCCGATCGAGAACGGGATGAAGGCGTGCCGCGGGCGGTCGACCACGTTCTCCATCGAGAACTGGTCGGGATCGAACTCGTCGGGGTTCGGCCCCCAGTAGCGCGGGTCGCGCTGCGCGGCGAGCGTGCCGACGAGGATGATGTCGCCCTTGCGGACGCGGTAGCGGCCGAGCAACCCGTCCTTGAGGCAGCGGCGGATCGTGACCGGCATCGGCGGATAGATCCGCAGCGTCTCCTTGATCACCTGCGTCGTGTACGGCAGCGCCATCAAGTCCTCGTACTGGAGGTCGTAGTCGGGATCGCCGCCCGTGATCGAGTCGATCTCGGCGAGCACCTTCTCCTCGACGTCGGGGCGAGTCGCGAGCACGTACGCGAGCCACGCGCCGGTGATCGACGGGCCGTTGAAGCCGTTCGAGAGGTGCATCAGGATCTGGTCGCGGATCGTCTCGGTGTCGAGCAGCTCGCCGGTCTCCGGATCCGGCGTCGAGACGAGCCGGCTGAGCAGGTCGGTCTGCTCGCCGAGCGGCTGCGTGTGCCGGCGCGCGCGCACGAGTGTGTCGGCAGTCGTGAAGAGCTCCGCGTTCTGCCCGCGGTACCGCCTCAGCTTCTTCAGCCGTCCCGGTGAGAGCGGGAGGTCCGGGCGGGGGTCGGCGACGCGCGCGATGCTCTCCTTCGTGCTCTCGGGAACCGCCTGAGCGAGCGCATGCGGGCAGGCGCCTTCCTCGAGGAGGCCGAAGTCGTACCTGCAGGCGCCGCGGCCGGAGACCTCGAGCGTGTAGCGCTCCATCCACGAGCGGGCGTCGAGCGGCTCGCCGTCGGGGAGCTCCACCCAGCGGGCCACGAGCCGCTGCGCCTGCTCCTTCATCACCGGGAGCTGCGTCCGCTGGTTCTGCGGCGAGTACCACGGCAGCATCACGCGCCGGACGCGCTCGTAGTGCTCACCGTCGCCGATCACCGAGATGCCGGCGCCGCGACTGTTCTGCAGCTGGGCGAAGAAGTTGATCTCCTCGATCGGCTTGCCGAACTGCTCCTCGTCTCCGGCCACCTCGTCGAGGAGCTCGGGATCCGACACGACGACGAGACGCCATTTCTTGGTCGGAATCCCCACCGCATAGATGTGGCCGAACCGCCGGTAGTAGTCGAGCTGGCTGTCGTTGTCGTTGAGGATGTCGAAGTTCGCGAACCGCTCGCCTTTCGGCACGAGCCAGCGGATCGCGTAGGGGATCTCGAGCGGGCGCACGTCCTCCGGGACAGCCGCCACGGGCGCCTGATCAGTGGCCTCCGCGGGCTCGAGCGCCTCGCTCGCCGTTCTAAGCATCGTTTCGCACTTTAAACAGGACGGCGGAAGGGGTCTAGGATCTTTCGGCGACGTGAGCCGTCTCGATGCGATAGGCGAATCGGAGCTTCGCGAGGCGTTCCTCTACGTACGCGGGTCGGCTGCGGCCGTCACCGCCGACGAGGCCGCGACCGCGCTCGCAGTTCATCGCAGCGTCGCGCGGGCGCGCCTCGAGCGGCTCGTTCGCGCCGGCGTCCTCGAGACGAGCTTCGCGCGCCGGTCCGGGCGGAGCGGGCCAGGCGCAGGCCGTCCGGCGAAGCTTTATTCCCCCGCGCCGGAGGCGGAGGCGCTCGAGTTCCCGCCGCGGCGCCTGTCCGCGCTCGTCGCGCGCCTGCTGGACGAGGTCCCGGCCGACGGCCGCGAGGACGCGCTCCGCCGCGCCGGCGAGGATTTCGGCCGCCACCTCGCGGAGGAGGCCGGACTTCGGCCGAGCGCGTCGGTGGAGAAAGGCCTCGAAGGCGTGTGCGCAGCCGTCCGCTCGCTCGGCTTCCACGCCGCGCTCGGGCGGATCGAGGGAGACAGGGCCGAGATCGACACGCCGACGTGCCCGTTGCGGCCGCTCGTGACCGGACGCCCGGAGGCCGCGCTGATCGACCGCGGCATGTGGGCGGGCCTCGTCGAGAGCGGCCTGGCCGGCGTGGAGGCCGCGTCCGTCGAGTGCGAGACGCATTCCTGCCTAGACGGCCGGGAATCGTGCGCCGTCGTGATCCGCCTCCGCCGCCGAGTGGCTAGGCCAGACGCGACGCCATCGACTGCATGACCTTCCACGCGATCGAGGGATCGCCCTCCACGAGCGTGCGGAAGTCCCACGGCGTGAGCGCATAGCAGCGGAGTTCCGTGCTCGCCGTGACGGTCGCGGTCCGGTTCGAGCCGAGCAGCAGCGCGATCTCGCCGAAGTGATCGCCCGCACTCATCGTCCCATGCGGCTCCCCATCGACCGTCACCTCGGCTTCGCCGGACTCGATCACGAAGAAGCCGTCACCGGGGCCGCCTTCCGCGGTCACGATCACGCCGGCCGGGACGTTCGCCTCGTTCATGAGGTCGGCGATCGACTGCAGCTCCGCGTCGTCGAGATCCTCGAAGAGCGGAACGCGACGCAGCGCATCGATCGGAGCTCCGGGCACGAGGCGATTCTTAGCAGCCGTTCGCGCTTCGTCAGCCGAACTGCGGCTTCACGCGGGCGAGCTTCGCGGGGTCGACGACGAAGTCGATCGCGTTGATGCGGCCGTTCGCCACGGTGAGCGCGACGACCGTGAACACGGTCCCGTCGGGCCGGCCGACGACCGCGCCCGCGACGCCGTTCACGACCGCCGAGCGGCTGTACGGGGCGAGGGCCATCCACCTGCTCGCCTCTGCGACCACCGCCTCGGCGCCGACGATCGGGTCGCGCGCGAGCGGGCTGTCGGGTCCCGCGTCCACGCGCAGCGTGACGTCCGGGTCGAGCAACTGGAGCAGCGCGTCGAAGTCGCCCTCGCGCGCGGCCGCGAGGAAGGCGTCCACCACCCTCCTCTGCTCGGCGAGCTCGACGTCCGGGTCGGGCCTGGCGCCGTGGACGCGCCGGCGCGCCCGGCTCGCGAGCTGGCGGGCGGCCTCGGGCGTGCGACCGACGATCGGCGCGATCTCGTCGAACGGCATCGCGAACATGTCGTGCAGGACGAAGGCGAGGCGCTCGGCCGGCGCAAGCGTCTCGAGCACGACGTAGAGAGCGAGACCGACGCCGTCGGCGATCAGCGCCTCGTCCTCGGGGCTGGGCGCGCCGTCGACGGCGACGATCGGCTCCGGCATCCAGGAGCCCACGAAATCCTCGCGGCGCGACCGCCGGGTGCGAAGCATGTCCAGGCAGACCCGGCTCACGACGGTGGTGAGCCACGCGCCGAGGTTGTCGAGAGAGGAGTCGTCCGTCCGGCTCAGCCGGATCCACGCCTCCTGCACGGCGTCGTCGGCCTCGTCGAGCGTGCCGAGCATGCGGTAGGCGATGCGCCGCAGCTGGGGGCGCTCGTGCTCGAACCGCTCTGCGAGGAAATCCCGATCGTTCATCTCACACCGACGACGTATCGACGCTCGAAAATGTGACAACGGGAGCCGGTCACAAAACCTGCCCGCGATCCGTCGAGCCCTCGAGACCGATCGCAAGGAGGGTGACCATGCTCACCGCAGCACAAGAACCATCGTTTCTCGCGACCCGCCGGGGCAAGCTCACGCTGGCGCTCCTGTGCGGGATCGCCTTCCTCGACTTCGTCGACGGGTCGATCACGAACGTCGCCCTGCCGTCCATCCGGCGGGCGCTCGGCTTCTCGGTCGACGGGTTGACGTGGATCCCGAGCGGATACCTGCTCACGTACGGCGGGTTCATGCTGCTCGGCGGCCGCCTCGCCGACCTGCTCGGCCGGCGCCGCGTGCTCGTCGCCGGGATCGTGACCATCGCGATCTCGTCGCTCGTCGGCGGCTTCGCGCAGAGCGCGGGCGTCCTCGTCGGCGCTCGCCTCGCGCAGGGGCTCGGCGCCGCGCTGACGCTTCCCACCGCCCTCTCGATCCTGACGACGAAGTTCGCCGAGGGGAAGGACCGCAACACGGCGCTCGGCGCCTGGGGCGGCACCGGCGGCATCGCGTCCGCCGCGGGCGTCCTGCTCGGCGGCGTCCTGACCGAGGGCCCGGGCTGGCGTTGGGTGATGTTCGTCAACCCGATCGCCTGCGCCCTTCTGCTCCCGCCGGTCTTCCGGCTGGTGGAGGGCGAGCGCGTCCGGCGCAGGCTCGTCAACTTCGACGCCGTCGGCGCGGTGCTCGTCACGGGCGGGATGCTCCTGCTCGTCTACGCACTCGTCCGCGCTTCGATCGACGGCTGGAGCAGCGCGCAGACGATCGGCATGCTCGCCGGCTCGGCGGTCGTCCTCGCGGGATTCGTCGCGAACGAACGCCGGCAGCGGGCGCCGCTCGCGCCGTTGTCGATCTTCCGGATCAACGGGCTCGGCTTCTCGAACGTGACCCAGCTCGTCGCGTTCGCCGGGTTCCTCGCGCTGTTCTTCTACGTCACGCTGTACATGCAGAACGTCCTCGGCTACTCGGCGATCCAGACGGGGCTCGCGTACCTGCCCCTCTGCGGCATCGCCGTGATCAGCGCGGGGATCACGTCGCAGCTGCTCGCGCGGGTCGGCACCCGTCCCATCATCGTGGTCGGCGCGGTGATCGGCGCCGGCGGCCTGTACTGGCTGTCGCGGATCCCCGTCGGTGGCTCGTACACCGCAGACCTGCTCCCCGGCCTGCTGCTCGTGGGGCTCGGCATCGCCGGCCTGTTCGTCGCCGTCGCGACCGCGGCGAACGCAGGCGTGCCCGCCGACAAGGCGGGGCTGGCGGCGGCGCTGCTCAACGCGTCGCAGTGGCTCGGCGGCGCGCTCGGCCTCGCGATCTTCACGGCCGTGTCGACGAGCCGCACCAACCACCTGCTCGCGACGGGAACGCCCCAGCTGCATGCGCTCACCTCCGGGTTCCAGCGGGCCCTTTTGGTCGGGAGCATCTTCATCCTCGCCTCCGCCGTGATCGCCCTGCGGGCGACGAACACGCGCGGCGAGACGGAGGAGCCGGCGATCGAGGCGGAGCCGGAGGCTTCGCTCGCAGCCTGATGAACGCCGAGATCTGGGCCGCCGTCGGGACGATCCTCGCCACGCTCGTGCTCCTCGTCGTCCCCGGTGTGGTCTACACGTGGTACGCCCTCGAGCACATCGCCGAGGACGACACCCCGCACACGAAGGGACGTTGACGCCCCCGTTCCCCGGCACAGACCACGCACCGTGGTCCGTGCCGGGGACGTGACTCAGTAGCCCGGGATGCTGTAGGTGGGCGTGGGGGTCGGCTTCGTCGGCGCCGGCGCGCTCGCGCCGACCGGACGGACGACGTGCCACTGGAACTTCTGGCCGTCGAACGCATCCTTGAAGTCGTCGCCTTTCAGCTGTCCCGGCGAGTCCAGCTTGAAGCTGTAGAGCAGCTTCCCGTTGTACGTCACCTGCCGGCCGCCGTCGGGCCGCTTCACGAGGGCGAGCTTGCCCTGCAGCGATTGCGCCTTCGGCGTGCCCGTCGCGGTCAGGGGCTGCCAGAAGGACAGGCACGCGCCGGTGCAGAGCACCATGCCGCCCGCCTCCTGGTCGCTGTGGTACAGCGTCCGGCCCTGCGAGTCGACGAGGACGCTGCCCCCGCCGACCTTCCGCACGGACACGGTCGCGCCCCCGCCCGAGGTCGTCGAATCGCTCCCGCCGCCGCCCGTGGCGGCGATCGCGATGACGACGCCGACCGCGGCGGCGACGACGACGATGGCGCCGATCACAAGCAAGCGTCTCACTTGTGAACCTCCTTGTCTGGGATGGCGTTTCCTTCCATCCCTTGACCGACGCCGCCTCTGGTCGATTCCTTCCCGGGTCAGCCGTGCGGATAGAGCCGCGACTCGGCCGCGGTGTAGGCGCTGACGTCGCGGACGACCCTGGCCCCGGGATGCTGCGCCTCGAGGTCGAGCAGCGCCTTCGACTCGTCGTCCACGGGCAGCTTCTCGTAGACCGGGAAGCGGAGCGTGACGCCGCCGCCGTTCCCCGTGGTCGTCCACTCGATCGGGTCGTAGGTCGCCGCGTCGACGAGGTAGGTCTGCTTGCCGTCGGACGACTCGATGCGGATCGCGTCGCGACCGCCGGTAGTGACGTGGCCGGTCACGCGGGCGGCGCCGGACCGGAGCAGGGCGAGGATGTCCGAGCGGAAGTCCTCCACCGCGCCGGTGGACTTCTCTCCGCCGTTGCCGAGCCTCTCGCGCAGCCGCTTGGCGCCCTGCTCGGTAGCGACGACCTTCAGGGTGCCGCCGTCCCTCACGAGATAGGCCGCGGTCGCCCGGTCGCTTCCCGTGAGCTTCTCGAGCTTGCTCTTGGAGACGAT
Source organism: Thermoleophilia bacterium (assembly GCA_025936995.1). GTDB lineage: Bacteria > Actinomycetota > Thermoleophilia > Gaiellales > Gaiellaceae > Palsa-739. The sequence goes on along the minus strand of JAICSH010000014.1, from coordinate 23,485 downwards.
CTCGATCGTGGGCATCCTGGCCGCGCGGAGCTGCGGGCTCGTCGCGGCGTAGATCGTGTTCGTGCCGGTGTCGTAGAGCTCGTTCAGGTCGCCCTGCGTCAGCGACTCCGCACGCGGATCGTTCGGATCGATCTGGATCTGCCGTCGCGTGTACGGGGCGACGAGGAGCTGCCACGTCTCGGAATGCCAGGTGGCGACGCTCCCGTCCGGGTTGTGCTGCTCGGCGTCGACCTGGTAGTGGAGGATCGTGTCGCCGGAGGCCGCGAGCGCCGCCTCCGCGCGCTCGACCACCGAGGGGCCGCCGGTCGGCAGCGCGCTCAGGATTCCGAGGGCGGCGGCCGCGGCGACCGCCAGGGCGGCGGCGCCTCGAAGCGTCCGGCGCCGCCGGCGCCGCGTGCCGAGGTCGCGACGGGCGGCGGTCTCCAGCTCGGCGCCGAAGCGCTCGAGGGTCGGGGGCAGAGCGTTCATGTGTCCTCCTTGAGGGGCAGGGCCGAGAGGCGCCGAAGCGCACGGGAGACACGCAGCCGCGCGGCGGCGGGACGGACGCCCAGCCGGGCCGCGACGTCCTCGTACGGCAGCTCGTCCACGACACGAAGCTCGAGTGCCTCGCGCTCGTGATCCGGCAGGGTCTCGAGCGCATCCGCGAGTGCCGTGGCCGGGGAGAGCCGCTCCTCGACCGCCGCGTAGCCGTCCTCGGAGGCGAGGTCGATCGGGAGCCCGAGCCGGCGGCGCGCCCGCGTCTCCACCTCGTTCCGCCGGGCGGACTCGCGGGCGACGTTGCGCGCGATGCCGAAGAGCCACGGAAGCGCCGAGCCGTCGGCTTCGTCCCTGAACCTGCGGCGCGAGAGCCACGCCTGCGCGAACGTCTCGGCGGTCAGGTCGGCCGCCGCCCACTGGAGCCGGTGGCCGAACCATGCGTGCACCGTCGGGACGTGCCGCCGGTAGAGCTCGCCGAACGCGCCGGCGTCCGACTCCGCCGCATCGATGAGCTCGGCGTCAGTCCGTTCGGTCACGTGTCTCACACCCGGAAATGGAGGAACCCCACCGACTTGTATCCGCTCGCGGAGCCCGGCGGGGAATCCGGCGCCGAGACCGCCTCGTAGGAACGGATCAGTCCATAGATCCGATCGGGGAGGCGTTCATGCGAAGGACACTCGTGTTCTTGCTCGGCCTGGCGGTGCTGGCGGCTCTAGCCGTCCCGGCGCTCGGCCTCGGAGGCGGCGACGGGAGGAAGGTCATCGACGGCAGCGTGCTCGCGCCGGTCATCGAGCCGTACACAGGCGCGACGAACTCGATCCGGGGAGTGCCCGGCGGCGGGCTTCCCTGGCAGATCGAGTCCGGCAGCGCGGACGTCCGTGCGGACGGCCGGCTACATGTCGAGATCGAAGGCCTTCTCCTCGCGGAGCGGGCGCCCGTTCCTCCGAATCTCCAGGGGACGATCCCGTTCGCTCAGCTCAAGGCGATCGTCAGCTGCCTGACGAGCACGGACGGGGTCGCGACCACGGACAACATCTCGACCGGGCCCTTCGACGTCACGCCGAGCGGCGACGGCGAGCTCGACACGACCGTCGCGCTTCCCACGCCGTGCTTCGCGCCGATCGTCTTCGTGACCGCGCCCGGCGGGGCGTGGTTCGCGAGCACCGGTCGCTGAGGCCAGAACGACCGAGGGCCGCTCGCAGGCGGCCCTCGGTCGTTGTCGCGTTCAGGCCGCCGGACGAGCCGGGGGCCGGGGTACGGGCCGTTCCGCCTCGCGGCGCAGCTGACGCCGCACCTCGAGCTGGACGACCTTCGCCGGACGCGGACCTTGCGGCCGCGCCACGGCATGAAGATGCCGTTGCATCGCTGCTCCTTTCTGCATGGTGGGAGGGACAAGCCGCGGGCGCACGGAGCCGCCGCGATCCCGAAACGGATTGGTCTCGATGTCTCGCCGCACGACATTCGTGCAGCGATGTTGTCCATGCCACTCGCCTACGCTTCGGCCCTGGATCGGGCGCGACAACCGATCACATGATCGGAGGTGCGGCCGTCCTTCGTGGAGGCGCTTTGGAGCCCGGCGCTCGCTGCGTGCTCGCTAAAAGCGCAGGCAAAAGCCACCGTCTACAAAACAGCGTCAATTACCGCGCGTGCACGCGCGAGGGCCTTTCTCTCTCAGGCGGAGCCTCGGTTCAGTCCTCGATCTTCTTCAAGCTCAACATCACCTCGTGGTAGTCGTGGATTGGCCCTCAAACGACGAGGGCGACCCCTTCGGGTCGCCCTCGCTCGAGCTGCTATGCGGCTAGGTGACTAGCGCGCGCACCTCCGGGCGAGGGCGTGGTTGCGATCCGACGGCGCGGCGTTCCGGAGCTCCGGCCGGTAAGTCAGGGCATTTGCGAACTCCGCGTCGGCGGGATGCAAGCAGTGGATGTCGGTGTACTTGGACATGGTCTGAGCGGTTTGGCTGCGCGGCTGACCATAGATGAAATGCCGGACCGGCGCAAGTCCAATTTTACGAAAGAAGGACCGGTTCTGAGTCGCGATCGCGAAATAGCTGCTCGATAGTCGCGGGCGCATTTCACGACGAGCCGCTGCGACGATCCAGCGCCGAGACCTTTTCTCCGGATTCCCACAGTCCTAGACTCCGCTTGTGCCAAATCGCCTCAGCCGGAAGACGGTGACGGTGCTCTTCTGCGACCTCGTCGAGTCGAGCGAGCTCTTCGACCGGCTCGACCCTGAGGCGCTGCGCGCCGTGGCCGACCGCTACTACGGCGCGGCCCGCGCCGCGGTCGAGCGTCACGGCGGAACCGTGGAGAAGTACATCGGCGACGCAGTGATGGCGATCTTCGGCATCCCGACGGCCCACGAGGACGACGCGGAGCGTGCCGTTCGCGCGGCGCTCGAGATGCGCGCGGAGGTCGCTGCCCTCGGGCTCGTGCCGCGGATCGGCATCGAGACGGGCGAGGTCGTCGCAGGCGATCCCGAGCCCGGCCACGCGTTCGCGACGGGGCCGGCGATCGTCGTCGCCGAGCGCCTGCAGAAGGAGGCCGGAGCGCACGGGATCCTCGCGGGCGAGACCACGTACCGTCTCGTCCGGGACGCTGTCACCGCGAGATCCGAAGGTGCGCTCGTTCTCAAGGGCCGTCCCGAGCCGGTGCCCGCGTGGCGCATCCACGACGCGCATCCCGAGGCTCCCGGCCTGGCGCGGCGTCTCGATACGCCGCTCGTGGGCCGCGCTCGTGAGCTGCAATTCCTGCGGGACGAGCTGCGGCGCGTCGAGGGGCAGGCGCGGTGCCGCCTCGCATGTCTCGTCGGGCCGGCCGGGGTCGGCAAGTCGCGCCTGACGCTCGAGTTCGTCGCCGGGCTGCCGGCGGACCGCGTCCTCAGCGTGCGTTGCCCGCGCTATGGCGAAGGAGCCACATTCCGGCCGGTCGCCGATCTCGTGCGGGCGGTCGGGCGTACACGCATCGCCGACCTCGTCGGCGATCCCCGCGCGGCAGCCGTACTCGGCGCGCTCGTGAGCGGCACGCTGGCCGGCGAGGCCAACGAGCTCCCATGGGCGCTGCGTCGGCTGCTCGAGTCTCTCGCCGCCACTGGCTCGCTCGTCGTCGTGCTTGAGGATGTCGAGTCGGCCGAACCTCCTCTGCTCGACCTGATCGACCACCTCGTGCGGGCCGGCCGCGGATCGTTCCTCCTCGTCTGCGCCGCGCGCACGGAGCTGCTCGAGCAACGCCCCCGCTGGGCCGACCATGCGATCTGGCTCGAGCCACTCGACGTCGACGAGAGTGCGCAACTGCTCGCGGAGCTCGCCGGCGCCCCGCTCGAGCCGCGCGTGGCCGGCCGGATCGCCGAGACCGCGGGCGGGAACGCGCTTTTCGCAGAGGAGCTGCTCCGGATGCTCGTCGAGGACGGCAGGCTTCGACGGAGCGGCGATCGCTGGGTCTCCACGAGCGTCCTCGGCGACCTCGCGCCGCCCGAGTCGGTCCAGGCCGTCATCGCGGCCCGTCTCGACCACCTCGAGCAGGACGACCGGTTCGTCCTCCAGGCCGCCTCGGTCGTCGGACAGGAGTTCTCGCGGGGAGCGCTCATGTCACTCGAGGTGGCCGACGACGTCGAGGAGCGGTTGGCGCGCCTCGCCGGCCGGCAGCTCGTCGAGCCGCCCACGGAGGACGCAGCCGGCGACACCTTCGCCTTCGCGCACCCCCTCGTTCGCGAAGTCGCGTACGCGTCCCTGACGAAGGCGGAGCGCGCCGACCTGCACGAACGGTATGCGCGGCTCGTGGCGAGCACCGGGGCGGCGCTCGACCTCGACGAGGTGCTCGGCCATCACCTGCACATGGCCGTGCGGTCGCTCCGCGACCTCGACCCGGCCGACCCGCGCGTGAAGTCGCTCGCGGCGGAGGCAGTCCCAAGGCTCGAGGCGGCCGGTAGACGCGCGGCCGCCCAGCGCAACAGCCCGGGCGCCGCCGCCCTGCTGCGACGGGCGGTAGAGCTCGTGAGCGAGGACGATCCACGCCGGCTAGAGCTTCTCCTGCTGCTCGCCGAGGCACTCCGCTCGAGCGGCCGCCTCGAGGAGGCTGACGACTGCCTGACGGAGGCGATGGAGCGGGCGGCGACGACCGGCGCGACCCTCGTCGCGCGGCGCGCCGACGCAGCGCGGGGACTCCTCTCGACGTTCATGCGGCCGGGCGACGGCCTCGACTCCTTCATCCGGGCGGCGACCGAGCTGATCGCGGTCGCGCGCGAGGAGGGAGACGACGCGCAGGTCGCGCGGGCGTGGCTGTGGCTCGGCTGGGCGCTCTGGCCGACGGGCCGGCTCGTCGAGATGGCGCACGCCACGGCAGAGGCCCGGCTCCTCGGGTCGGCGGGCGGGCGCGACGTCCGCGGCGAGGCGCGACGCCAGCTGGCGCTCGGCACCGCCTACGGCCCCGCGCCCGCCGCGGACGCGATCCGGCTGTGCCGCGAGCTGGAGGAGGAGTCCCTCGGCGAGGACGACGACCGCTGGGCCGCGTCCGCGATCTCCGTCTTCCGCTCGTTCGCCGAAGCTCACGCGGGCGACTTCGCGAGAGCACGGGACACGTACGAAGCAGCCGGCCCGCTGCTGGAGGAGCTCGGCACGAGCCTCTTCCTCACCTCCCAGCGGTTCTTCGCCGGCCGCGTCGAGCTGCTCGCGGACGAGCCGGCCGCCGCCGAAGCCCACTTCCGGGACGCGATCCAGCTGCTCGAGGCGCTGGGCGACCGCGGCGGCAACCTTGCCGGCCCTCTCGTCTTTCTCGCCGAGGCGCTGCACGCGCGCGGCGCGGACGACGAGGCGACCGAGGCCGCCCGCAGCGGTCTCGAGCTGGGGAACCGCGACGACCTCGAGAACCAGATCCAGGGCCGCGCGATCCTCGCCGAGCTCCTCCTCGCGAGCGGCGACGGGCGAGAGGCGGAGACGCTCGCGCGCGAGGCCGTCGAGCTCTCGGACCGCACCGACTGCCCGTTCTTCCGCGCCGACGCGCGCCGGGCGCTCGCCTTCGTCCTGAACGCCGACGGCTCCAGCGCCGAGGCGTCGTCACAAGCCGCCGAGGCGTTGAGGCTCTACGAGGAGAAGGGCAGCGTGGCCGGAGCCGAGTCGATCCGGCGGCGGTTCGCGCTCGACTCGATCACAGCGCCGGAACGCACAGGAGCGACAGGCGCGGCGCCGGCGGCGGGTCGTCCCGATCGAGCCGGAACGAGATGAGCCGAGGCTCGGCGCCCGGATAGGGCGACGCCTCGTACAGGAACGCCTCTCGCTCGCCGCCGTATCGCTCGCGCAGGAGCCGCATGAGCGCAGGAAGCCGCTCCGCAACCTCGGGTGTCGGCAGCGGGCCCTTCTCCCCGAGGATCCCGACCTGGAGCAGGACGAGGGTGGCTTTCGGGTCGACCGGCGGGGCGGCACGCAGGAAGTACGTGGCGCCGTAGACCTGCATGCCGCCGTCGGCCGGGTCGATGCCGAGGTCGGCGAAGAGGCAGTCGAGCGCGGAGACGGCGGCGACCATCCGCGCGGGGATTCCCTCGGCGCGGAGACGCCGGATCGCCTCGTGCCCCGGAAACGCGAAGACGCCGGGATGGCCGTAGAGGACGAGGCAGATCTGCTCGCCCTTCCGCACGCGGGTCACCACCTCGTCGACGATCTCGGCGTAGGTCAGGGTGCGCTTCTTGCCGCGGGCGTAGTGGTCGTTGAGCGTGCTCGCGTTCGGGTTGAGAGCCTCGATCCGGCGCACGGTCACGGCGTCCACGACCATGTGCAGGACGGTGTCCGCCGCGGCGATCGCACGCGGGCAGCCGGCGTCAGCTGCGCGGTGACATCGATTCCGGTGCCGACGACCGTGAGCGAGCCGCCCGGCCGTCCGGCGTCATTCGTCGCCTGTGTGCTCTCCGGAATCGTCGTCGTCGTCGTCCGGGTGATGCTCTCCCCCGGAGTGGCCGCCGTCGTCGCCCGTGTGCTCGCCCGGGCCGTCGTCGTCCCCGGTGTGCTCGCCCGGCCCGTCGTCGTCGCCCGTGTGCTCGCCGGAATCGTCGTCGTCGTCGTCACCCGTGTGCTCGCCCTCCATGCTCGACTCCGAGCGGGGCGTCTCCCGGATCTCGTCGTGGATGGTGGCGCGAATCGTGTCGAGGTCGCCCTCGAGAAGCGTGGCGAGGGCGTCCCCGGAGAACCCGGCGCGCTCGAAGGCGGCCTGCGGGTCGCGCTCGAACGCCTCGAGGAGCTCGTCGTCCTCGCCGAGACGGGCGTAGAAGTCGAGCAGCGGGGTCGTTGTCGCCATAGTCGACACGGCAGCGCGACCCTATACCCCTCCGACGAACACTGTCAACGGGCCGTCCGGAGCGTATGGTCACGGCCGTGAAGCACGTCGTGATCCTCGGAGCAGGCTTCGGCGGCCTGGAGCTGGCGAGCCGTCTCTCCGGCTCGCTCGCAGACGAGGTGCGCGTCACCCTGGTCGACCAGAACGACGGGTTCACATTCGGCTTCTCGAAGCTCGACATCCTCTTCGGCGGCGAGGACGCAGCGGCTGTCCGGATCTCCTATCGGGAGCTGGCCAAGCCGGGAGTCGAGTTCCGGCAGGAGCGCGTGACCGCCATCGACCCGAGGGTGCGGCACGTGACGACTGACGCGGGCTCGTACGAGGCCGACATCCTCGTCGTCGCGCTCGGCGCCGAGTACGACATCGCCGCGACGCCCGGGTTCGCCGAGGGCGGGCTCGAGTACTACTCCATCTCGGGCGCCGAGCGGATGCGCGACGCCCTGCCCGGGTTCGACGGCGGGAAGGTCCTGATCGGGGTCCTGGGCCAGCCGTACAAGTGCCCGCCGGCGCCGTTCGAGGGCGCCTTCCTGCTCCACGACCAGTTCGTCGAGCGCGGGATCAGGGACCGGACGGAGATCCGGGTCGCCGCGCCGATGGCCGCTCCCGTGCCGGTCACGCCCGACGTGTCGCAGCGTTTCCTCGACGAGCTCGAGGCGCGCGGGATCGAGTACCTGGCGAGGACGCTGGTCGTCGAGCTCGACCCGTCGAGCAACGAGGCCGTGCTCGAGGACGGCACGCGGCTGCCGTACGACCTCTTCGTCGGGATCCCGATCCACCGCGTGCCCGCCGTCGTGGAGGAGTCGGGCCTCACCGAGAACGGTTGGGTCACGGTCGATCGCGGGAACCTCATGACCCCGTTCCCGGACGTGTACGCGGTCGGCGACGTCGTGGGGATCCCGATGGCGAAGGCAGGCGTGTTCGCGGAGAACGCGGCAGGCGTCGTCGCCGACGACATCGCGGCGCGACTCCGGGGCGAGCCGCTCGGCCGGCGCTACGAGGGCGAGGGCAACTGCTACATCGAGTTCGGCAGCGGGCGGGTCGCGAAGATCGAGGCGAACTTCCTCGGCGGTCCGGCGCCGACGGCGCGGGTCGTCGGGCCGTCCGACGAGCTCGCCGGCGACAAGGAGACATTCGCGTCGACGCGCCGCGCCCGCTGGTTCGGCGGCTGAGCCGCCCGGCGTAACCCGTTCGGGCGGGAGAGTCGCGGGTTATTGCGGACGCGGCGTGCGACCGAGTACGCAAGCCGCATCGAGCTGCGCGCTCTATGACAGATGGATGCGGCCGAAATGGAATGCGGCAGCCGCGTCGATCCCGGTCGGCCTGTTCGCCGCCGAGCTCGCCGGTGGCTTCGGCGGACCGGCCGTCGTCCGCTACGTCGACGATCTGGAAACGTTCGCAGTGGCGTTCCTGGCGGCCTTCTTCTGCCTCAGGGCCGCACGGCGGAACCACGGCCGGCTGCGCACGTTCTGGCATCTGCTCGCCGCCGCCGTCGGCTCGTGGTGCCTCGGCGAGCTCATGTGGGCGGTCTACGACCTCCCGGGGAACGGGTCGGTGCCGGTCCCTTCCTGGGCCGATGCCGCATATCTCGCCGCCGTCCCGCTCGCCGCCGCGGCCTTGCTCGCGCACCCTGCGCTGCACGGCAGGACGACCGGGAAGGCTCGGGCGATCCTCGACGCGTCGGCCCTCGCGGCTTCCCTCTTCTTCGTCTCCTGGATGGAACTGCTCGGCCCGCTCTGGCGCTCATCCGACCTGACGACCGGCGGCGGGCTCGTCACGCTCGCCTATCCGGCCGGTGACGTCCTCCTCCTGTTCCTGATCGTGCTCGTGATCCGCGGGACGACCGACCGTGATCGGCGGGACCTCTGGATCCTGCTGGTCGGGCTCGGTGCGATGACGTGCTCGGACGGCGCCTACGCGTACCTGCAAGAGGTCGCGGGGTATGCCACCGGGAACCTCATCGACATCGGCTGGGTCGCCGGGTACATCGGTATCGCCGCGGGTGCATACGTCTCGAGACCGCAGCGCGCCGCCGAGCCGGTTCCGCCCCCCTCCGAGCTCACGCGGGCCGCGCTCGTGGCGCCGTTCGTCCCCGTCCTCGCCGCACTCGGCCTCGCAGCCGTCGAGATCCAGCTCGGCCACGAGCTCGACCGGGTGGCATGGGTTGCCGCCGTCGTCGTCGTCTGCGCCGTCCTGATCCGGCAGGTGCTGCTGGCGATCGACCTGCGTCGCGGAAGCGAGAGCGACGTCGAGCTTCCGCGCCGGCTGCTCAGCTCGCTCGGCGAGACGCAGTCGTGAACAGCCGCCCCTCGTCCCACGCTGCCGTCGCCCGCCGGACGCCGCCGCGAACGCTCCGTGCGCACGCGAGGACGAAGCGCGACTCGGACGCGTTCATCGCCACGCTGCTCACCGTGACCGCCACGATCATCGCGCTCTACGACCTCCTCCTGCTCGGCACGCACGTCCACGGTTAGCGATCGACCCTCGCGGCAGCGGAGGGGGATGATCTGGCCGTCGTCGCCGCGCTGGTCTGGTCGGCATCGAAAGCCGCGCGTAGGCTGGAATCAGGGCGTCGTCGTCTCGACCGCTCCGAGCGCTCCGTTCCAGACGAGGAGGCGACGTCCCGGCTGCGCTGCGATCTGGTCGGCGACGCGCTCCGTGTCGCGACCGGCGCCGCCGATGAACATCGACGCGAACGAGTGGAGGAACGGCAGCCCCACGAAGTACAGGCCGGGGGTCGTGCTCGCGCCCTTGTACTGCACCGGATAGCCGTCCTCGCCGATCTCGAGCGGGAGCCGGATCCAGCCGAACTCCGGGCGGAAGCCGGTACACCAGACGACGTTCCTCACGTCGAGCACCCGGCCGCCGTCCAGCACTGGCAGCCCGTCCTGCGCGCCGGCGGTGCGCTCCAGCACCCGCTCGACTCCCGCGCCGTGCAGATCCGACCGCCGGTAGCGGAGCAGCGGCGCGCCGCCGTGCCGGACCTCCGTCCGCATCTTCCGGCCCATCGGCGTGTCGACGGTGAGGATGTGCGTCCCCGCGAAGAACATGCCGCGGAAGAGCATCCGGCCGCGCCTGCTCTCGATCGACGCCGGCAACTGCCCGGTGTCGCGGCCCGACAGGACGACCTCGTGCCGGGAGGCGGCCTCGTGGGCGATGTCCGCGCCGGAGTGACTGGCGCCGACGACGAGGACCGGGCCGTCCTGGAGCTGAGCGAGGTTCCGGTACGCGCTCGAGTGCAGCTGCGTGATCGCCGGGCTGAGCTCGTCCGCGAACGCCGGGACGTACGGCTTCTCGAAAACGCCCGAGGCGACGACCACGTTCTCGGCCTCGATCCGCGAGCCTCCGACGTGCGCGACGAAGCGTCCGTCTTCCTGCGTCAGGGCGTCGACCCCGCAGCCGAGGCGGACCGGGAGCTCGAAGCGCGCGGCGTAGGCCTCGAGGTAGTCCGCCATCTCGTTCTTGGTCGGATACGCGGTGCGGCCGGCCGGGAACGGCATCCCGGGCAGTCCGTCACGGCTCGCCGGCGAGTAGAGCTTCAGCGAGTCCCAGCGCGCGCGCCAGCTGTCGCCGATCCGTTCGTTGCGGTCGAGGAGCAGGACCCGGCGCCCGCGGCGCTGCAGGTGGTGCCCGACCGCGAGCCCCGACTGGCCCGCTCCGATGACCAGCACATCCGTCTGTTCCGTGGCTTCCATCTCCGCCTCCTCGATTCGCTTTCGACCCGGTCGACGGTAGGCCGCGCCCGCTCGGCCCGCATCGGCCGAATCAACCAACTTCGGCGGGACGCGGAATGGTGAATTCGCACCAGCCGGTCAGGTGAGGCCGTGCTCGAAGGCGAACGCCGTCGCGGCGGTGCGAGAGGAGATGCGGAGCTTCGCGAAGATGTTCTGGACGTGGCGCGCCACGGTGTGCTCGCTGATCACGAGCGCCGCCGCGATCTCGCGGTTGCTCTTGCCGGCCGCCACGAGCCGCAGCACCTCGAGCTCCCGCGCGGAGAGCCCGTGCTCCGGCACGTCGTGTCCGAGCAGCAGCTCCACGCGGGCCGCGTCGGGTGCTGCGCCGAGCGCGGCGAAATCGGCGCGCGCCGCCTCGAGCTCGAACGTGCACGCATCCGTGTCGGCGAGGAGACGGCAGGCCTCGCCGATCAGCATCCGCGTCCTCGCGACCTCGTAGGGCGCCTCCAGCGCCCGCCACGACTCGAGCGCGCGGCGCAGGTGCTCGAGTGCCCGGGAGGCTTCGCCAACGGAAAGCTCGACCGCGCCGCGCTCGTACGCGGCGACCGCGTCGAGCATCGCGCTCGAATACCGCGCGGACAACGCCTCGAGCTCTTCGCACGCCGTGCGGGCCTCTTCCACCTCGCCCGCCGCGAGCATGATCTCGACGTACGCCGGCAACAGCCCCGCGCGGCGCACCGGATCGCCGCTCTCCGCGGCAGCACGGCGGATGGCCGCCACGGCCGCATCCACGCCGCCCTGGGCGAGCCGCAGCTGCGCGAGCCCCGGCTGCGGCTCCCAGCCCGCCCGGCTCGCCGCGCGGTACGCCTCTTCCGCGGCGTCGAAATCTCCCTGCAGCCTGAGCAGCTCGGCTTCGCGATAGAGCGCGAGACCCGCTGTGCGGTTGCGGGTCTCGGCGAACCGGCGGCCTGCCTCCCGGGCCTCTGCGAGCGCGTGCGCCCACGACCCGCCGAGCTGCAGGATCTCGGCCCGGTGGATGCGGCACCGCCCGGTGAACGCCAGCATGTCCGGCTGCTCCCGGCACCACCGGTCGAGCGCAGCCGTCCACTCCCGCGCGCGGCGAAGCTCGAAGACCTCCTGGCAGGTGAGGATGAGGTTGCAGTAGACGAGACCCGAGATGACCGGCGAGAGGTCCTCGGTCGTCACGGCGACCATCGCCTCGTCGAGCAGCGCGAGGCCGTCGCTCACGCGCGCCTCGGTCGCCGCAGCCTGGCCCTCCAACAGCAGCGCGAGCGCGCACAGGTCGCGGTTCCCGAACCTGCTTCCGACGGCGCCGGCCGCCCTCGCCGCCTCGCCGGCGCCGGCGCCGTCCCCCGACTCCAGGAGGCCGAAGCCGTAGGGGATGAGGAGGAATCCCCGCTCGACGCACTCCGCTGCGCCCTGTTCCTCGAGCAGGCGCTGAGCCCGGCCGAACCAGCCTTCGGCCGGACCGAACTCGCCGCGCAGGATGAAGCTGAGGCCGATCCAGAAGGCGTCTCGCGCCGCGAGCTCCGCCTCGCCGGCCTCGAGATGGAGATGGTGCGCGCGCTCGTGGACGGCGACCCACTCGTCTTCGCGGCCGAGCATGTAGGCGGCCGTCGCGAGCAGCGCGAGATCCGGCGGCGCGAGCGGCGCCGACTCGTCCGCGCCGCGCAGCAGCGCGTGTGCGTCAGCCCAGGCGCGGGCCGCGTAGGCGTCGCGTCCCCGCTCGAGTGCGCTTGCCGCGTTCCCCTGCCGAGCCATCGGCGTCGCCCAGCCTAACGCTCTGGCCCCGATCCTTCTCGAAGCGCTCCCGGCAATGATCCGAGCAGAAGTGGAATGTCTCGCCGCCGTGCTCCGCCCGCGCCGCCGCGTTTGCCACCTCCACCTGCATCCCGCAGACCGGATCGATCGCATAGCCGGCGCCGCCGCCAAGGCGTTGCTGGTTGCGCGCGAGCCACCAGAGGGAGGCGAACACGAGGAGGAAGACGATGTCGAGGTACGTCGTGTAGTTCCAGTGGAACGCGGTCGGCGCGACGACCTCGGGTCGCTTCGTCGGCACGATCGACGCGGCGCGGAAGACGTACTCGACCGCGAGACCCGCTGCGCTCATCACCGTCCAGAAGATCGCGAGCAGCTTCAGCGTCAGCCGGCCGCCGTAGTAGCGGCGGTAGATGAGGAGCAGCGGGAGCGTGATCAGGTCGGCGAAGACGAAGCTCACCACGCCGCCGAAGCTGATGCCGCCGTGCCAGAGCGCGGCGCCGAGCGGCACGTTCCCGACCGAGCAGACGAAGCTGACGATCGCGATGAACGGGCCGACGACGACGTTCTCGAGCGACGTCCAGAAGCCGTGCCCGCTTACGAAGACGTCACGCCAGGTGCTCGCCGGCACGAGCACGGCGAGGAAACCGGCGACGAGGTAGCCCGCCGCCATCTCCTTGCGCAGCATCTTCGCGTCCGCGAGCATGTAGCTCGCCGCGTCGGCCCAGCCGGCGAGCGAGTTCGGCTTCGGCCGGACTGCGCCCGGCGCCGAGGCGTCGGCCTCGCCGAGCCGGGCGCGCGCGGCCTCGATCTCCGGCTCCCGCACGAACGCCCGGGCGGCGAGCGTGAGGAGGACGATCATGATCGCGCCGCCGACGAACTCCGCGAGCGCGAACTCCCAGCCGATCAGCACCCAGAGGACGATCCCGAGCTCGATCACGAGGTTCGTCGAGGCGAACATGAAGACGAGCGAGCTGACGAAGTCCGCGCCGCGCTGGAAGAGCGTCTTCGCCATGGCCGTCGCGGCGTACGAGCACGACGACGACGCGGCGCCGAGCAGGCTCGCGCGCGCGATCCCGCGGGGGCCGGAGCGACCGAGCAGGCGCTCCATCTCCGCGCGGGAGACGAACGCCTGCACCGCGCCCGAGAGCCCGAAGCCGAGCACGAGCGCCCAGAGGGTCTCCCAGAACATGAAGAAGCCCTCGCGGAACGAGTGACCGATGTCGATCAGGACGTGCACTACGCCGACGGTAACTCGGCGGGTTCGGCCGCACGCCTCGCGCTGCCGCGCAGGATGAGTCCGCCGACGAGGAGCAGGAGGAGCTCCACCGCGGTGAGCGCGAGCCGGTTCAGCGCGACCGCGCCGAGGGCCTGTCCGGGCGTGGCGACGGCGAGCAGGAGCCCGTACATCGACGCCTCGCGCGGGCCGAGTCCGGAGGGAGCGAAGACGAAGAGGACGGCGACGATCGCGCCGACGGCTGCGGTGCCGCCGAGAAAGACGATCGTCACCGCCTCCGGATGAGCGCCGACCGAGCGCAGCAGGAGCCAGAGCGCGAGCCCGCCGAGCACCCACGTTCCTGCGTAGAAGACGAGGAGGGCGCTGAGCGTCCGGCCGCGCAGGTCAGGCAGGTCCTTCGGGTAGCCGATCCGTCGCAGCACCTTGTGGGCGAGCGGCCGGAAGACCCGCGGCTGGACGAGGACGGCGAGCACAGCTCCGAAGACGACGAGCGGCACCAGCGGCGCGTCGACGTTGTCCACGAACGGGAGCGCGACCACGAAGACGATCACTCCCGCGACCGCCGAGATCCCCGCCTCGAGCAGCGTCGAGGAGGTGACGAGCGCGGCATCGGTCACGCCCGCGCGGCGGGCGGCGACGACGCGCGCGGCAGGCGTCCAGATCCCGCCGGGGATGTACTTCGCGAGCATCGAGACCATCTCCGCCCGCAGCGCAACCGGGTACGACAGCGTGATCCCCCACTCCGCGAGGATCCGCATCCAGCCGAACACGAACACGAGGTAGTACGCGGCGAGGGCGGCGCAGCCGAGCGCGAAGAGGGCGAGGTTCGCGTTGTCGAGGTCGTGCGCGGCCGCGTGAAGCTCGTGGCGGAGCGCCCAGCCGAGGCTTACGAAGAACGCGGCGAGCACGACGAGCTGGACCGCCCCGAGAAGGCGGCGGTGCCGGGACGCGAAGCTCGCGATGTCCGTGAGACGGCTCATCTACTCCACTCTTAGCACGGCGGCACCCCGGATCCCGCCTCGCCGGAGCCGGTCGAGCGCCTCGTTCGCCTGCTCGAGCGGGAACGCCTCGACCTCGGTGCGCACCGGGACGCTCGGCGCGAGCGCGAGGAACTCCTCGCCGTCCCGGCGTGTCAGGTTCGCGACCGAGCGCACGCTCCGCTCCTCCCAGAGCAGCTCGTACGGGAAGCTCGGGATGTCGCTCATGTGGATGCCGGCGCAGACGACGACGCCGCCGCGGGCGAGCGCGCGGAGCGCCGCCGGGACGAGCTCCCCCGCCGGCGCGAAGACGATCGCCGCGTCGAGCTCCTCCGGGCCCGGCTCGTCGGACGGGCCCGCCCACTCGCAGCCGAGCTCGAGAGCGAAGCGCGCGGCCTCGTCGTCTCCCGGTCGCACGAAGCCGAAGACACGCCGTCCCTCGTGCCGCGCGAGTTGCGCGACGATGTGCGCCGAGGAGCCGAAGCCGTAGAGCCCGAGCCGCTCGGGGTCGCCCGCGAGGCGGAGCGAGCGGTAGCCGATCAGTCCCGCGCAGAGGAGCGGTGCCGCCTGGAGGTCGTCGTAGTCCTCGGGGATCGGCAGGCAGTAGCGCTCGTCGGCGGCGACCCACTCGGCGTAGCCGCCGTCGACGTCGTAGCCGGTGAAGCGCGCCGACTCGCAGAGGTTCTCCCGGCCGGAAACGCAGTAGCGGCAGGTGCCGTCCGTCCACCCGAGCCAGGGCACGCCGAGCCTCCGCCCGTCCTCCGTCCGGCCGACGATCTGATGTCCGGGGACGAGCGGGAGCTTCGGCTTGGTGAGCTCGCCGTCGAAGATGTGGAGGTCGGTACGGCAGACCCCGCAGGCGGACACGCGGAGCAGCACCTCGCCGGGCCGCGGCTCGGGGACGTGAACGTCCTCGAGCCGCAACGCCTCCCCGGCCGCGTGAAGCACCATCGCGCGCATCAGCCCATCGTCTCATCCGGACACGTCCGGAACCTGGTACCGGACGTGTCCGGCGAAGACACGTCGCTGCACCGAGTCACCGCCAACCATGCGGTGTGACAGGTCCGTTTCAGCCACGTCCGGAACCTGGTACCGGACGTGGCTGGAGGGGACGGTACGCTCGTGCCGGTGGAGACGACCCTGCCGTACGGCTGGTACACGGATCCCGAGATCCTGCGCGGCGAGCAGGATCGGATCTTTCGCTCCGCGTGGCAGTACGTCGGCCACACGGGACAGCTCGCGCAGCCCGGGTACTTCGCCACCCGCGTCGGCCGCACGCCCGTCGTCGTCACACGCGACCGCGACGGCGTGCTCCGCGCGTTCGTCAACGTCTGCCGCCATCGCGGCTTCGCGATCGCCGAGGGAGAAGCGCGCCGCGAGACCCTCCAGTGCCCGTACCACGCGTGGACGTACGGCCTCGACGGCCGCCTCCGCTCGGCGCCACGCAGCGACGAGGAGCCGGACTTCCCGCAGGACGAGCTCTGCCTCGTGCCCGTCGCCGTCGACACCTGGGGCCCGTTCGTCTTCGCGAACGCTTCGCCCGACACCGCGGAGCCACTGGCGCAAGCCCTCGGCTCGCTCCCAGCACAAGTGGCCGAGGTGGGCCTCGACGTCGAGACCCTCGTCCACCACTCCCGCTGGGAGGCCGAGCTCGAGGCGAACTGGAAGATCGTCTGCGAGAACTTCCTCGAGTGCTACCACTGCCAGGTCGCGCATCCCGCCTTCAGCGAGGTGATCGATGTCTCGCCCGACGCGTACGTGCTCTCGACCGACGGCCGCCTCTCGACGCAGCACGGCCCGCTGCGCACCGCCTCGCCCGCCGACGAGCTGCCACGCGCGCAGTTCCACTTCCTCTGGCCGAGCCTCGGGATCAATATCTTCGGCGGCCGGCCGAACATCTCGATCGGCCCGATCGTGCCGCTCACGCCCGAGCGGACGTATCGCTTTCTCGACTACTTCTTCGGCCCGGACGTCGAGACCGCGTGGATCGACGACCTCCTCGCCTTCGACGACCAGGTCGGACGGGAGGACCGGACGCTCGTCGAGGGCGTCCAGCGCGGCGTCGCCTCGGGAGCCCTCGAGCACGGCGTTCTCATGAGCCACAGCGAGCAGCTGATCGGCCACTTCCAGGCGCTCACCGCCGCGGCTCTCTCCGACTGAGGCGGATCTCTTCATCGCAGCGCGGTAGAGTCGTCTTCTCGCCGGTCTCGACAACAGGAGGGCTATCCCGTGAAGCGTCTTCTTCCGCTGCTGGGTGTCGCGGCGGTCGCCGCGACGCTTGCCGCGTGCGGTGGCGGCGGCGGCTCGAACGGTACGACTTCGACCAGCGCAGCGTCGAACGTGCCGAACCCGATCGTCTTTTGCAGCGACACCACCTATCCGCCCATGGAGTCGATCGTCAACGGAAGCGCCGCCGGGGCCGACGTCGACATCGCGAATGCGGTGGCGAAGCAGCTCGGCTCGACTGCGCAGATCAAGACGACGGGCTTCGACGTGATCATCCCCGCGCTGCTGCACAAGAAGTGCGACGCGATCATCAGCTCGATGACGATCACCCCCGAGCGCAGCAAATCGGTTCACTTCACGCCCTACATCACGGTCGGTGCGTTCCTGATGGTGAAGAAGGGCAACCCCGAGAACATCACCACGCTCGCGAGCCTCTCGGGCAAGAGCGCGGCCGTGGAGTCGTCCACGACGGAGCTCGCAGGCCTCCAGGCCGAGAACAAGGTGCTGCAGAAGCAGGGCAAGGCGCCGATCACGATCAAGAGCTATCCGGCCGACACGAACGCCGCCGCGGCGATCCTCTCCGGGCACGTGTCCGCCTACTTCGCCGACGCGACTCCGGTCCTCTACTACATCGGGAAGACCAAGGGGAAGTTCGAGACCGCCGGGAAGCAGATCGAGACGGCGCCCGAAGGCATCGCGACCCGCAAGGGCGATCCGCTGGGGCCAAAGATCAACAACGCCGTCCAGGCGCTGTACCTGAACGGGAAGATGACGAAGATCCTCGCGAAGTGGCAGGCAAGCCAGTTCGCCTTGAAGAACCAGTAGAAAGGCCGCTGCCGGATGCACGTGCTCGTCGCAGTCGACTGGCACGTCATCTGGCTGCGGATCTTCCATCCCGACCACGTCTTCGCCCGCGCGCTCTGGGCGACGGTCTTCATGTCGGTCGTCTCCCAGGCGGCCGGCGTCGGGCTCGGACTGGTCGCCGCTCTCATGCGGATGTCGCGGTTTGCCCCGCTTCGCTGGCTCTCCGGAGCCTACGTCTGGGTCTTTCGCGGCACTCCGCTGCTGGTGCAGATCTTCTTCATCTACACCACGTTCAACCTGCCGATCGTCAATCTCGGCGTCTGGAAGGTTCCCTCCGAGATCTTGACCGGCATCGTCGCGCTGAGCGTCAACGAGGGCGCGTACATGCGCGAGATCATCCGGGCCGGCATCGACTCGATCGACCGGGGACAGATGGAGGCGGCGAAGTCGCTGGGGATGCGCTACGGGCAGGCGATGCGGCGGATCATCCTGCCGCAGGCCGCGCGCGTGATCGTGCCGCCGCTCGGCAACGAGTTCAACAACATGATGAAGACGACGTCGCTCGTCTACACGGTCGGCGCGTATGAGCTGTTCGCCGACGCCGAGCAGAAGTACTCGCAGACGTTCATCAGCGACTACTTCATCGCGGTCGCGTTCTGGTACCTCGTGCTCACGACGGCGTGGACGTTCATCCAGGTGCTGATCGAGCGCCGCCTCGCCAGAAGTGAGCGCGGCGACCAGTTGAGCTACCGCGAGCTGCTCCTCATGGCGTGGAACCCGATGACGACCCTGGGAAGAGGAGCGTGGCGGCGATGAGCGAGGTCGTCATGCGCGCCACGGAGGTCCACAAGAGCTTCGGCCGCCTCGAGGTGCTCAAGGGTGTCTCCCTCGAGGTGAAGAAGGGCGAGACGATCTGCCTCATCGGGCCGTCCGGCTCGGGGAAGACGACCTTCATCCGCTGCATCAACCACCTCGAGAAGATCGACTCGGGGCGGATCGAGGTCAACGGCCACCTGATCGGCTACCGGGAGCGGAGCGGCAAGCTGGTCGAGGACAGCGAGCGCAACATCGCACGTCACCGCACCCAGATCGGGATGGTCTTCCAGCGGTTCAACCTCTTCCCGCACATGACGGCGCTGGAGAACGTGATCGAGGCGCCCATGCGCGTACAGGGCACGTCGAAGGCCCACGCGACCGACTACGCGAGGGCGCTGTTGAGCCGGGTCGGCCTCGGGGACAAGCTCGACACGTATCCCGGCAAGCTCTCGGGCGGCCAGCAGCAGCGGGTGGCGATCGCACGCGCGCTCGCGATGGGGCCCGCGCTGATGCTGTTCGACGAACCGACGAGCGCGCTCGACCCCGAGGTGACGGGCGAGGTGCTCTCGGTGATGGAGGAGCTGGCGCACGCGGGGATCACGATGATCGTCGTCACCCACGAGATGGGATTCGCGCGCAAGGCGGCGGATCGCGTCGTGATGATGGACGACGGGATGATCATCGAGGACGGGACACCGGAGCACTTCTTCGTCGCACCCGAGCACGAGCGCACGAGGCAGTTCCTCTCGAAGATTCTGTAAGCAAATAGTTAGCCTGGTTAGGCAGTTTGCTAACCTGGTTAACGAATGCCTCAGGCGACGAAGCAGCAGCTCGACTCGATGGCGGTGGCCGACAGCCTTCGCCCCACGCTGCTCCGCCTGGGCCGTGAGCTTCGCCGCGAGAAGATCGCCGGCGTCTCGCCGCATCAGGTCGCTCTCCTCGTCGCGATCAAGTACGCGCCGGGCGTGACCGTGGGCGAGCTCGCTGCGAAGGAGAACGTCTCCACCGCAGCGATGTCCAAGCGCGTCTCGCGGCTCGAGCGCGACGGTCTCGTCGCCCGTACGAAGAGCGAGACCGACCGGCGCTGCGTAGGTCTGACCCTGACAGAGGACGGCCAGCGAACGCTCCGGCGTGTCCGCTCCCGCCGCACCGCATGGCTTGCGAGCCGACTCGGCGCCCTCACGTCGGCCGAGCTCGCCGCGGTGGGAGCGGCCGCCGAGCCGCTCGCCCGGCTCCTCGAGCGTGAGGAGCGAGGAGCTTGACGAGGGCCGCGAGGCGCACGTTCCACAGCCTCCGCTACCGCAACTACCGCCTCTTCTTCGGCGGCCAGGCCGTCTCCCAGACCGGCTCGTGGATGCAGCGGATCGCGCTCGCCTGGTTCATCCTCCAGCTGACGCACTCGCCGTTCGACGTCGGCCTGATGGCGTTCGCGCAGTTCGCGCCCTACATGCTCCTCGGGCTGTTCGCCGGCGTCCTCGCCGACCGGCTCGACGCGCGCCGCACCGTGCTCGCGACGCAGGCGGCGCAGCTCGTCTCGGCGTCGGCGCTCGCCTGGATCGCGCTCGGCGGCTTCGCCGAGCCCTGGATGCTCTACCTGATCGCGGCCGTCAACGGGACGGTGCTCGTCCTCGATGTGCCGTCGCGCCAGCAGCTCACGTACCGGATGGTCGGCCGCGAGGATCTGCCGAACGCGATCGCGCTCAACTCGACGCTGTTCAACGCGTCGCGGATCTTCGGCCCGGCGGTCGCGGGCCTCGTGCTCGTCGCCGGCCCGGGCGTCTGCTTCCTGGTGAACGCGGTGAGCTACCTCGCCGTGCTGGTCGGCCTGCTCGCGATGCGCGTCGCCGACTTCTTCCCGCTCGAGGAGTTCGAGCGGCCGGCGATCCTCGCCGGTACCCGCGAAGGGCTCGCGTGGATGCGGAGGCAGCCGCGGATGATCGTCCTCCTAGCGCTCGTCTTCGTCATCAGCACGTTCTGCTTCAACTTCAACGTCACGCTGCCGGTGCTCGCGAAGGTGACGCTGCACGAGCGCGGCTTCGTCTACGGATTGCTCTTCGCGGCGTTCGGCGCCGGCGCCCTGATCGGAGCGCTCGCCGCCGCGTCGCTCGGGCGCGCGTCGACGAAGGTGCTCCTGATCGGCGGCGCGGTGTTCTCGGCCTCGGAGCTTCTGCTCGCGCCGCTCAACTCCGCGCTGCTCGCGGGCGTCCTCTTGTTCCTCGCGGGCGCGGGCTTCACGGCGTGGTCGGCGAACTCGAACGCGAGCATGCAGCTGTCGGCGCCCGACCGGCTCCGCGGACGCGTGATCGGCCTCTACTTCTACGCGTTCAACGGCACGGGAGCGATCGCCGGCCTGATGACGGGCTGGCTCTGCGACGTCGGCGGCACGGAGCTCTCCTTCGCCGTCTCGGGATTGATCGGCCTGGTCGCGGTGGGCGCGGCCGCGCTGAGCCTCGGCTGGACCCCGCGGATGGTCACCCGCCGTCGCGCCGACCAGCCGCAGCACGCTTGAATCGATCCTCGGCGCGCGCGAAGATACGCCGTCCACTGTCGAACGAGGAGGAGGGTCAGATGTCGGTCATCATGACGCTGCGCGTTTCCGGGGATCCGGACAAGCTCGAGCGGCTCGCAGGGGAGAACCGGGACATGATCAACGGCATCTCCGAGCGCGCGAAGGAGCACGGGATCATCGCGCACCGCTTCTACGGGAGCGAGGGCCAGATCATGGTCGTCGACGAGTGGCCGGATGCGGCGAGCTTCCACGCCTTCTTCGAGGCGGAGCAGGCGACGATCGGTTCGATGATGGAGCAGGTCGCAACGAGCGAGCCGGAGATCACGTTCTGGCGGAAGCTCGAGACAGGCGACGAGGTCGGCTGGGAGTAGCTGGAGTTCGCGTCACCGCCGGCGGGCACCCGGCTACTCGTCTTCGTCGGACGCCGCTTCTTGCGGTGCAAACGCCTTGCCCTGCGTGATGTTCAGTCCCGCGCGATAAAGCATCGGAACCTTGTAAGTCGCACCGACGGGCTCGAGGAACCCAAGGTCCTTGAGGATGCGAACTGGTTCAACCAGGTCATCGCGGGGCCCGAGCGCTGCAGCCAGAGTGTCCTCGTTGTGCTCCGCTCTGCCATCTCGGAACCTTTCGATCCAGAGCGCAGCCTCCTCCCCGGCTTCCGCGAGCAGGGTGTCTTGGACTCGCTCGGTGCTGAGACGTGCAAGGCCCTTCTTTAGTGCCTCCGAGCCGACTAGGGGTCGCCGGCCGTACTCGGTGCCGGTTCGTTCCTCCCTGCGCAACTGTTCCTCTTGCGCTTTCTTAACGAGGTCGATGAGGTTGCGCGGAGGACGGACCCCGTTTCCGTCACGAATCCGAGTCATCATCCAATTCCAGGTCTTTGGCTTCCGTTCCCCCTGGTCTACCTGGTCAGGGAAAACGGCATCGAAGGCCTGCACGGCAGTTGCCCCGTTGAGGGCGAGGTCCTGGAGAAATCCATCGTTCTCTTTGATGCGCCGAAACAGCAGATCGAACAGGTCATCTTCGTCCCACACGATCTCAATCTTCCGGGCGTTGATGTGCGTGAGGTTGACGAAGCCGCCCTCGATGATTCGGGCGAAGAGATCCTTCCTTACGAACAGCTTCAAGCGAACGTGCGGGAAGGCGTTCAGGTCGAGATACGTCCGGAAGAGCGCCCGAAGCGCTGGAACCTCGGCGCGCGGAAACCCCTGGAATGCCTCATCCAATCTGTCGAAAGCGACCCACACCGTGAGATCGACATCGTCGAGCACCCGATCCAGTAGGCCAAGTGCGTCGTCGTGTCGGACGAGTTCAGGTTCGGCTTGGTCGTCTTCCTGATCGTCCCCAAGCTCGATGCGCGGCACGACAACCGGGATGCCGTTCGGAGTGATGGTGATCGTCGCCTCGACTGCACGAGGGTTCGTAAGCCGCCGCCAGAGATTGACGAGCTGCGAGAAAACCGTTGTCGGACTGTCGTCCTGGCTGCGAAGTCCGACCCTGATGAGCAGAGCGTCGAGTTCGGACATGGCGGGAGTCCAGTCGTCTTCGCCCCACAGCTCAAGCACCCAATTCCCGATGAGCGCGATGATGTACGCCTTCCAGATCGTGATGTACTGGCCCTCCTCTAGTGGCTCCGTCTCCGTGAGACGCTGGAAGACCGGATTACCGGAAGGGTTGAACGCCTCGACCAGCTCTACGTTCGAGAGTTCCGGATGCCTGCGTACCGCTTCTTGAGGATGCGAAAGAGGGCGGTCTTCCCGGTCCCCTTGTCCCCGGCGATCACGTCTGCTTCATCGCGGATTACGGATCGAAACGTGCTGGTCTCTACGAAGTAGCTCTCGAGGGCCGCGTCGTATTCGGCCACCGAGTTCCCGAGTTCAAGCTTCTGAAGGATTTCCTTGACCAGCACAGCTGGGCGAGCCTATCCGACGCTTATCGGCTAAATCGACGATGGAGCGCGTCGCATTCGAGCCCCGGGGACATCCCCCGTCTTAGGCAACGACCCAGGTCTCGCCGGAATGGAGCAGCTCGGCGAGGTCGCCCTTGCCCTTCTTCTCCTCGGCCTCGCGCAACTGCTCGGCCATCAGGTCGTCGTAGACCGGGCGGTCGATGTTGCGGAAGATCCCGACCGGGGTGCCTCCGTGCGTCGCCTGCGTCACGCGCGACAGCGCGAACGCGACCGACGGGAACTCGTGCGCGGAGTCGTGCACGAGCACTCCGGCGTCGTCGGACGCGCACGCCTCGATCGAGCCGTCCGACCGCTGGCGCAACGCCTTCTCGCCGTCCTTGCCCCACGTGATCGGCTCGCCGTGGCGGAGGGGGATCCGGTTCACGCCCTCCTTGTCGTCGCGCACGTAGTCGAACGCGTCGTCGTTGAAGATCGGGCAGTTCTGGAAGATCTCGACGAACGCGCTGCCGCGATGCTCGGCCGCGGCGCGCAACACCTCGGTCATCCCCTTCTTGTCGGTGTCGATCGCGCGCCCGACGAACGTCGCCTCGGCGCCGACCGCGAGCGAGATCGGGTTGAAGGGCCAGTCGATGGAGCCCATCGGCGTCGACTTCGTCCGCATCCCGAGCTCGCTCGTCGGCGAGTACTGCCCCTTCGTCAGCCCGTAGACCCGGTTGTTGAAGAGGAGGATCTTGAAGTTGACGTTGCGCCGCAGCGCGTGGAT
>JAICSH010000065.1 GCA_025936995.1 Thermoleophilia bacterium | reverse complement strand
CTTGACCGTGCCGCCGAAGCGAGTGGCCATCCCGCCGTTGAGCACGGCGACTGCGACACCGGCGAAGTCGGGCTCGGCGTCCTCGGGCAGGCGCGCGAGGTCGTCGTCGCCGAGCGGCTCCAGCTCGCCGCGCACGAGGTTTGCGTCGCGCGAGATCTCGCCGCTCGCGACGCGTGCCCGCAGCTCCTCGAACAGCCGCTCGTCGAAGCCGTACCGCTCGAGAATCTCGTCGACGCTCAAAACGAGAACGGCGGGCGGTGAACGCCGTGCTCGGTGACGATCGCGGCGATCAGCGCGGCCGGCGTCACGTCGAAGGCGGGATTGCGCGCCGGGAAGCGGCTCGTCACCTCGGCCGGGTCGCGTTCCTCGATCGGGATCTCCGAACCGTCGCGCGTCTCGCGGTCGACGGTCGACGTGGGTGCGACGACGTAGAACGGGATCTCGTGGTGCGCGGCGAGCACGGCGAGCGAGTATGTCCCGATCTTGTTGGCCGTGTCCCCGTTCGCGGCGATCCGGTCGGCGCCGGTGACGACGAGGTCGACCTCGCCGCGCGCCATGAGCGAGCCGGCCGCCGAGTCGGCGATGACGGCGTGCGGGATGTCCGCCTGCTCGAGCTCCCACGCGGTGAGGCGCGCGCCCTGGAGCAGCGGCCGCGTCTCGTCGACGAGCACTCGCTCGAGGAGGCCGCGCTCGGCAGCAGCGCGGAGCGCGCCGACCGCGGAGCCGTAGCCCCCGGTCGCGAGCCCGCCGGCGTTGCAGTGGGTCAGCGCGCGGGTGCCCGGCTCGAAGAGCTCGGCCGCGTGCGCCGCCATCCTCCGGCAGCGGTCGACCTCGTCCTCGTGCAGTACGCGTGCTCGTTCCGGCGTCGGCTCCTCGCGCATCTGCGCGAGCGCCCACGGGAGGTTGACCGCCGTCGGCCGGGAGCTCGCGAGGACGCGCTCCGCCTCGGCGAGGTCGTCTCCGCGGAGCGCTGCGAGCGCGAGGCCGTACGCGGCCGCGACGCCGATCGCGGGCGCGCCCCGCACGACCATGGTCCGGATCGCGTCGGCCACGTCCATCGCCGACGTGCAACGCACCTCGACCACGTCGTCCGGCAGCCGGCGCTGATCGAGCAGGACGACCGCCGGGCCGTCCTCCTCCAACCGAACGATCTGCTCGGGCCGCAACTCAGCCATGTCCCAAAGAGCCATGCCCCGGTGCCAGGCACCAGGACATGGCCCGAAAGGAGGTCACAGTTCGAGGGCGCCGCTCGGTTTGAGCCATTCCGTCCGCTCGCGCCTCTTGGGACATGTATCGGTGCCTGGCACCGGGGTATGTCCCGAATCGGCAGTGCGGTCGGCTCAGGTGCCCTCGTCCCACGAGGCCAGGTAGCGCGCCTGCTCCTCCGTGAGCCGGTCGATCTCCACGCCCATCGTCTCGAGCTTGAGGCGCGCGATCTCGCGGTCGATCTCCGGCGGCACCGGATACACCTTGCGGTCGAGCTCGCTCGCGTGCTGCGCGGCGTACTCGAGCGCGAGCGCCTGATTCGCGAAGGACATGTCCATCACGAGCGCCGGATGGCCTTCAGCGGCGGAGAGGTTGACGAGCCGGCCGTCGGCGACGAGGTACAGGCGCCGGCCGTCGGCGAGCGTGAACTCCTCGACGAACTCCCGCGCACGCCGCGTCTCGACGGCCATGTCCCGCAGTGCCGGGATCTCGATCTCGACGTTGAAGTGGCCGGTGTTGGCGAGGATCGCGCCGTCCTTCATCCGCTCCATGTGCTCGCGTGTGACCACGTGCTTGTCGCCGGTTGCCGTGCAGAAGAGGTCGCCGACCTCCGCCGCCCGCTCGAGCGGCAGTACCTCGAACCCGTCCATCGACGCTTCCAGCGCCTTCAATGGATCGACCTCGGTGATGATCACCTGGGCGCCCATGCCGCGGGCCCGCATCGCCACGCCCTTGCCGCACCAGCCGTAGCCGCAGACGACCACGTTGCGGCCCGCCAGCAGCATGTCGGTGGCGCGGATCACGCCGTCGATCGTGCTCTGGCCGGTCCCGTAACGGTTGTCGAAGAAGTGCTTGGTCTCGGCGTCGTTGACGGCGATGACCGGGAGGCTGAGCACCCCGTCCTTCTCCATCGGCAGGACCTCGAAGCCGTCCATCGCTGCCTCGAGCGCCCGGAGCGGATCGACCTCGGTGACGATCACGTGCGCGCCCATTCCGCGAGCACGCAACGCGACACCGCGCCCGACCCAGCCGTAGCCGGCAACGACGAACCGCCCG
>JAICSH010000050.1 GCA_025936995.1 Thermoleophilia bacterium | reverse complement strand
GACTACCTGCTCGTCCAGGGCCCGGTGCTCGTGGTGAGCGGCGCAGTCGGGGTCTGGCTGTTCTACGTGCAGCACCAGTTCGAAGACACCTACTGGCAGGCACACGCAGACTGGCGCTACGACCACGCCGCGCTCGCGGGAAGCTCATACCTGAAGCTGCCAGGGGTACTGCGCTTCTTCACCGGCAACATCGGCTTCCACCACGTGCACCACCTGAGCGTCGGGATCCCGAACTACAACCTGCAAGCCGCGCACAATGGAACCGATCAGCTCCGAACGGTGCCGGAACTCACGCTGCAGCAAGGGCTGCGCGCAACGAAGCTCAAGCTTTGGGACGAGAGGCGGGGCCGACTCGTCACCTTCCGCGAAGCTCGCGCCTAAGCACCGCTGAGATCCTGTTGCTGCTTGTGCCGGAGGCGACATAGGGGCCGCACGAACGTCGCTGACCGGGCTCTCATCGTCAACCCGGAGCCAAGCAGTGCGGCGTCATCACCGGGACCACACGACGAGAGATCCGCTCCGCAGGTCTCGGCGCTGTTGGGCAAGAACGCCACGGGTCTCAGCGACGCCGTGCGGGGCAATCACGCCGAGTGCGTGGGTACCAAGCCCCGGCCAGCCGCCACCGAACCGCTTGAACAAAAGGCCTACGTTCCTTCGCAGACTTTCGTGACAATCTCTACATACCCATCGAGTGGTACCCGCTGTCCACGTACAGCGTCGTACCGGTCACGTTGCTCGCGCCGTCGCCGAGGAGGTAGGCGGCCGCCGAGCCGACATCGTCCGCGGTGATGTGACGGCGGAGGGGCGAGCGCTCCTCGACGATGTCTTCCATCGTCGTGAAGCCGGCGATCGAGCGGGCCGCGAGCGTTCGAACCGGACCGGCCGAGACCGCGTTCACACGGATGTTCTTCTCGCCGAGATCCCACGCGAGGTAGCGCACGCAGGCATCGAGCGTCGCCTTCGCCACGCCCATGACGTTGTAGTGCGGCACCGCGCGCTCGCCGCCGAGGTACGTCATCGTGAGGATCGAGCCGCCGCCGGCCTTCTCCATCAGCGGCTCAGCGGCGCGTGCGCAGGCCACGAGCGAGTACGCGCTAACGTCGACCGCGAGCCAGAACCGGTCGCGCGGCGTGTCGGTGAAGCGGCCTTCGAGATCCTCCGCCGCGGCGAACGCGACCGAGTGGACGAGCAGGTCGAGCTCGCCGCCGAACGCCTCCCCCACCTCGGCGAAGACACGGGCGACGTCCTCGTCGGAGCGAACGTCGCACTCCGTCACGAGCGGGGAGTCGATCGAGGAGGCGAGCTCGCGCACCGTGGACTCGATGCGCTCCCCCTGGTACGTGAACGCGAGGCTCGCGCCGCCCGCCGCGAGCTCCCGGGCGATCGCCCAGGCGATCGAGCGGCGGTTGGCCACGCCGAGGACGAGTCCTCGCTTTCCCTCGAAGGATCCGGCCATCGGCGCGATCCTAGAGAACCTGGCCCGATAGCCTCTCCGACATGCGGCGGGTCGCGGTCGTCACAGGGGCTTCCGCGGGCATCGGCGCGGAGATCGCCCGCCGGCTCGCGGCGCGCGGCGACCTCTGCGTCCTGCTCGCCCGCCGCGCCGACCGCCTCGCAGCGCTGGCCGAGGAGCTCGGCGGCGAGGCCGAGCCGTGCGACGTCTCGGACCGGGCTGCCGTCGAAGCCGTCGCCGCCCGCGTCCTGGAGCGCCACCCGAGCGTCGACGTGCTCGTGAACAACGCGGGGATTCCCGGGAGGACGAGCTTCGCCGACGGCGATCCGGACGTGATCGAGCGGCTGATCCGGATCAACTACCTCGGCGCCGTCTGGTGCCTTCGCGCCTTCCTGCCCGGCCTGCGGGCGGCGGCACCCTCGGATGTCGTGAACATCGTCTCGGTGTCGGGTGTCGTCGCCGGGCCGCCGAGCGGGCCGTACTCGGCGTCGAAGCACGCCCAGCTCGCCTTCTCGCGCACGATCGCCGCCGAGCTGCGCGGCGAGGGAGTTCGGGTGCACACGGTGAAGCCGGGCTTCGCCGAGACGGAGGGGTTCCGGCAGTCCTGGCTGCCGCGTCCCGTCCAGCGAATCGTGATGACGCCGGGCGACGTGGCGGCGCATGTTCTGCGCTCGCTCGAGGACGGGCGAGGCGAGACGACGGTGCCCTGGTACTACGGTCCGATCGGCGCGCTGCAGGACGTGATGCCGAACGTTTTCACACGTGTCCTTTCGCGCGTGCCGAAAGCTCCATAGAATCGCCATATGGCCGAGCAAACCGCTCCCACCATCGAGGAGGTCATCGCAGTCGCCGAGTTCCGGTCGGCGCTACGGCACTTCCTGCGACGCAGCGAGAGGATCGCCCGCAAGTCGGGCCTCACCCCGCAGCGCTACACGCTGCTGATGATGATCAAGGGCGCTCCCGGAGGCGACGAGCAGTCGACCGTGACGGAGCTCGCGGAGCGGCTCCAACTCGCACAGAGCACCGTGACGGAGCTCGTGCGCCGCGCCGAGTCGGCGGGACTCGTCGAGCGCGAGCAGTCGCAGCGGGACGCTCGGGTCGCGCACCTCCGGCTGACCGCGGAAGGCGAGCGGCGGCTCATGCTCTCGTTCACGGCGCTCGAGGTCGAGCGGGCGCAGCTGCGCGACGCGTTCGCGAATCTCGACGGCGGCGTCACCGGCCACTAGCTCCGTACGAGGAGGAACCATCCCACGCGCTCGGCGAGGACGCGCGGGTCCTCGGCCGCCAGCGCCTCGACGCCGGCGCGAGCCTCTCCGTCGCAGGCGGCGAGGTCGAGGTAGGCCGTGAGGTCGCGGCGGGCGTCCCCGCGGCGCTCCCGGACGAGGACGAGCCCGTTGGTGGCGAAGAGCTCGTGCAGCTCGGCCTCGGTCAGCAAGCGTGTGTGCGACGGATCGCGTCCCGTCTCGAACGCGTGGAGCGCCGCTGCCTCCGCCGCGTCGCCGGGCGCGAGCTGGTCGACGACGAGGACGTGACCGCCACGTCGCGTCACCCGTGCCATCTCGGCGACGACTCTGTCGGGCCGGGCGACGTGGTGCAGCGTGCGGTGCGTTCCCACGAGGTCGAAGTCCGCGTCCGGGAAGGCGAGCGCCGTCCCGTCTCCCTCGACGAACTCGGTGTTCGGCAGGGCACGCTCCCGGGCGAGGTCGAGGAGCTCCCGGACGGGGTCGACTCCGACAACGTCGCGCACGAGCGGAGCGAGGGCGAACGCCAGGGCGCCTGCGCCCGTACCGACGTCGAGTGCGCGCTCGCTGCCGGCGAGCGGGACGAAGTCGCGCACCTCGCCGGCGAGCCGCGCCGCCCGGGCGTCCTGGCGCGCGGCGACCCGGTCCGCCGTCCGCGCGAAGCGGTCAGTCGACGACGACACGCCGCGTGCGCGAGGGGTCGGAGCCGATCCCGCAGGCGATCTCGTAGCCGATCGTGCCGGCCGCCTCCGCGTGACGCTCGATGAGGAGGCCGTCGCCGACGATCGTGACCGGAGTACCGGCCGGCAGTTCACGGTCGAGCCCGACGGCGAAAGCGTCCATCGAGACGGTGCCGACCGCCCGGCGCGGCTCGCCGTCGACGAGCACCTCAGTGCCGGTCATGTCACGGCGGAAGCCGTCGGCGTAGCCGACCGGGACGATCCCGATCCACGTCGGCCGCTCGGCGACGAACCGCCGGCCATACCCCGTGCTCTCTCCCGGCTGCAGGACGCGCACCTGGGCGAGGCGGCTTCGCCAGGAGAGCGCCGGCCTCAGCCCGTCCTCGGCGGGATCCGCCTCGAACGGCGAGATGCCGTACAGCGCGATCCCGCAGCGTGCGGCGTCGAAGCGGGCGTCGGGGAGCCGGAGCGCCGCCGCGCTGTTCGCGAGATGCCGCGTGAGGTGCGAGTACGGCTGCGTGGCCTCGCGGAAGCGCTCGACCTGCCGCAGCGCGAAAGCCGGGTCGTAGTCGGCCGTCGCGAGATGGCTCATCAGTCCGACGACATTCGCGGGCGGCTGCGGCAGCTCCGAGAGCCCCCACCGACCCATGCCGGTGTCGAGCTTGAGGTGGACGGGGACGTCGCTCGGGATCTCGCCGCCGGAGACGACCAGCTCGAGACGCGCCTCGCGGGCCGCCGCGACCTCCTCGGCCGGGCTCATGACGACGATGCGGGCCTCGGGCTCGCTTTCGCGCAGCGCGATCCCCTCCTGGACGGTCGCCACGCAAAGCGCGCGCGCACCGCCGTCCAGCGCGGCGCGCGCGGCGTCGCCTGCGCCGTGGCCGTAGCCGTCCGCCTTCACGACCGCCCAGAGCTCGCCGCCGGCAAGCGCTTCGAGGAGTCGCCGCGCGTTGTGGCGGATCGCACCGAGGTCGATCGTGAGCTCGCTGCGGTGCACGAGTCAGCCGGTCCAGGCGAGGCCGGCCGCGGCCGTGAGGAACCCGAGCCCGATCCCGGCGGTGACGGCGACGGAAGGTGCCTCGCGGCGCGTCAGGGCGATCGTCGCGAAGACCGCCGCCGGAGCGATCGCGATCCCGATCGAGGCCGACGCGAGCACCGTCCAGATCCAGAGCGTCGCCGCGGCCCAGGCGGCAGCCGGTCCTCCCGCGACGGTCGGGAGAAGCTCGGCCGTGGCCGCGACGACGCCCGCGCCGGCGATCGAGACGGCGACGAACGGCACGCGGCTCGCGGCGTCTCCACCCTGCTGCGCGATCAGGGCGAGGTAGAGCCCGTCGACTGCGAACGCGAGGAGGGCGGCCACCTGGCCGGGACGGATGCCGCCTGCGATGCAGAGAGCGCGCATCTCGCCCGCCAGCCTAGTCGGCGGCCGGGACGCGGCCAGGTGGGACCCGACGAAGCTCAGCCGAGTGCGCGCGGGAGCGCTTCGATCACGTCGCTCGCGACGAGGCCTGAGCGCTGGGAAGCCTCGTGCGCCGCGAGCTGTTGCGCCGCGCATGCAGCCGCCGCCGCGCGCTGCGGCTCCATGCCCTTCGCGAGGAAAGCCGCCGTGATTCCCGTGAGCACGTCGCCGGTGCCCGCGGTCGAGAGTGACGGAAGCCCGAGCGCGCAGACGAGAACGCCATGCCCAGGCGCGGCGACCAGCGAGTCATCCCCTTTGAGGACGACGACGCAGCGGAAGCGCTCCGCCGCCTCTCGTACCGACGCCAACCGATGCGCTGCGATCTCCTTCGAGTCGCGGCCGAGCAGGCGTCCGAGCTCGCCCTCGTGCGGCGTGAGCACACGCGGTGCCGGCCAGTCGCCCGGTTCGAGCTCGAAGAGCGCGTCGGCGTCCACGACGGCCGGGAGCGGCACCTCTGCGAGCAGCTTCCGGACGAGGCTCCTCGCCTCGTCTTCGCGTCCGAGGCCGGGGCCGATCGCCAGCGCCTGCGCCTTAGCGGCCACGTCGAGCGCCTGCTCGAGCGGCCGCTTCACCGCTTCCAGGACGAGCGTCTCGAGAACCGGCAGCGATTCGGAAGGAGCGGCGATCGTGACGTAGCCGGCATCTGCCCGGAGGGCCGCCCGCGACGCGAGCGCCGCCGCGCCGGTCATCCCCCGCGAGCCGCCGACGACGAGGACGTGCCCGGCCGTGTACTTGTTGTCGCGCGGCGAGCGCCGCGGTACCTCCGCGAGGATCTCCGGCGTCACGAGACGGTGCTCCGTCTCGCCGGCGTCGAGCCCGATGTCGGCCACCACGACCTCGCCGGCCTGGAAGCGCCCGGGCGCGATCGCGAGGCCGACCTTCGGGCCGTGCATCGTGACCGTGACCTCCGCGCGGATCGCGGTTCCGGCGACTTCGCCTGTGGACGCGTTGACGCCGGACGGGATGTCCACCGCGACCACGGGAGCTCCGCCTGCGTTGATCTGCTCGATTGCGCGGGCCGTCTCGTCGCGCGGCTCCCCCTTTAGGCCGGTGCCGAGCAGCGCGTCGATCACGACGTCGGGCCGCTCGTCGACGAGCTCGCGTCCCTGCCCTTGCAGGATCTCGGCCGCGATGCGCCCGTCGCCGCCGTTCGCGCCGCCGCCCGCATGGAGCGCGATCCGCCGCGCGTCGGGGAAGCGGCGCATGAGCACTTCGGCCACGGCGGCTCCCGCCCGCTGCATCATCGTGTCGACGTCGCGACCCGCCTCCGCGGCGCGCATCTCCTCCGCGGTGTACAGCGGCGTGAGCTCAGCCATCGGTGGCGACGGCCACTGCCTGTGCGAGCTCGCGCGAGTGCGTCATCGAGAGGTCGACCGAGCCCACGCCCAGCACGGCGGCCCGTTCGGCGAGGCGGCCGGAGAGGCGGACTGAGGGTTTCGGCCGCCCGACGATCTCGATCTCGCGCCACGCGAAGGCGCGGGCGACGCCGAAGCCGAGCGCCTTGCCGACGGCCTCCTTGCCGGCGAAGCGGCCGGCATAGCTCTGCGCCGGATTCGCGCGCGAGTCGCAGTAGGCGCGCTCGGCCTCCGTGAAGCAGCGCTCGCGGAAGCTCGCGTACCGGCCGAGCGCCCGCCGGATCCGCTCGATCTCGATCAGGTCGGTGCCGACGGAGATCACGCGATGTGCTCCTCGAGCCATTGCGGTAGGTGCGCGATCGAGGAGACGATCCCGTCGGGCCTGACCCGGGATTGGTCGACAGCGTCGGGCCGGAACTTCCCCGTGCGAACGAGCACGGCGCGCATTCCGACACCGCGCGCGCCGGCGACGTCGGTCTCGAGGTCGTCGCCCACCATCCACGTCATGGACGGCTCCGCGTCGAGCGCGCGACAGGCGGCGTCGAAGTACGCGGCGCTCGGCTTGCCGAGGACAGTCGCCGTGGTCTGTGCCGCGTACTCGAGGCCCGCGACGTAGCAGCCGGAGTCGAGCAGCGGCCCGCGGCCCGTCTGCCACCAGCGATTCCGGTGCAGGCAGTAGAGCTCGGCCCCGAGCTCGAGCTCCGCGAACGCCCGCGCCAGGTTCATGTACGAGAAGACCAGGTTCGTCTCCGGCGAGTCGTCGGCTCCCCCGATGAGAACGGCGTCGACGTTGTCCCCGACGAGCTCGACACCTTCGAGGTCGCCGACGAACGCGTGCATGACGAGGGCGAGGACGCGCCGGCCCCGGAGCGCCTCGGCGGCGGCGTCCGCGGTCGTCTGCACCTCGCTCACGTCCAGCTCGATTCCCATCGCCTGCAGCGCGGTGGCGAGCTCCGCCTTCGAGCGCGTCGTCGCGTTCGTGACGAACCGGAGCCGGTGGCCGTCGTCGCGAAGGCGCTTCACCGCCGCGGCCGCGCCGGGGATGGGCTGGCCGGAGACGTGCAGGACGCCGTCCACGTCGAGCAGAATCGCGGCCATGTCCGCCGAGTCTATTCGCGTCACGCGCTCCGTAGTGCTTCCCCTCGGGGAGATCGAGCTGCAGGTCTCCCGCTCGAGCGGCCCGGGCGGCCAGCACGCGCAGAAGTCCGAGACCCGCGTCGTCGCGGTCTTCGACGTCGAGGCGTCGAGCGCGCTGAGCGACACCCAGAAGCGGCGGGTGATCTCGCGTGCGGGCCCGGTGCTGCGGGCGGTGGCTCAGGACGAGCGGAGCCGCACCCGCAATCGCGACCTCGCGATCGAGCGGCTCGTCGCCGCGTTGCGGGAGGCGCTACGCGTGCCGCGAAAGCGCGTCCCGACGAAGCCGAGCGCCGCCGCCCGCGAACGCCGCCTCGAGCGGAAAAAGCGGCGCGGAGCCGTCAAGCGGCTGCGGCGCCCTCCGGACTAGGGGCCCGCTCGACCTCCACGTGCGGGAGCCAGTCGAGCCAGCGCGGCAGGTACCAGCTGCGCCGGTCGAGGAGGCCGAGCATGCTCGGGAGCACGACCGAGCGGATGATCGTCGCGTCGAGGAGCAGCGCGACGGCGACGCCGAACCCCATCTGCTGGAACATCACGAGCTTCCCGGCGGCGAAGCCGGCGAAGACGACGACGATGATCAGCGCCGCCCCGGTGATGATCCGCGCCGTCGACGAGACACCGCCGACGACGGCGTCGTGCGTAGAGCCGGAGACGTCGTACCGCTCCTTGATCCGGCTCATCAGGAACACCTGGTAGTCCATCGAGAGCCCGAACAGCACCGAGAAGAGGAAGAGCGGCACCCAGGCGTCGATCACGTGCGTGTGCTGGAAGCCGAACAGGCTTGCGCCGTCTCCGTAGAGGAAGACGAGCGTGAGCAGGCCGTACGCGGCGCCGACGGAGAGCAGGTTGAGCAGGACGGAGACGAGCGCGACGACGATCGAGCGGAACGCAACAGTGAGCAGGACGAAGCTGAGCCCGAGCACGAAGAGGAGCACGTATGGGGTCGGATTCGTCACGGCGTCGAAGTAGTCGACGTTCTCCGCCGTCGTGCCGCCGACGTAGACCTTCGCTCCGCTGCCGCGGAAGACGTCGGGGATCACGTGCGTGCGGAGATCGCGGACCGCGCCGACGGCCGCGCCGCCGACCGTGTCGCCGCGCACCGGCGACGTGAGCAGCGCGATCCCGTTGCGCGCCGACGTCTGGATCGTTCCGGCGCCGAAGCTCCCCTCCGCGGCCATCCGGCGCTCCAGGCGCGCGAGGTCTCGATGGACCGCAGCCGCGCTGCCGCCGACCGCGACGACCCGCACGGGCTCCGGGTTCTGGACGGGGAAGGAACGCTGGAGCAGTACGTAGCCCTGCTTCGTGGGGAGGTTCGACGGCAGCGTGCTGACCCCGTTCGCGCCGATGTGCAGCCCGAAGATCGGCGACGCGGCGGCGAGCATCGCGGCGACGGCGACGGCGAGCGAGAGCGCCGGGCGGCGCATCACCGCCGTCACGATGCCGCGCCAGAAGCGGCCCTCCCCCACGCCTTCGCGACCGAGATTCCGGCCGACGAAGGGGACGCGCAGCTCGTTGACGCGGTCGCCGGCGACGCTCAGCAGAGCCGGGAGAAGCGTCAGCGCGGCGGCGACGGAGACGATGCCGACGAGGATCGCCCCGAGAGCGAGACTTCGCATGATCGAGGTCGGGACGATGAACATCCCGATCAGCGCGACGACGAACGTGCTGCCGCTGAAGAGGACGGCGCGGCTGGCGGTGGCACCCGCCTGCGCGATCGCGTCCTCCTTTGCCAGCCCCCGCGACCGCTCCTCGCGGTACCGCGAGACGACGAAGAGCGAGTAGTCGATGCCGAGCGCGAGCCCCATCCCCGTGAGCATGTTCACGATGAAGACCGAGAGCTCGAACCCGAGCGAGAGCACTGCGACGAGCCCGAGCGCGACGATGATCGACAGGATCGCCATCAGCACCGGCACGAGTCCGGCGACGATGGCTCCGAAGACGAGCACGAGGACGACGAGCGCCGCCGGCAGGCCGAACGCGAGCTCGCCCTTCTCGAGGTCGGTCTGTGACTGCTTCCCGAAGTCGTGGTTCGCGGTGCGGTAGCCCGTGATCCCGACCTGGAACGCGCCGCCGTTCGCGTTCTCGACCACCTGCTCGACCGATCCCGCGCCCGAGTCGCTCGTGATGCGCAGCGAAACGAGCGCCGAGTGGCCGTCGGGCGAGACGGCGACCGGCCGGAGATCCCGCACGTCCCCGGTCGCCTGGAGCTCTGCGGCGAGATGCTGACCGAACGCGCGCGCCTGCGGCGAGGTCGCCGTGTACCTGCGCGACGTGACGACGATCACGTCCTGCTTCGCGTCCGTCGCTGTCTTCGGGAACGCTCGCGCGATCGCGTCCTGGGCCTTCGTCGAGTCGGGCTTCCCGACGACGTGGGAGTTCGAGGTCAGCCCGTGCAGCGACGTCGCGATGAGCGCGAGCGCGGCGAGGACGGCGACACCCCAGAGCGCAAACGTCCTGCGCGGCCGCGCGGCCGAGGCTCGCGCCAGCCTCTCGGTCAGTCCCATAGCTCCCAGTGGTCGACGGTCAGCTCCCGCTCGACCAGGAACGCGTCGTCCTCGGGGTAGAAGACCGCCCGCTCGATCTCGTCGCCGGCGAAGCCCCGGATGTCGTCGAGCGAGTCCCAGACGCTCACGGTGACGAACTCGCACCGGTCTCCGACGGTTCGCCGCAGGATCCAGGCGCCGCGGTTGCCCGGCGTCTCGCGGTACGCCTTCAGCCCGGTCTCGCGCACGTATTCGACGTAGCGGTCGGCGTCCTCCGCCCGCGTCCAGCCGCGCCAGGTCCGGACGACCACTCCGCGGCCCTACTCGACGGTGACGGTCTTCGCGAGGTTCCGCGGCTGGTCGACGTTGAGGCCGCGCAGCCGCGCGATCCGGTAGGCGAGCAGCTGGAGCGGGATCACCGCGAGCGAGGCCTGGAGGAAGTTCGGCGTCCGCGGGACGTAGATCACGTCGTCGGCGTGGTGCTGGATGTCCTCGTTGCCGTCGGTCGCGATCGCGATCACGTGCGCGCCGCGCGCCCTCGTCTCCTGGATGTTCGAGACGATCTTGTCGTAGACGTGGATGTTCGTCGCGACGACGACGACCGGCGTCCCCTCGTCGAGCAGCGCGATCGGCCCGTGCTTCATCTCGCCGGCCGAGTACGCCTCGGTCGGGATGTACGAGATCTCCTTCAGCT
>JAICSH010000019.1 GCA_025936995.1 Thermoleophilia bacterium | reverse complement strand
CGAGGACTTCCTCACGCTCGCGACGGAGCAGATCGTCAACCAGGCGGCGAAGCACCGCTACATGTCGGGCGGGCAGCTCACCGTCCCGGTCGTCTTCAGGACGCAGGGCGGGGCCGGCTGGTCTCCGGGCGCGCAGCACGCGCAGCAGCTCGAGGCGTGGTTCGTCCACATTCCGGGGCTCAAGGTCGTCTTCGCCTCGACGCCGGAGGACGTGCGCGGGCTCCTCTGGTCGGCGATCTACGACGACAACCCGGTCGTCTTCTTCGAGCACAGGACGCTGTACCCGATCAAGGGCGAGGTGCCGCAGGAGATCGAGCCGATCCCCTTCGGACGCGCGCGCGTGCATCGGGAGGGCGAAGACGTGACCGTGATCGCGACCGGCCGGCTCGTGCACGAGAGCCTCAAGGCAGCCGAGGAGGCCGAGCACGACGGGATCTCGGTCGAGGTCGTCGACCCGCGGACGTTGCAGCCGCTCGACGAGGAGACGCTCGTCGGCTCGGTGAAGAAGACGAACCGCGCCGTCGTCGCTCACGAGGCGGTCACGAGGATGGGCTTCGGCGCCGAGGTCGCGGCCGTCCTCCAGTACCAGGCGTTCGACTGGCTCGACGCGCCGATCGAGCGCGTCGGTGCGAAGTTCGCGCCGCTCCCGTTCGCGCCCGTGATGGAGGCGTTCGTCGTCCCGCACGCGGAGGATGTGCTCGCGGCCATCAGGCGGACCGTGGGGAAGTCGTAGGTGGCGACCGAGGTCATCCTCCCGCGGCTCGGGCAGGGGATGGAGTCGGGCACGATCGTCCGCTGGCTCAAGTCCGAGGGCGAGGCGGTCGAGAAGGGCGAGCCGCTCTTCGAGCTCGACACCGACAAGGTGACACAGGAGGTCGAGGCCGAGGCGGCCGGCGTCCTGCTCAGGATCGCCGTCGCCGAGGGCGAGGTCCCCGTCGGGCAGACAGTGGCCTTCATCGGCGAGCAGGGCGAGGACGTCCCCGACGTCGCGCCGGCGTCGCCGCCGCCGCAGGAGGAGGTGAAGGCAACAGAGCGCGAGACGATGGCTGCGGAGCAGGAGGTTGCGCCGGTCGCCTCCGGCAACGGCCGGATCAAGGCCTCGCCGCTCGCGCGGCGGATCGCACGGGAGCGCGGCGTCGAGCTCTCCCGCATCCACGGCACCGGACCCGACGGCCGCATCGTCGCCGAGGACGTCGAGCGCGCCGAGGTCGGAGGCCCGACGGCTCCCGCGGTCCCCGCAGCTGCAGTTCCCGCCGGCGAGGTCGAGCGCATCCCGCTCTCGAACGTCCGCAAGACGATCGCCCGCCGGCTCACCGAGGCGTGGCAGATCCCGGTCTTCCAGCTCCAGGCGTCGGCGGACATGACACGCGTGAACGCGCTCGTCGCGAGGCTCCGCGAGCGCGACCCGGACGTGCGGGTCACCGTCACCGACGTCCTCACGAAGGTCTGCGCCCAGGCGCTGATGCGACACCGCGAGGTGAACGCCGAGTTCACGGAGGACGCGATCCTCCTCCACCCGAGCGCGAATGTCGGTCTCGCCGTCGCCGCGCCGCAAGGCCTCGTCGTGCCGGTGATCCGCGGCGCCGAGCGGCTCTCGCTCACGGAGATCGCCGCTGCCCGCGCCGACCTCGTGGGGAGGGCACGTGAGAACAAGCTCCGTGCGGAGGATCTCGACGGCGGCACGTTCACGATCTCCAACCTCGGCATGTACGCGGTCGAGCGCTTCACGGCGGTACTCAACCCGCCCCAGGCGGCGATCGTGGCCGTCGGCGCGACCGAGGACCGCGTCGTCCCGTACGCCGGCGCGACCGCCGTCCGGCCGATGGTCACGCTCACCGGCACCTTCGACCACCGCGCCGTCGACGGCGCGCCCGCCGCGGCCTTCCTCCAGACGCTGAAAGAGAGCCTCGAGGACCCGGGGCTCGCGTTGTAGAACTGTCACATGGCGCCCACGGTCTGGTACCACGTCCGGGACCTCGACGAGGGGCGCCGCTTCTACCGCGAGCTGCTCGGCTTCGAGGAGCTCGGTGTCGATTTCGAGGCGCGCTGGTCGACGCTCCGGCGCGGGGCGATGGAGATCGGGCTCGCGGAGGGCGAGCCGGCCGACGACGGCGTCGCGCACGTCGACGTCACCGACCTCAAGGAGGAGGCGGAGCGGCTCCGCGGGGCGGGCGTCGAGGTCGGCATCGTTCTCGAGCTGACCGGGGAGATGCGCCTCCTGGACGTGTACGACCCAGACGGCAACCGGATCCAGCTCGCCCAGGAGCTGCGGGACTGATGCTGCGGCCGGTCGACCAGCAGGACATGCGCTTTCTCCGGGACCTGCTCCGCCACGCCTACCACTGGCGGATGGCGCAGGATCCCGACCTGCCGGTCTTCCGCTACGTCCAGAACTGGGGACGTCGCGGCGACGCGGGTGTCGTCGCGTTCGACGGCCCGAACGCCTACGGCGCCGCCTGGTACCGGCTGTTCCCGGAGGCGACGCCCGGCTTCGGCTTCGTCGACGAGGAGACGCCGGAGCTGACGATCGCCGTCGTCCCGAGCCACCGCGGCCACGGCACCGGCGGCGAGCTGCTCGAGGCGCTGCTCGCGCGCGCCCGGGAGCAGGGCTACTCGCGTGTCAGCCTCAGTGCCGAGCCGGGCCAGACGGGCTTCTACGAGAAGCACGGCTTCGAAGAGCTGGAACGCGAGGACCGAACCGTGACGATGGTCGCGACCCTCTAAGTACGCTCAGGCGCAACGATGACCAGGGAGATGAGCAATGGACGTTGATGTCGCCGTCCTCGGAGGCGGCCCGGGCGGGTACACCGCCGCCATTCGCGCCGCGCAGCTCGGCGCGAAGGTCGCCTGCGTCGAGAAGGAGCCTGAGCTCGGCGGCACGTGCCTGCGCGTCGGCTGCATCCCGACGAAGGCCTGGGTGCAGACCGCGTTCGCACTCAAGGAGGCGGAGGAGCACTTCGGGAAGTTCGGGGTCGCCGTCGCGGAGGCGAAGCTCGACCTCGCCACCGCGAACGAGTGGAAGGCCGGCGTCGTCAAGCAGATGACCTCGGGCGTCGCGAGCCTCTTCAAGGCGAACGGCGTCGAGTGGGTCAAGGGCAAGGGCAGCTTCACCGACGCGAACACGATCGCGGTCGAGGGCGGCGAGGACGTCTCGTTCCGCTCGGCGATCGTGGCCACCGGGTCGTATCCACTCCGCCCGCCGATCGACGGCCTCGACTCGCCCCGCTGCGTCGACTCGACCGGCCTGCTCGCCCAGGAGAAGGTGCCGGCCCGGCTCGTCGTCCTCGGCGGCGGCATCATCGGCTGCGAGTTCGCCTCGATCTTCAACCGCTTCGGCTCCGAGGTGACGATCGTCGAGATGCTCGAAACGCTCATCCCGCAGGAGGACGCCGACGCGGCGAAGGAGCTCGCGAAGCAGTTCGGGCGCCGCGGGATCACGCTCCAGCTCGGCAAGCAGTGCTCGAAGGTCGAGGACGACGGCTCGCAGCTCACCGTCCACTTCGGGGACGGGGAGACCGTGCAGGCCGACCTGATGCTCGTCTCCGTCGGGCGCGGCCCGCTCGTCGAGGGGATCGGCCTCGAGGCCGCCGGCGTCGACTTCGACCGCCGCGCAGGCATCTCGACCGACGACCACCGGCGGACGAGCGTCCCGCACATCTACGCGGTCGGTGACTGCGCCGGCTACTGGCAGCTCGCCCACACCGCGTTCCGCGAGGGAGAGATCGCCGCGGAGAACGCGACCGGGCACGAAGCCGTGTTCGACAATCGCGCGATCCCGCGCCCCATCTACACGGATCCCGAGATCGCGGCAGTCGGGCTCACCGAGGCCGAGGCGCGCGAGCAGTACGGCGACGACGTCGCGGTCGGGCAGTTCCCCTGGGTCGCGAACGCGCGCGCCGTGATGCAGGACGAGACGATCGGCTGGGTGAAGTCGATCCACGAGACGCGATACGGCGAGCTGCTCGGGCTCGTCATGGTCGGGCCGCACGTCACGGACATGGTCGAGGTCGGCGTCGTGGCCATCGAGGCGGAGTCGACGGTGGAGACGGTCGCGGACGGCATCGCGCCGCATCCCACGCTGTCGGAGGCGATCAAGGAGGCCGGCCTCGTCGCGCTCGGCCGGGCCATCCACATCCCCAACCGCAAGCCGCGGGCGGCCGCACCGGCTTAGCCCTGCGCAGCGCCGGACAGGAGGAGCGAATGAGCATCGTCAACAGACGCAACGCTGTCATCGGCTTCCTCACGCTGAAGGTGGGGAAGGTGGTCGCGCGCCGAAAGGCGAAGCAGGTGCGCGGCCGCTTCATGGGCCGGGGCAAGAAGAGCGACAAGAAAAGCGCTTGAGCCTCTTCCGCGCCTCGATCGACGGCCTCGTGCCGTACGAGCCGGGGAAGCCGGTCGAGGCCGTGCAACGGGAGCTCGGGCTCGAGCACGTCGTCAAGCTCGCCTCGAACGAGGGGCCGTTTCCGCCTTTTCCCGCGGCGATCGAGGCGATGGAGCGCGCCGCGCTCGAGCTCAACCGCTATCCGGACGGCGGCGCGTGGACGCTGCGTACCGCGCTCGCCGAGCGGAACGGCGTC
This sequence comes from Thermoleophilia bacterium, assembly GCA_025936995.1. Lineage (GTDB taxonomy): Bacteria > Actinomycetota > Thermoleophilia > Gaiellales > Gaiellaceae > Palsa-739. The sequence continues at coordinate 29,516 of JAICSH010000019.1, read as the reverse complement.
GCGTTCGAGGAGCTGATCGTCGGCGCAGGCGCCGACGGGATCATCGACCTGCTCGCGCAGGCGACCCTCGACCCGGGCGACGAGGTCGTCTGCGGCTGGCCTTCGTTCCCGAGCTACGTGCTCACGGCTGCGAAGCTCGGCGCCGAGGTACGGCGCGTTCCGCTGCGCGATCACACGTACGACCTCGACGGCCTCCTCGCGGCGATCGGGCCACGGACGAAGCTCGTCTACGTCTGCCATCCGAACAACCCGACGGGCACGGCCAACGGCAGAGACGAGCTGCGCACCTTTCTCGACCGGCTCCCGGAGCACGTCCTCTGCGTCATCGACCAGGCGTACTTCGAGTACATCGACGACCCGGACTACGTCGACGGGCTCGAGCTCTTCCGCGAGGGACGCCGCATCGCCGTGCTGCGGACGTTCTCGAAGATCTACGGGCTCGCCGGCCTGCGGGTCGGCTGGGGAGTCGCGCCCGTGGACGTCGTGACGGCGACGAGCAAGGTGCGGCGCGCGTTCGACGTCGCCGCGACGGCGCAGGCGGCGGCTCTGGCGAGCCTCGACGACGCGGTGGAGATCGCACGGCGGCGGGAGCTCAACGCGTCGGGCCGCGACCGGCTGGCCGAGATCCTGCGCGGCCACGGCCTCGAGCCGGCGGGGCCGGCGCGCGGCAACTTCCTCTTCGCGGACGTCGGCGGCGGGCGGGCGCTGTTCGAGCGGCTGCAGCGCGAAGGCGTCATCGTCCGGCCCCTCGACGCCTTCGGCGCGCCCGAGGCGCTCCGCGTCAGCGTGGGCACACCGGAGGAGAACGAGGTCTTCGCTGTCGCCTGTGGACACGTCCTTTCTGGCGTCTCGTAAACGGCAGGCCGAGGTGGTACGTTCGGGCGCAGACTCGTGAGGCTCTCGTCCGCCCAGCTTGCGCCGCTCAGGCTGCCCGGGTTCCGGAACCTTTTCTACGCGACGCTCGGCTCGAGCGTCGGGACGCTGCTCGCCGCCGTGGCGCTGGCGATCGACGTCAAGGACCGGACGGACGGGTCGCCGCACACGGGTCTCTGGGTCGGCGCCGTCCTCATCGTCGAGTTCTTGCCGACGATCGTCGTCGGGCTCCTGCTCGGGCCGCTCCTCGACCGGCTCGAGCGCCGTTCGCTGATGATCGCCGCCGACGCGCTGCGGTTCGGGGTCTTCGTCGCGCTCCCGTTCGCGGGGAACGCGGTGACCGTCGTCGGCCTGGCTCTCGTCGCGGGGCTCGCGACCGGCTTCTTCCGCCCGGCGGTCTACGCCGGAGTGCCGAACCTCGTCCCCGGCGACGAGCTGCCCGCGGCGAACGCGCTCCTCCAGACCGTCGAGAACGCGAGCTGGGCCGTCGGGCCGCTCGTCGGAGGAGTCCTGACGGCGGCGGCCGGGCCCTCCGCCGCGTACGGGATCAACGCCGCGTCGTTCCTCGTCTCGATCGCGCTCGTCGTCGGCATCCCGCCGCGGCTGTTGCAGAGCGAGCGCGCGCTCTCGCGTGGCCACTGGCGCGATCTCGCCGACGGCTTCCTCGCCGCGTTGCGCTCGCGCTCGATGCTCGCCGTCCTCGTCGCCTGGGGCATCGCCTCGCTCGCGACCGGCGGCGCGAACGTGAGCGAGATCTTCCTCGCGAAGAACACGTTCTCGGCCGGCGACTTCGGGTACGGCCTGCTCTACGCGGCGATCGGAGGCGGCCTCGTGCTCGGCAGCTTCGCGAGCGCGGGCCTGCTCGCCAGATACGGAACGGCGCGGGTCTACGGCGGGAGCCTGGCCGTGATGGCTGCGGGCTACGGAGCCTCGGCCGCCAGTCCCGATGTGTGGGTGGCCGCCGGCTGCTGCCTCGTGGTCGGGGTCGGTAACGGCGCTGCCGTCGCGTGCAACGCGCTCCTCGTCCAGCGCGGGACGTTCGACCTGCTCCGCGGCCGCGCCCTCACGTTCGTCATGAGCATCACCTACGTCCTCGTCGGGATCGGCGAGGGGATCGGCGGCCTCTTCCTCGACCGCACCGGCGCGCGCTGGCTGTGGGGCGGGGCCGGCGGGACACTGCTCGTCGCGGCGGTCGCCGGCTGGATGCTCGCCCGGAAGCTCGGAGGCGAAGCGGTCTCGGAGGCCGAGGTCCGGCGCGACGCCGCCCCGGTCGCTGCGGCGAACTGAGTAGATTCCGCTCGGTGGCGGGGCGGCGCGAGTGGACACAGGAGACTCTGGCCGCCGGCGTCCGTGAGGGAGACCGGCGTGCCCTCGCGCGCGCGATCTCGCTCGTGGAGGACGGCGATCCCATCGCGTACGGGGTCGTCGCCGACCTCTATCCGCAGACCGGCTCCGCGTACTCGGTCGGCGTCACCGGCCCGCCCGGGGTCGGCAAGTCGAGCCTCGTCTCGTCGCTGATCCGCCACGTGCGCGAGGGTGGGACCACCGTCGGTGTCGTCTCCGTCGACCCTTCGAGCCCGTTCTCGCACGGAGCCCTGCTCGGCGACAGGATCCGGCTCAGCGACCACTTCCTCGACCCCGACGTCTTCATTCGCTCGATGGGGACGCGCGGCCATCTCGGCGGCCTCGCCGAGGCGACGCTGCAGGCGCTGCTCGTGCTCGACGCGGCCGGCAAGGACGTCGTCTTCCTCGAGACCGTCGGCGCGGGGCAGAGCGAGGTCGAGGTGATCGGGATCGCCGACACAGTCCTCCTCGTGCTCATGCCCGGCTCCGGCGACGCCGTGCAGGCGTTGAAGGCGGGGATCATGGAGATTCCGGACGTGATCGCGATCAACAAGATGGACAACCCGGCAGCGAAGACGATGCTGAACGAGGTGCGCTCGATTCTCGGCCTCGACCGCAGCCGCGAGTGGAATCCGCCGATCGTCCTGACCGAGGCGGTGCGCGGTGAGCACGTGCCCGAGTTGTGGGAGAAGGTCGAGGAGCATCGCGCCTTCCTCGAGCAGAGTGGGCAGCTCGAGGAGCGGCGCCGGGCGAACCTCGCGCGCGAGGTCTTCGCGGTCGCGTCGAGCCGCGCGAGCCGCCACCTCGAGCAGGCGGTCGCGGACGACGCCGAGTTGCGGCGGCTTCTCGCAGAGGTGCAGGCGCGTGAGCTCGACCCGCTGACCGCGGTGCGCGAGATACTCGAGAAGGTCTTCCGGATCGACGATGGCGACGCAGATCGCACCCGGCCTTCCTGACATCGAGCGCGCACGCGAGCGGCTCGAAGGAGTCGCTCGCGTCACGCCGGTCTTCCCGTCGGAGACGCTGTCGCGGCTCGCGGGCCGGCCGGTGCGCCGCAAGGCCGAGAACCTGCAGCGGACCGGCGCGTTCAAGATCCGCGGCGCCTACACGAAGGTCTCGAGCCTCGAGGCCGAGCAGCGAGAAGCGGGCGTCGTTGCGGCGAGCGCCGGCAACCACGGCCAGGCGGTCGCGTGGGCGGCTCGCGAGGTCGGTGCGCCCGCGCGCATCTTCATGCCGCAGGACTCGCCGATGGCGAAGGTCGACGCGACGCGCAACTACGGCGCCGAGGTCGTGCTGACAGGACCCGCGTTCGAGGAGACGCTGGCGGCCGCGGTCGAGTACGTCGAGGTGAGCGGCGGCACGTTTGTCCATCCGTACGAGGACACGCTCGTGATGTCGGGCCAGGGGACGATCGGGCTCGAGCTTGCGGAGCAGGTGGAGGAGCTCGACACCGTCGTCCTGCCCATCGGCGGCGGCGGCCTCGCCTCTGGCATCTCGCTCGCGCTGCGCGCCGTGCGGCCCGGACTGCGCCTCGTCGGCGTGCAGGCCGCAGGAACGCGACCTGGCGGCTCCGGCTACACGATCGCGGACGGGATCGCGGTCAAGGAGCCGGGCGAGCTGACGATGGGAATCCTCGGCGAGACGCTCGACGAGATCGTCACGGTCGAGGACGAGCAGATCGCGGAGGCGATCGTCCTCCTCGCGGAGCGGACGAAGCTCGTCGTCGAAGGTGCCGGCGCGGTCAGCGTGGCGGCGATCCTCGGCGGGCTCGCCGGCGGCTCCGGCCCCGCGCTCGCGCTGCTCTCGGGCGGCAACATCGACGCTTCGCTCATGGTGCAGGTGATGCGGCGCGGCCTCGCGAGCCACGGCCGCTACCTCGTCGTGCGGACCCGTGTGCCCGACCGGCCGGGCGAGCTCGCGAAGCTGCTCGGCCTGCTCGCGGCCGAGCGCGTCAACGTCGTCGAGGTGGAGCACCAGCGCGAGGCGGCCGGAGTTCCGGTCGGCCACACAGGCGTCGAGCTCATCTTGCTGACGCGTGATCCGGCTCACTGCGACCAGCTCCTCGCGCAGATGCGCGGCTGGGGCTATCCGGTCGAACGGCTGGATTGACGCGCTCGTTCGCCGAGCTGCCCGGCCTGGTCGAGGAGCTGCTCGCGGAGCACGACCGTGTCGCGCTCGTCTACTTCGACGCGTTCGGCTGGCGCTTCGTCGAGCGGCATGCCGACCACCCGCTCCTCGCGCACGCGAGCGTCGAGAAATGGTCGACGCAGTTCCCCTCGACGACCACCGTCCATGCAACGACGATCCACACCGGGCTGCCGCTTGCAGAGCACGGCCTGTACGAGTGGCACGTCTACGAGCCGCGCCTCGACCGGCTGATCATCCCGCTCTGGTTGTGCTTCGCGGGCGAGCAGGCGCGGGACACGTGCCTCGCCGCGGGGCTGCGTGTCGAAGACGTGTTCCCGTTCCCGACGCTGTACGAGCGGCTCGACGTGCCGAGCCACGTGGCCATGCCGGCGAGCTTCGCAGGTTCGGCGCCCAACGCCCGACTCCTCGCAGGCGCGACGGTGCATCCGTTCGGGACGCCGACGGACGGGCTCGAGCGGCTGGTCGGGGCGCTCGCAGCCGAGGAGCGCGCCTACGGGACCATCTACCTCCCGGCGGTCGACGCGTTCATGCACGAGCACGGGCCGGATGCGCCCGAGGTGCCCGCCCTGATGGACGCGACGCTGACGGCGCTGTCGGAGGCGAGCTGGCCGGAGGGAACGGCCGTCCTGCTCACGGCCGACCACGGCATGGCGGCGATCTCACCGGAGCGGACGAGCTACGTCAACGTCGTCTGGCCGGAGCTGGCGGGACACCTCCTTCACGGCGCCGACGGCAAGCCGCTCGCGCCCGCCGGCTCCGCGCGCGACCTCTTCCTCCACGTCCTGCCCCACCGGCTCGACGAGGTCCATGCCGAGCTCGCGTCGCGGCTGGAGGGGAAGGCCGACGTGCGCCGGACGGACGACGGCCTCTTTCCCGCGCTGACCGAGCCGCTCCGCGAGAGGCTCGCGAACCTCGTCGTCCTGCCGCATCCCGGCGAAGCCGCGTACTGGCTCGATCCGCCGTGGTTCGAGCAGCGGTTCCTCGGCCAGCACGGCGGGCTCAGCCCGGACGAGGTGGATATCCCGCTCGTGCGCTGGGTCGCGTAGCTACGAGCTCATCCGACCGACGCGCGGCCCAGCTCGCTGCGAACAGGCGCGCTGCCGGGGCTATCCCGGCGAGCGGCCCGATCGGCGACGGCCAGCCGCATGCGTGCGCGGATCGGCAGCGCGCGCACGGCGAAGACCAGGAGCGCGAGGTGGAGCCCGATCATCATGGTGTCGAGGTCGATTCCCTCGTCGAAGCTGTCGGACGCGAGGCGCAGGCCGAAGCCGCCGCCGTTCGCCAGCTCGAAGTTGGCGAGCAGCAGGATCCCGAGGATGCTCGCCGCGCCGATCGCCAGCTGCAGCGTTTCCCCGTTGCGCGGAGCCAGCCGGGAGCCGCGCGCGAGCAAGAGGATCGCCCCGCCGAGCAGCACGACGCCGAGCAGGACCTCGGACACCTCGATGGCGTAGCCGAGTACCACCGCGTGCGGCTCGAACGCGTTGGTCAGGAGGCCGCGATACCAGCCGGGCGCCTGCTTGCCCATGTCGGCGAGCGAGGAGGAGAGACCCGCCGGGAAGTCCCCGTGCGCAACCTTGGTCACGCCGGAGACGAGCCACTCGTAGCCGAGGCAGATCTGGACGAGGAGGAGCGCCGTGATCGCCGGGCTCGCCGCCTTGCGATGCATGCCGGCCGCCATCAGTGGCCCATCGTCCCGGGGACGTTGCCGACGTTGAGCAGGCCGACCTGGCCCATGTTCACGCTCGCGAAGCTGTGCGAGACGAAGGGATAGATGCCCTTCTGCGCGATGGTGACGTCGAAGACGCCGCCTCCGCCGGCAGGCACTCCCGCCGTCTGGATGTCGTGCTGCGGCGCGTCCACGAGGTCGCCGTTGATCCAGGCGCGCTTGAAGACCGTTCCGACGACGTGGAAGTCGGTGTTCAGGCTCGGGCCGGCGTCGACCACCCAGAAGCGGACGGTCTGTCCCGGCGCCGCGGTCAGCGGGTGCATCTTGTACTGGCCCGCGTACCCGTTCCAGGTGACCCAGTCCGGCGTCATCTCGTCGGCCTTCGTCACGTCGAGCGCCGCGGGCGTCTTCGTGCCGGGGCCGTTCAGGTACCACTCGCTCGCGACCAGCACGTACTGCTTCTGCACGGGCGGCATGCCCTTCGGCTCGACCACGATCGCGCCGTACATGCCGTTCGCGATGTGCTGGAACGCGGGAGCCGTGCCGCAGTGGTACATGTAGACGCCGGGCGCCGAGGCGACGAAGCTGAAGGTCTTCGACTTGCCGGGCAGAACGTCGCTGACGTCGAGGTTCGGCGCCACCTGCGCGGCGTGGAAGTCCACGGAATGCGGCATCGGCGCCTTGTTCACGATCGTGACGTCGACCCTCTGGCCCTGCCGGACGTGGATCGCCGGGCCCGGCGCGGTTCCTCCGAACGTCCACGCCTCGTAGCGGATGCCGGGCGCGATCGAGACGACGCCGTGCTCGATGGCGAGGCGAACGTGGGCGACCGGTCCCGGAGGCGCGGCCGGGAGAGTTGCCGGGGCTGCGGCATGCGCCATCGCAAGGGCGTCGGCGTTGGTGGGCGCCATCCCGGCGTAGCTCGGCGACGCATACGAGCCGCCCTGAGCCGCGGTCGAGGATCCCATGCCCGGCATGGAGGGGACGGACGTCTGGCCCGAGGTCGCCTTGGAAGCTGCGAGCTGCGCGTCGTGGCGCGCGCTCTGCGCGGAGGAGGCGAGCCAGATCCCGATCGGGATCATCGCCCCGACGGCCAGGCCCAGGAAGAGCACGAGCAGCTTGAGCACGACGTTCGACGTCGACTCCGGATCGGGGCGGTTGTAATACACGGCTGACGGCAGCCGGGTCGACGCGGGATGCGATGCCACTTGGCTCCTCCTGAGCTCGAGTTGTCAGGAACCTAGGAGACGCGGCGCGCGCCTACTTCGGCGGCAGCCCGCACGCCGGTTGCGGGAAAATGCGGATTCGCGTCGCGGGCGCTAGGAGCCGCAGCGGCGGAACGAGGTCGTCTCGCCGCCTCGCGCACGCCAGCCGGCGATGCCGCCGTCGAGCACCGGACGCGCGTCCACGCCGGCCGCCTGCAGGACGCTCGCGGCGATCGCGGCGCGCGCGCCCGACTCGCAGATCGTGACCACCGGCCGGCCGTTGAACAGGCCCGCCTCGGCAGCCGCTCGCGCCGTGCGGTAGGGGAGATGCCGGGAGCCGGGAACCTGGGCGGTGTCCCGCTCGTCGGCCTCCCGGACGTCGAGGAGCTCGACCGAATCCTCTGCGAGCAGCCGCTCGAGCTCGTCGAGCGAGACCGGGATGAGCTTCTCGTCGCCGCCGCCCTCCTGCCACCCGGCGAGCTCGAAGACCGCGACCGCGTGCAGCGACCGCGCGGCGCGCACGGCCTCCGACTCGTCGCTCACGTGCAGGACGACGGGACGCTCGGGCAGGACGAACGCCGCCTTCGTCGCGAAGCTCGAGCCCACGATCGGGATGCCCACGGCGCCGGGATGGTGGCCCGCCGCGAAATCGTCCGTCCGCCGCACGTCGAGGACGATCGCGTCCTCCGGCGCGGCTTCGAGCCGTTGCAGCGGCGGCTGCGCCCCGAGAAGCTCGCCGCGGTTCAGCTCGACGATCCGCTCCATGTTCGGCGGCCGCGGCGGCTGGGGGCCGAGCGCGCCCGAGAGGAAGTCCGCGAGCTCGCCCTGGAGCGCCGGGTTGAAGCGGCGCTCGAACCCGATCGTCGTCGACGCCTTCGAGCTCATCGCGGCCCCGCACAGCGAGCCGGCGACGTGGCCGGGGAACACCTCGACGCCGTCCCCGAGCTCGACGAGCCGGCGCAGGCTGTGGAACAGGCCCTCGGCTCCCTCCTTCGCCTCGACCGCGAGGTCGGGCCGGCCTGCGTCGCCGACGAAGAGCGAGTCGCCCGTGAGGACGAGCCACGGCTCCTGGCTGCGGGAGCGGTCGATCACAGCGAAGCAGCAGTGCTCCGGGCGGTGCCCCGGCGTGTGGAGCGTCCGCAGGACGACCTGGCCGACCTCGACCTCGGTTCCGTCTTCGAGCTGCTCGCGGGGGAACGCCGCCTCCGCGGCGCTGTGGATGCGGATCGGGACGCCCTGCTCGAGCGCGAGGCGGCCGTGACCGGAGACGTGATCCGCGTGCGTGTGCGTCTCGAGAACCGCTGCGAGTTCGACGCCCTTGCGCTCCGCCTCCGCGAGCACCGGCTCGATCGCATAGGGAGGATCGACGACGACCGCCAGACCGGCGTGTTCGTCACCGATCAGATACGACGCGCAGCCCAGATCGTCGTCCAGGAACTGCTTGAACAGCACGCGGCGACGCTAGCACCGGTCGCGGCTATGAATCCGAAAGTGAAACGGGCTCGCGCGCCTGCTCCTCGTCGAGCAAGCGCAGCACGAACCAGCCGATCGTGAGGAGGAAGACGAGCGTCTGCTCCCCGTTCATGAGGATCCCGCCGAGGTTCTGGTCGCGGACGGGCGAGAGGCCCCACAGCCGGGGCGCCTGCTCGTAGAACGTGTAGAAGGCGCTGCTCGAGAAGATGTAGGCGAGGCCGAGGAAGGACGAGCCGATGAAGGCGACGGCGAGATAGCCGAGCCCGGCCGGTGGCGCCAGGCGGCCGCTCACGATCGGCCACCAGAAGAGGAGGCCGGCCGCGATCAGGGTCCCGTGCTCGATGTTCAGGCCCCAGCCCGTGCGCAGCGCCCAGTCGTAGAACGGGGCGATGTGCGTGCAGTACCAGGCGGCGAGCCAGATGGGGAGGATCCAGCGCGAGCGGAGGCGGCCGAGCCCGAGGCGCGAGAGTTTCTCCCGCATCCGCGGCGTGAGGCCGAGCATGACGAGGAGCGGCGCGACGTCGGCGACGAGCGCGTTCTGCAGCAGGTGCATGAGCAGGAGGTAGTGCGAGGCGATCGTCTCGAGCGGCGAGTTGAGCGAGGCAGCGATCAGGAACAGCCCGGAGGCGAAGGCGGCGATGCGCCACCGCGGCGGCCGGTCGGTGCGCGAGGCGCGCCAGTAGAGACCGGCGCCCGCGGCTGCGAGCGCGAGGAAGAGCGGCTCGAAGCTGAATGCGGTCGCGCTCACGTGGGCGAGGCGGCGAGGCGGGCCTTGCGGGTGCGGCTCCAGCGCGGCCGCAGCAGCAGCGCGACGCACGTCCCCAGCGTGACGAGCTGCTCGACCATCATCACGATCCCGGAGAGCTGCTGGTCCGTGAGCGCCGAGATCCCGTACGCGCCGTGGTACGCGGGATAGAGCCGTGTGAACGAGAAGACGAGCACGTCGGTGAGGATCTGGCCCGCGGCGAACAACGCCGCTGCGAGCGCGACGCGCCCGCCGACGCTCAACCTCCGGTGCGAGCCGGGATCGACGAGGAGCGTCCAGACGAGGATCCCGGCGGACGTCCAGCAGACGTGCTCGAAGTCGTGGAGGCCCTGGTGGGCGAGCGCCGCGTCGTAGAGGTACGGGACGTGCCAGACCGCGAGATTCGCGGCCCAGAGGCCGAACGCGACGCGCGGGCGGAGGAGCGCGCCGAGCGCCGAGCGGACGCGCGAGCTGCGGGCGAGCGGGCCGAGGATCGGCGCGGGGAGGAGGAAGACGAGGAGCGGCCCGCGGAGCGCGGTCACCATCAGCGCCGGGCCGAGGTCGCCGATCAGGACGTGCTGGCCCATGTGGGCGGAGAGGAGCCTGTCGTCGGCGATCCGGTCGAGCGGTCCGACGAGCGCGAAGACGCTCACCGCCAGCCCGGCGCCGAAGAGCGCGATCCGATCCCAGCCGGCGAGATCGGCGCGTCCTCGCCGCCGCAGCCGCCCGACGGCCTGAAGGAAGAGAAGCGCCGCGACAGCGGCCGCGATGACAGGAACCACGATTCGATTGTGCCTCCGATGAGCCGCGTCCGGTCCGGCCACGTCCGGTACCAGGTACCGGCCACGTCCGGTACCAGGTTCCGGACGTGGCCTTAAAGGCCGAGATGCTTGGCGATCACCATGCGCTGCACCTCGTTCGTGCCCTCGCCGATCTCGAGGATCTTCTGGTCGCGGTAGAGGCGGGAGATCGCGAACTCCTCCATGAACCCGTAGCCGCCGTGAATCTGGAGCGCGGCGTTCACCACGCGGTTGGAGAGGAGGCCCGTGTAGAGCTTCGCCTGCGCGGCCGCGAGCGCGAACGGGCGGCCCGCGTCCTTCAGCCAGGCGGCGCGATAGACGAGCTGCCGTCCCGCCTCGATCTCCGTCGCCATGTCGGCGAGCTGGAACTGGATCGCCTGGAACTTGGCGATCGGCTTCCCGAACTGCTGCCGCTCCTGTGCGTACGCGGTCGCGAGGTCGTACGCGCCCTGCGCGAGCCCGACGCCCATCGACGCGACCGAGATGCGGCCGCCGTCGAGGATCTCCATGAACTGCGAAAAGCCCCGCCCGCGCTCGCCGAGGAGGTTCCCCTCCGGCACGGCGCACGAGCGGAAGGACAGCTCCCGCGTGTCGGAGGCCCGCCACCCGAGCTTGTGCATCGGTCCGGAGATCTCGTAGCCGGGCGCGCCGTTCGGGACGACGATGTTCGAGATCTCGTCCTCTCCGGTGCGGGCGGTGATCGTGACGCAGCCGCTGATGTCGGTGCCGGCGTTCGTGATGAAGATCTTCGAGCCGTCGATCACCCATTCGCTGTCGCGCAGCTCGGCTTTCGTCCGCGTCGCGCCGGCGTCGGAGCCGGCGTCGGGCTCCGTCAGCCCGAAGGCCGCGAGCGCGCTCCCCGAAGCGAGCCGCGGCAGCCACTCCCGCTTCTGCTCCTCGTTGCCGAAGAGCAGGATCGGCATCGTCCCCAGAGACGTATGCGCCGCGACGGTGATCGCGACGGAGGAGTCGATCCGCGTCAGCTCCTCGATCGCGATCGCGTAGGAGACCGTGTCGCCGCCGGCGCCACCGAACTCCTCGGGGATCGGCAGGCCCATCAGCCCGAGCTCGCCGAGCTCCGCGACCAGCTCGTAGGGGAACCGTGCCTCGCGGTCGAGCTCCTCGGCGACAGGCGCGACCTTCGTCTCCGCGAACTCGCGGACGGTGCGGCGGATCAGCTCTTGCTCGTCGCTCAGCTCGAAGTTCAAGCGAGCATTCTGCCCAGCTCGGCGATGAGCCGAACGCCGTAGCCCGTTCCGCCGGGCACGCGCAGGTAGTCGCCGCGGCTGCGCTCGAGGAACGCAGGACCTGCCATGTCGACGTGCATCCAGGGGCCCTCGCCGACGAACTCGTGGAGGAACTCCGCCGCCAGAGCCGGGGACGCCTGGCGCAGTGTCGAGCCGTTCTTCATGTCCGCGAACGCCGAGTCGATGTAGCGGCGGAAGCGCGGGTGGAGCGGGAACGGCCAGACGAGGTCGCCGCTGCGCCGTCCTGCCTCGACGATCGTGTCGCGCCACTCGTCGTCGTTGGCGAAGCCGCCGGCATAGAGGTCGCCGAGCGCGAGCTCCATCGCTCCGGTCAGCGTGGCGAGATCGAGCATGTGCGTCGCGCCCTCGCGCCGGACGTACCAGAGCGCGTCGGCGAGCACGAGCCGGCCCTCCGCGTCCGTGTTGATGACCTCGATCGTCTTGCCGTTCGCGGCCGTCAGGATGTCGCCCGGACGGAACGCGTCGCCGCCCGGCAGGTTCTCGGCCGCGGCGAGCGCCGCGATAGCGCGCACCGGCGTGCCGAGCGCGGCGAGGGCGCCGATGCCGTGCAGCGTCCCGGAGCCGCCCGACATGTCCCCCTTCATGTCCTGCATCCCACCGGCCGGCTTGATCGAGATGCCGCCGGCGTCGAACGTGATCGACTTGCCGATGAGCCCGAGCACCGTGTCGCCTTTCGCGTCGGGCGGGTCGTAGCGGAGGACGATCAGCCGCGGCTCGTTCCGGCTCCCACGCCCGACCGCGCTGAGCGCGCCCATGCCGAGGTCGTCGAGTTCACGGGTGGCGAGAACCTCGCAGGTCAGATGCTCGTGCTCGGCCGCGAGCTCCTTGGCCTTCTCGCCGAGCGTGTGCGGCGTGAGCTCGTTCGGCGGCATGTTCGAGAGGTCGCGCGCCCGGTTGGCGCGCTCGGCGATGATCGCGGCGCGCTCCACGGCAGCCCGCAGCTCCGGGTCGTCGGCGTGACCGATGACGATCCGCTCGGGCGCGAGCGTGTCGTTCTTCGCCTTCCAGCGTCCCGGCGAGTATGCGCCGAGAATCGTCCCCTCGACGAGCGCCGCCGCCTGCTCGGGCAGCGGGACCGGAAGCGAGTCGTCGAGCAGCCAGACGAGCGTTCCGCCGACGCGGGAGAGCGACTGGGCTGCGGCGGCCCCTGCCGTGCGCAGCGCGTCGACGTCGACCTCTTCGCGCTTGCCGACCCCGGCCGCGACGAGGCGCGGCGCCTCGAGCTCGCCGTTCAGGTGGAGGAGGACGGCCTCGCCGCGCTCGCCGCGCAGCTCACCGCTCTCGCCGAGCCGGCCGAGCTGTCCGCCGAGCTTGTCGTCGACGATCTTCGCGCCGTCGCCGCCGAGCGGCTGGGCGACCGGAAGGGCCAGCGCATCTGCGCCCGCCTGCTCCGGCAGGGCGATCTCCACCTTCGTCATGCGGATGGCGATGCTAACGGCTTCCGCCTCGTCGGTGGCGCATAGACTCGCCGCGAACCCCGAGAAGGAGCAATAGATGCCAGGCACCGTGCAGGAGTTCTTCGAGACGCTTCCGTCCCAGGCGGACACGTCCCAGACGGCGGGCATGAACAACTCGTACGGCTTCGACATCGAAGGTGCCGGGCAGTGGACGGTCAAGGTCGTCGATGGCAGCGTCAGCGTCCACGACGGGATCGACGACGACGCAGACGTCACGATCAGCGCCTCGCAGGAGGTCTTCCAGAAGATCGTCGCGGGCGAGCAGAACCCGACGAGCGCCTACATGACCGGCAAGCTCAAGCTCAAGGGCGACATGGGCGCCGCCATGAAGCTGCAAAAGCTCTTTCCCAACTAGCCGAACACGATCTCCGCCGCTTCTGCGATGCGGCGGTAGCCGATTCGCTCGTAGATCGCATTCGAGGTCGGGTTCGCGAGATCGGTGTAGAGGAAGCAGAAGCGGCGGTTGCCGTCGAAGAGGCGGCCGTCGAGCAGCCGCTGCGACACCTCGGCCGTGAGGGCCGTCGCGTAGCCGCGGCCGCGCAGCTCCGGCGGCGTGTAGACCGCGCCGATGCGGATGCCGTGCGGCGTCGCGCCGCCCCAGCCCGCGAGCGACACCGCTTCGCCGCCGTCCTCCCACAGGACGAGCCCGGCCGTCGCCGACGAGAGCCGGTGGTCGAGCGTGGCCTCTGCCTGCTCGCGGCCCGGGCCTCCTTCGTGCAGCACCTCGTCGCCGAAGGCGATCCACCAGCGCAGCGCGAGCTCGCGGTCCTCCGGGTCTGCCACCCTGGCCAAGCCGGACGGCGCCGGCGGTGGCTCGACCTGTTCGAGGGCGTAGATGCCCTGCCGCATGTTCGCGTGCGTCGCGATCCCGGTCCGACGGGACCACAGCTCGGCGAACTCCTCCACCTCGGGAACGGCGCCGACGACGCCGGGCAGCTCCTCGCCGGCGACGGCATCGGCCAGCGTTGCAAGCGCCTCCGGGGACCGCGGCCGGGCGAGGATCAGGTTGTACGGCGGCGTCCGCAGCGCGGCGGCGACGGCTTCGCCGCCGTCGCGGACGAGCCAGAAGCTCCGCACCGGATAGAGATCCACCGTGTCGCGGATCGTGCCGGCGATCCCGAGGATCAGGTTGTGCCGCGCCTCGTCGGCGAGCAGGAGCGGCTCCGCCGCCGCGAGGAACTCCGCTGCGTCTTCGAGCCGAGCCGCGTCCATCACTCGTCCAGCTCCACCAGGACCGCGCCGCCCGCGACGCGGTCGCCCTCCGCGACGCGGACGGCGCGGACCGTCGCCTCGTAGGGGGACACGAGCGGCGTCTCCATCTTCATCGCCTCGAGCACGACGAGCGGCTGGCGGGCGGAGACCTTGGCGCCCGGCTCGACGAGGACGCGGATCACCGTTCCCGGCATGGGCGCGACGACCTCCGACTGCTCGCCTCCGGTCGATCCCGGCCCGCCGGCTGCGGCGTCGACGTCGGGCGCGGCCTGCAGCGTTGGAGCGGGGAGGTTCAAGCGCCACGGCTCGCTCCAGACCTCGGCCGGCGTGGCGGCCGGGTGCTCCGACAGTGGCGGATTCTCGGTCAGGAACGCGGTCGTGACACGCCCGGCGCGGACGAGTGGGTGCGCGACGAGCCAGCGCAGGAACGGGAGGTTGGTCGTGACGCCGGCGATCTCCGTCTCGCGCAGTGCGCGGGCCAGCCGGTCGAGCGCCTCGCCGCGCGTATCCCCGGCCGCGACGAGCTTCGCGATCATCGGGTCGTACGAGGTGCCTATCTCGTCGCCCTCGCGGACGCCGGAGTCGACCCGGATCCCCTCCGGCAGCCGCAGCCGATCGAGCCGGCCGGCCTGCGGCAGGAACGACTGCGGATCCTCCGCGTACAGCCGCACCTCGACCGCGTGCCCGCGCAAGTAACAATTTGTCACAAGGAAAGACAGGGCCTCTCCGGACGCGATGCGCAGCTGCTCGCGCACGATGTCGACGCCCGTGACGAGCTCCGTCACCGGATGCTCGACCTGGATCCGCGCGTTGAGCTCGAGGAACCAGAAGTCGCGGCCGTCGAGGACGAACTCCGCCGTCCCCGCGCTCTCGTAGCCGATCGCGCGGGCGAACGCGATCGCCGCGTCGCCCATCCGCTCGCGCAGCTCGGGGTCGAGCGCAGGCGACGGCGCCTCCTCCAGCACCTTCTGATGGCGGCGCTGAATCGAGCAGTCACGCTCGCCGAGGGCCACGACGTTGCCATGCCGGTCGGCGAGGAGCTGGATCTCGACGTGGCGCGGCCGCTCGAGGTAGCGCTCGCAGAAGACGGAATCGTCGCCGAAGGCCGCGGCGGCCTCGCGCCGGGCCGCCGCGAGCGCCTCGTCGAGCTCCTCCGGCCGGCGGACGACACGCATGCCGCGCCCGCCGCCGCCGGCGGCCGCCTTGACGAGGAGCGGGAAGCCGATCTCCTCCGGTGTCCCACTCGGGAGCACCGGGACGCCGGCCGCCCGTGCCGTCTCCTTCGCGGCGAGCTTGTCTCCGCCCGCCCGCAGCGCGGCCGGCGGCGGCCCGACCCACGTCAGGCCGCCCTCGAGCACTGCCTCGGCGAGCTCCGCGCTCTCGGAAAGGAACCCGTAGCCGGGATGAACCGCGTCGGCGCCGGACTCCCGCGCCGCCCGCACGTGCTCCGCCGGGTCGAGGTACGACGAGATCTCTACGAGCGAGTCGGCAGATTCCGTATGAAGCGCCCCCCGGTCGTCCGGCGCCGCGACGGCGACGGTCTCGACTCCCTCCTCACGGCAGGCCCGGAAGATGCGCAACGCGATCTCCCCTCGGTTCGCGACGAGCAGCCGGCGCATGGCGAGTGAGTCTAGGTGGCCCCTCGACCAAGATCCGGTGCGAGGTCGCGCGTTCGGCTCTACCGTTCCCGTTTGATGTTGAGCGGAGGTGGAACTGCGGTTTGCGGGTGAGGCTCGGAATCCTGGTCGTGCTGGTTGCTGCGGTCGCTGCTGCGAGCGGCGCCACGGCGCGCGGCGGAACGGCGCTGATCGTCACCGGCCACGGCTGGGGCCACGGCGTGGGGATGAGCCAGTGGGGCGCATACGGCTACGCGGTGCACGGCTGGCGGTACCACCGGATCCTCTCCCACTACTACCCGGGCACGCGCTTCGGCCATGTGGGCGAGGTGCCGGTCCGCGTCCTGCTCGCGCGCGACGTGAATGTCGTGACCGTGGGCTGTGCGACGCCGATGCGCGTCACGGACGGGAGACGCCTGACCCGCAAGCTCGGGCCCGGCACGTACGGGATCGGGCCGAAGCTCTCCCTCCCGGTGAAGCGGAACGGAGCCGGGCTCTCGTTCGGACGCCTCGCCGTGTTCGACTGCCCCCGCGCGCCGCTGGCCCTCGACGGGCGCGAGTACCACGGCACGCTGACCGTGCGCAGCGACGGCCGGCACGTCTCCGTCGTCAACTCGCTCGCGCTCGACACGTACCTGCGCGGTGTCGTCCCGTCGGAGTCGCCGTCGCGCTGGCCGCTCGCGGCGCTCGAGACACAGGCAGTGGCCGCGCGCTCCTACGCCGTCTCGGAGCTGCGGCCCAGCGCCTTCTACGACCTTCTGCCGAGCACGAGCGACCAGGTCTACGGCGGCGTCGCGGCGGAGAAGCCGCGCACCGACAACGCCGTCTACCAGACGCTCGGCGAGGTGCTCATGTGGGACGGCCAGGTCGCGCGGACGTACTACTCCTCGAGCTCCGGCGGCCGCACCGAGGCCGCGCAGGACGCATGGCCGGGGACGACGCCGATCCCGTACCTCCGCTCGGTGCCGGATCCGTACGACGTCTACTCGCCGCACCACGACTGGGGGCCGTTCGCGAGCTCCGCGACGCGTCTCGCAGCGCGGCTGGGACTGAGCAGCCCGATCGACTCGGTCTCGGTGCGACGGAACGAAGCCTGGCGCGTCGAGTCGGTCGACTTCCACCTCGCATCGGGCGCGGTCGTCAGCCGCAGTGGGGAACGGGTCGCGCAGGCGCTGCACCTCCTGTCGACGTGGTTCTCGATCGGAGCGCTTGAGCTCTCGGCGAGCAGCACGCGCGTCGTGTACGGCGGTCGCGTCAGTGTGGTGGCCCACGCCGCCAACGTGCAGGGGGCGGTGCTGCAACAGAGGAGCGGCGCCGGCGCGTGGCGGACGGTTCGTCAGGTCGCCCGTCCCGCAAAGCTCCGGCTGCAGCCGCTTGCGAACACCGCGTTCCGCCTCATGCTCCCCGGCACGAGCGGGACGTCGCTCTCGGTCGACGTCGCGCCGCGCGTACGCGTCCAGCCGCTCGGGCCGAGGCTGCTCGGAGGGAAGGTGCTGCCGCGGCCGGACGCTGCCGTGGAGGTCTGGCGGCGGGAGCGCGGACGGTGGCGCGTCGTCGCGCGCCCGATCCTCGATGCACATGGCGCGTTCAGGACGCCGCTGCCGCTCCGGCCGGTCGACTACCGGATCACCGTGGCCGCCGACGGGAGGCTCGCGGCTGCGCGGACGTGGCTCCACGTGACGCGCCGGATGCTGCTCGGCCTCGGCCGGTAGCCGCGGTGGCGCGCGGTCCGGTCTGGGGCGCCGCGAGCCCCGACCTCAACGCGACGCTGCTTGAGTGGCCGGCGGGCGAGGGGCCCGCCGAGCACGTGAACGAGCACCTCGACGTCCTCTACGTCGTGCTCGAAGGCTCGGCGACGCTGACCGTGGACGGGGAGCCGCAGGAGCTGCGGGCAGGCGAGGCGACGATCGTCGAGAAAGGCACGCGACGCGCGCTCGTCGCCGGGCCGGACGGCGTCCGCTATCTCACGGCCCACAGACGCCGCGGCGGGCTCGAGCTCAGGCGCTTCTGACGTCCGCGACTCCAGTCGTAGATCCGCGCGGCGACATAGGCGGCGAACGAGAGCGTCGTGATGAAGAAGCTCGTCGGCCACGACTTCTCGAGTGAGAGCAAAATCCCGCCTTCGGTCGAGCCGAGCGCGATGGCCACGCTGAGCACGAGCGCGAGCCCCGGGCGAGCCGTCAACCGTTGCGCGGCGGCCGCCGGCGTGATCACGAGCGTCAGGACGAGCAGGACGCCGACGACCTGGATCGCCTCCGCCGTCGTCAGGCCGAGCAGGAGGAAGATCGCCACCGAGAGAGCGCGCAGCGGCACGCCGCGCGCGGCCGCGATCTCCGGGTCGACGCTCGAGAAGAAGAGCGGCCGGTAGAGCACGGCGAGCCCGACGAGGACGATCCCGCCGACGATCACGAGGTCGCGGAGCTGCCCGTCGGAGACGCCGACGATGCTGCCGAAGAGCAGGTTCGTCGCCTCGGTCGCGTAGCCCTGGTAGAGCGAGAGGAAAAGGACGCCGACGCCGAGCCCGAACGCGAGGACGGCTCCGATCGCGCTGTCCCGCTCGCGCCCGCGCAGTGAGAGGAGCCCTAGCACGAGGCCGACGAGGAGCGAGCCGCCGAGGATCCCGAGCACCGGGTCGATGCCGACGACGAGCGCGCCCGCGGCGCCGGTGAACCCGAGCTCCGAGATGGCGTGCACGGCGAAGCTCATCCCGCGGGAGACGACGAAGACGCCGATCGCGCCCGAGACGATCGCCACGACGGCGCCCGCCCAGAGCGCTGTGTGGACGAAGTGCTGGGCGAGCAGCTGCCCGAACATCAGTGGACGTGCTCCTCGCCCACGTGGTGCACGTGCTGGTCGTCCGGCGTCCCGACGACGACGACCCGGTCGCGCACGCGGAGCACGTCGACGTCCGTGTCGTAAAGCCGCGACAGCGTGTCCGACGTGAGCACCTCGTCCGGAGTGCCGATGGCCCACGAGCCGGGCGCGAGGTAGAGCACGCGGTCGACGGTGTGGAGGACGGGGTTGATGTCGTGCGTGACGAAGACGACCGGCGTTCCGGCGCGTCGCCGGCGCGCGTCGAGGAGGTCGACCACGGCGCGCTGTTGTGCGAGGTCGAGGGAGAGCAGCGGCTCATCGGCGAGGATCAGCACCGGGTCGGCGACGAGCGCCTGCGCCATCCGCAGCCGCTGCTGCTCGCCGCCGGAGAGGCGCCCGACCGGGGCATCCGCGTACGCGGATGCCCCGACCTCGGCGAGCGCGGCATCCACCTGCGCAGTCGCCTCGCCGTCGAGCCGCGCGAATCCCCAGCGGTGGCCGTCGAGCCCGAACCGGACGAGGTCGCGCCCGCGCAGGACGACGTCACGGTCGAAGATCCGCTGCTGCGGCACGTAGCCGATCCGGTGGCAGCGCTCACGTGGCGGGCAGCCCTCCACGACGACGCGGCCTGCGCTCGGCTGGAGGAGCCCGAGCAGGACCCGGATCAGAGACGTCTTCCCCGTTCCGTTTGGCCCGAGGACGGAGAGGAGCTCACCGCGCTCGAGCTCGAAGCCGAGCCCTTCGAAGAGCGTGCGCTCCCCGAATCGCAGCGCGAGGTCGTCGACGGTGACGACGCTCATCTCGCGAGGGCGGCCGCGAGCGCGCGCGCCTGGTCGAGCTGCCACTGCTGGAAGGTCCGACCGGCGGGCAGGGTCTCGCGCACCGGGACGAGGGGGATGCCGGCGCTCCGCGCCGCGGCCCGCAGTCGCGCGGTGATGGGGGACGGGGCCTGGGCGTTGTAGAGGAGCGCACGGATCCGGTGGTGTGCGACGAGCTCGCTCATCGCGGCGACGGCCGACGGCGACGGCTCGGTCCCCTCCTCGATCGGCCGCGTGAACGAGTCCGGCGCGAGGTTGCGCAGCCCGGCGGCGGCGACGAGATAGCCGGGAACGGGCTCCGTGTACGCGACCGGAACACCCGCGTAGCGGGAGCGGATCGTCGCGACCGCTCGGCGCAGCGGCGCGAGCGAGCGGTCGAAGCGGGCGAGACCGGCGCGGTAGGCGGCGGCGTGCCGGCGGTCGGCGCGCTCGAGCGCCGCGGCGATCGCGCCGGCGATGCGACCGAGCTGCGGCGCGTCGTACCAGAGGTGTGGATTCGCGTCGGCGCCGTCGATGCCGAGCACGTCCGCGACCGTGACGACGACGCGGCTCCCGCTCGGCGAGGCGTCCTCGAGCTTCTTCATGAAGGCGTCGTAGCCGAGCCCGTTCTGGACCACGACTTTCCCCTGGGCGACCGCGAGCTCGTCCGCCGTGCCCGGCTCGAAGAGGTGGGGGTCGGCGCTCGGCCCCGTCAGGATGGAGGTGACCGAGACGTGGGGGACGCCGATCTGGGCGGCGATGTTCCCGTAGACGTTCTCGGCGGCGACGACGCTCAGGGGCCCGTTCGTCGAGGTGCTGCCGCAGCCCGTGAGGGTGATCACGACGAGAACGATAACGGTTCTCATTACCATCTCGGCTAGGATAGTGGACGTGACTGCGACCGGGCTGGACATCTCGGAGCTGCTCGAGCGGAACGGCGTCCGGGCGACGGCGCGCCGGCTCGAGGTGCTCGAGGAGCTCGCGCGGGAGCGCGACGACGTGACGGCACAGCAGCTCTGGAGCCGGCTACGCGAGCGCGACTCGGCCGCGGGTCTCGCCACCGTCTACCGGACGCTCGCGCTCCTCAGCGAGAAGGGCGTCGTGGACGTCCTGTCACACCACGGCGGTGAGCAGTGCTACCGGCTCTGCGGGGACGAGCACCACCACCATCTCCTCTGTGAGAAGTGCCATCGGGTCGTCGAGATCCAGGAGTGCGGGCTGGACGACTGGGTGGCCGCGGCCGCCAAGCAGCACGACTTCGTCGCGACCGAGCATCGGGTCGAGATCGTCGGCCTCTGCGCCGGCTGCCGCTAGGTAGCCGCCGGCTCGAGGGCGGCAATTCGTTCGCGGACACGGGCGGCGAGCGGGACGACCTGCTTCCGCTCATAGCGGTCGAGCGCCTCTCGCCAGGCGCGGGCGGCTTCGTCGCGGCGCCCGGCGGCCTCGAGCACCTCGGCGAGGTCGCACTGCGCATCCCCTTGCCGCAGGAGCGAATCGGTGCGCGAGAACCAGTCGACCGCTTCGCGGGCGAGGCGAATCGCGTCTTCGTGCTCCCTGCGCGCCGAGTGGACGAGAGCCTGGGCTTGTCGCCAGAGGCCCTGCGTCCACACGTCGTCGGGATCTCCGAGCTCCCGGCCCTTCCGGGCGAGCTGCTCGGCTTCGTCGGTCTGGCCGAGCGCGCAGACGACCCGGCCCAGCAGCGCAACGTACGTGGACACCTGACTGACGGCGCCCCGTTTCTCGAGCTCCTCGCAGCCGGTGCGCAGGTACTTCGCGGCGGCCGGCAGGTCTCCGCTGATCAGCGCGATCTCGCCGAGCCAGATCACTCCCGTTTCCATCCCCAGCTCGAGTAGTCGCTCGTTTGCGGGAACGGCGATGGCCAGCCCGTCGTCGATTTGGCCCAGCATCGCGAGCAAGAGGCCTCGCAACTGGACGTCGCCGGGGTGCGGCTGCTCGCCGATGAAGGTATCGAGCTTCGTCAGCGCCTCGGAAGTCGGCTTCGGGCCCATGGCGAGCGGTACCGAGAGGGCCCACGAGCCACCGATGTGGTGCCCGGCGCGGCGGCCGTGGACCAGCGCTTGCTCGATCGCGTCGGCCCAGCCCTCCTGATGCGAGTGCATGTTGGCCACCCAGCCGAGCGCCAGCCAGACATGGACGAGCCCGTCGTCGTCCCCAAGCGCCTCGAGCAACGGCAGCGCGGTCCGCGCCAGGCGCTCGAGCTCGTCCGCGGAGCAGTCCCCGGTCTGCAGCCGCAGATTCCCGGCCACGGTGCGTGACAGTGCCGCACCGGCCTCATCTCCGGCGGCCTCCGCGCGCTCCGTAGCAGAGTTGACGACCGCGAGCCCGCGAGCGATGTCGACGGGCTCGAGTGCATCGCCGAGCTTCAACTCGAGATGGATGTCGAGGCGGTAGGGACGAGTGAGCGTGAGGGAACGCTCGAGGAGCGCCCCTGCCGCCCGTGGATCGCCGCGCGAGTGGGCGCGAACGCCGGCGACCGCGAGGCGCTCGCCTGCAGCCAACGCGAGTTCGCGGTCCTCCTGGCCGAGCTCCTGGAGATAGCGGGCGGCCTGCTCGAGGTGGTAGCCGAGAATCTCGTCCAGCTCGACCAGGTCCGGCCCGTGCTGCTCGAGCCAGGTCGCGAAGCGTCGATGGAGGTCGGCGCGGGTCGCCTTCGGGAGCGCCTCGTACGCGGCATCGCGGATGAGCAGATGGCGGAAGCGGTACGCGTCGTCTCCGACCAGCTGCGTCCGGTCGGGCCGGACGAGCTCCTTGCGGACGAGCGCGATGAGCCGTTGGTCGACGGAGCCGTTCCCGTCCGTGAGGGCGGCGACGCTGCCGCGATGGAAGGTGCGGCCCTCGACGGAGCCGCGCTCGAGCACTGCGCGCTCGGCCGGATCGAGCTGGTCGAGCCGGGCCGCGAGCAGCGCCTGGATCGTGGGCGGCACCTCCACCTCCGCGCCGCCGGAGTCGCGCACGAGGGCCAGCATCTCCTCGAGGAAGAGCGGATTGCCCTCGGCGACCTGGAGGATCCGTTCCCGCAGCCCGTCGCCGACACCGCCGAGCTCCGCGATCAGCCGCTCCGTCTCGGCCGCGTCGAGCGGCTCGAGCAGGACCGTCGTCGCGTTCCACTTGCCACCGCCCCAGGAGGGCCGCCGCTCCAGCAGTTCCGGCCGGGCCATGCACAGGAGCAGGATCGGCGCATCGCGCGAAAGGTCGGAGACGTGCTCGACGAGATCGAGCAGCGTCTCCTCCCCCCAGTGCAGGTCGTCGAGCAGGCACACGAGCGCCTGCTCCTGCGCCTCCTGCTCGAGCAGCTTGCGGAAGCCCCACGCGACCTCGTCGGGCGTCGCCGGGACTTCCGACTCTCCGAGTACGGACCGCAGCGGCCGGGCAGGATCTCCCTCCGGCAGCGTGCCGAGCTGCTTCAGGATCTCGACGACCGGCCAGTAGGTGATGCCCTCGCCGTAGGAGAGGCAGCGGCCGCGCACGACCTGCGCGTCGAGACCGGCGAGAAACTCGGTGGCGAGGCGGGACTTCCCGACGCCAGCCGAGCCGAGCACCGTGAAGAGCTGGCACGAGCGGTCGTGCACCGCCTGCTCGAAGGCGTCGCGCAGGCGGCGCAGCTCGGTCTCGCGCCCGACCATCGGCGTTGCGAAGCGCCGCTCCAGCTCTCCGGTCACCGCCACGAGCAGGCGTGCCGGAACCGGCTCCGACTTCCCCTTCAGCTCGAAGAGTTGCTCGTCGCCCACATCCACGGCCGCCCGCACGAGCGCGTGCGTCGCCTCGCCGATCAGGACCTGGCCGGGCTGCGCCGCCTGCTCCAGCCGCGCCGCGACGTTCACCGCGTCGCCCGTCGCGAGCCGCTCCTCCGTCCCCGTCACGACCTCGCCTGTGTTGACGCCGATGCGGCCGGCGATGGCGAGCTCGGGGAAGGCGTCGCGCATCTCGACTGCGGCGCGGCAGGCGCGGAGCGCGTCGTCCTCGTGCGCGACCGGGACACCGAAGACCGCCATGACCGCGTCGCCGATGAACTTCTCGACCGAGCCGCCGTGCGATTCGACGATCCCCTTCATCCGCTCGAAGTAGCGGGCGAGCAGCCCCCTCAGCGCCTCGGGGTCGGTCGACTCGCCGAGCGCAGTCGAGCCGGTCACGTCGCAGAAGACCACGGTCACGACCTTGCGCTGCATCGGCATGCGCCGAGGCTAGAGCATCCGGGGACGCCGAAGAAGGGCGCGGCTACGCAGACGCGGCGTAACGCGCGCCGGAGCCCTGCAAGACGAGCTTTGCGGTCGCGGGCTCGTGGCGGCTGAGCCACATCAGGACGGCCTGCGCTCGCGGCAACGCCGTACGCGGCACGTTCTCGGCGACGCGGAGGTAGATGCGCGCGGCTGCGTCCTAGCCGACGACTTCGGTCAGCGTGTCGTGCACGGCGGCCGCGAGCCGTCCCGTGTCGGCGACGGGCCGCGGGTGCGTGTGGGTGCGGACGATCTCGGGCAGCGCCGAGGCCTGGGTGTCGAGATCGAAGACGTCGAGCTCGTACGCGCAGAGAAGCGCGACCCTACGCGTCTCGAGCAGGCCGTTCCAGAGCTCCTCGAGCGCGATGGCCGCCGATTCCTGCCCGCGCCGGTGGAGAAGGTCGACCATCTCGCCGAACGCACGGACGGTCCTGTCGGGAAAGCGCCGGGCGACCGCGTCGACGGCGCCGCCGACGATCTCCTCGAAGCGGCCGGCCGACGGAAGCTCGCCGTCCATGAACGCCGCGAGGGTCTCGTCGGCGTCCCATGTGATGAGGAGCCCTTCCTCCCGCAGCGCGGCGACGTCCTGATCCCGTCGCTCGAGCTCTTCCAGAAAGGCCTGCCAGTGGTCGGACGTCACGATGACGACTGCGGGGTCGCCGACCCGAAAGCCGGCAGCGAGGAATCTGCCGACGGAAGCGGCCAGTTCCTCCAGCTCGCGGTAGACCTGCACGCCGTGGTCCGCCGGAGGAGCGTCCTCGAGAAACGTCGTCCAGCTCATGCCCGGGGAGCAGTTTCCCCGGATCGGCTCGATGTATTCCTCGGCCGGCGTCAGGAACGCCAGGTCGCCGGGCGCTTCTCGAGGAAGGCGCGCAACCCCTCCTGCCCCTCCTCGCTCGTGCGCCGCTCGGCGATCCACCGGGCGGTCTCGGGGCCGTCCGGCCGCTCGCGCACGAGGCGCTTCGCCCACCGGGCTGCCTGTGGGCCTGCGGAGAGGAGCTCGCCGACGACGCGCTGGACCGCGGCGTCGAGATCCTCCGCGACCTCGTGCACGAGCCCGATCCGGAGCGCCGTCTCGGTATCGAAGCGCTCCCCGGTCACGAAGTAGCGGCGCGCCGCGGCGGGGCCGATCCGCGCGAGCGCGAAGGGGGAGATGACCGCCGGGATGATCCCGAGCTTCACCTCCGAGAAGGCGAACACGGCGTCGGCAGCGGCGATCGCGATGTCGGCGGCCGCGACGAGACCGGCGCCGCCTCCGAGGGCGTGGCCCTGCACCCGCGCGACGACGGGCGCGGGGCAGGCGTCGATCGCCTCGAGCATCGCGCGCAGCGCGTTCGCGTCGGCCACGTTTTCCTCGTAGGAGAGGTCGACGGACGAACGCATCCAGTCGACGTCGGCGCCGGCGGAGAAGCTCGGCCCGTCACCGCCGAGGACGACGGCGCGCGCCCGACCCACGGCGACGAAGGCCTCCGCGAGCTCCGCGATCAGCCCCGCGTCGAACGCGTTCCGCCGGTCGGGCCGCGCGAGCGTGATGCGCAGGACGTCGCCGTCTCGCTCCGTACGAAGGTTCGAGGGCACGAGGCGAGAGCTTAGAGTTCGGCCATGTTGCGCGGGGCGCTCGCGGCGGCAGTGACCCCGCTCTCGGACGGCGCCTTCGACGCGGCCGCGGTCGGGCCGTACGTCGACTTCCTCGCGGGCCACGGACTCGACGGCCTGCTCGCGCTCGGCACGACCGGCGAGGGCGTGCTCTTCGCGCCCGAGGAGCGGCGAGAGATCGCAGCGGCGTTCGTCGAGGCGGCGCGCGGCAAGCTGCAGGTCGCCGTCCACTGCGGCGCCCAGGCGACGCGGGAGACCGCGCTGCTCGCCGAGCACGCGGCCGCGACCGGCGCCGACGCGGTCGCCGTGATCGCGCCGCCGTACTTCGCACTCGGCGAGGACGAGCTGCTCGCGCACTTCGAAACCGCCGCCCGGGCCTGCGCGCCGCTGCCGTTCTACCTCTACGAGTTCGAGGCACGGAGCGGCTACGCGATCCCGCTCCCGGTGATCGAGCGGCTGCGCGAGCGGGTCCCGAATCTCGCCGGGATGAAGGTCTCCGACAGTCCCTGGGAGCGGCTCGAGCCCTACCTCGTCGAGGGCCTCGACGTCTTCGTCGGCGCCGAGGCGCTGCTCGAGCGCGCGCTCGCGGCGGGCGCCGCCGGAGCCGTCTCCGGGCTCGCCGGCAGCTTCCCCGACGCGGTCGTGCCGCTCGTGCGCGAGCCGACGGCCGAGGCGGGGGAGAAGGCGACCGCGCTCCGAGGGAAGCTGCAGCGGCTCCCCTTCCACGCGGCGTCGAAGGCGGCGCTCGGCTTCCGCGGCGTGCCCGTCGGCCCGGAGGTGCGCGCACCGCTCCGCGGGCTCACCGACGGGGAGCGCGCGGAGGTCGAGCGGATCGTCGCGTCCTGGCCCGGATGAGCGCGCTTCGCAGCGTGATCCTCGCGGCCGCGGACAGCCCGCGGATGCAGCGTCTCGTGCAGCGCTACGGCTTCCGGCTCGGCGCCGCACGGTTCGTCGCGGGCGAGACACTCGACGACGCCGTGCCCGTGCTGCGGCGGCTGAACGAGAGCGGGCTCCTCACGAACACGACCCTCCTCGGCGAGGGCGTCCGCGACGAGGCGGAGACGCGCTCCGTCGTCGCCGCCTACCGGGACGTGCTCGACCGTATCCACGCCGAGGGGCTGCGGACGAACGTCGCCGTCAAGCTCACGCACCTAGGCCTCTCGATCGACGAGGAGCTCGCGCAGCGCAACGTGGGCGACCTCGTCTACCACGCCGCGCGAGTCGGCAACTTCATCCGCATCGACATGGAGGAGTCGCGCCATGTCGACGCCACGCTCCGCATCTACCGCGCCCTGCGCGAGGCCGGGCACGAGAACGTCGGCGCCGTCCTGCAGTCGTATCTCTTCCGGAGCGAGGACGACCTCGCCGCGCTGCTGCCGCTCGCGCCCAACCTGCGCATCGTCAAGGGCGCGTACCTCGAGCCGCCGGAGATCGCGTATCCGCAGAAGCGCGATGTCGACGCCGCGTACGCCGGACTGCTGGAGATGTCGCTCGAGGGCGGCGGCTTCACGGCGGTGGCGACCCACGACGAGACGCTGATCGAGCACGCGATCTCGTTCGCGCGGGAGCGCAGCATCCCGAACGAGCGCTTCCAGTTCCAGATGCTGTACGGCGTCCGGCCGCGCCTGCAGCTCGACCTCGTCCGGCGCGGCTTCGCCGTCCTCGTCGCGACGCCCTACGGGCCCGAGTGGTACCGCTACCTCATGCGGCGGCTCGCCGAGCGTCCCGCCAACCTGCTGTTCTTCCTGCGAAACCTCGTCCGCGGCTGAGCTCGAGGACCAGCACACCGGCGAGCGCGACGAGCGCGAGGTCGCGGGCGAGCAGGTACCACGACCACGGCGACGCGTGGTCGAGCGCGAGCGACCAGTAGCTGCCGGGGAACCACGTCTGGGTCAGGCCGAGCGCGAGGAAGAGAAGCCCTCCGGCGGCGATACCGTTCCCGCCGCGCACGATCAGGACGAACGGGACGAGCCAGACGAGGTACTGCGGCGACAGGACGCGGTCGAAGGCGACGAGAGCCGCCACGGAGGCCGCCGCGGCGAGCAGGGTGGCCTCTCCCTCAGCGACCCGACGCCGCGCGAAGGCGATCCAGATTCCGAGGACGGCGACGATCTCGCACGCAGTCGAGAGATCGGCCGCGAGTCCGGCCCCGTGCCCGCTCAGCGCCTGCGCGCCGTGCGACGTGACCGTCGACAGCGGATGCATCCCCAGGTGCTGCGCAGCCATCAGCACGGCCGCGCCGAGGCTCTCCACCTGCAGCGGCCGGTCGAGCTGGTCGGCGAACATCGCGTGGAGTCCCCCCGGCGCGATGACCGCGAAGGGCAGGAAGCACGCTGCGGCCACCGCGACGAGCGCGACGAGGCAGCCGACCACGCCCGCGCGTCCGCGCCGCCGCCAGAGGTGTAGGACCGCGATCGGCAGGAGCACCGCCGGCCAGAGCTTGGCGGCGAAGCCGAGTCCGAGGAGCGCGCCGCTCAGGACGGACCGCTCGCGGACGAGCGCGGCGAGGCCGCCGACCGCGAGCAGCGTCGGCCAGAGGTCGAAGCGCGTGTCGAAGAGGGAGCCGAGGAGGAGCGGGGAGACGCCGATCGCGAGCAGCGACATCCACGTGCGCTCTGCGCGTGCGCCGACCGCGCGCAGCATGGACGCCGCGGCCGCGACACAGCCGGCGCCGCAGACGCCCATGAGCACCGCGAACGAGGTCGCAAAGCTCCAGGGCAGGTACGACGGCAGGAGCATCGCCGGCAGCGCTGCCGGCGGATACTCGAAGCGGAAGTCGCGGTACGGGACGGCGCCCCCGCGCATGAGCTGCGAGTAGTGGACGTACACCGGAACGTCGGAGAGCTGCCCCCGCTCGAGCCAGCGCACGAGGACGTAGAACGAGAACCCGAGCAGGACGCCGGCTGTCGCAGCCGCAGTCCACGTCCCCCGGCTTCGCGTCACTCGACGTCGAACTCTTCGGCCACCGCCGGCTCGTCACCGAGCAGGTGCGGCACGTCCCCGAGATCCGGCAGCTCCTCGCCGAACGAGATCACCCCGAAGCGATCCTGCCCCTCGTTCGCGATCCAGACGTCGCCCTCGGGCAGCGACGGCAGGTGCTCGCGGAGCTCCTCGAGCGTCGTCTTCGAGTCGAATAGGTTCCAGATGAGGATGC
Source organism: Thermoleophilia bacterium (assembly GCA_025936995.1). Classification (GTDB taxonomy): domain Bacteria; phylum Actinomycetota; class Thermoleophilia; order Gaiellales; family Gaiellaceae; genus Palsa-739. The sequence continues at coordinate 1,113 of JAICSH010000019.1, read as the reverse complement.
GGGCGATCACATCCGGAAGACGCCGAAGGTCGTTTCCTGGATCGGCGCGTTGCGGGCCGCCGCGAGCCCCAGCGCGAGCACGCGCCGCGTGTCGAGCGGGTCGATGATCCCGTCGTCCCAGAGCCGCGCCGTCGAGTAGTACGGGTTGCCCTCCTCCTCGTACTTCGCGCGGATCTCGTCCTGGTCCACGTCGCCGACCATCGAAAGGACGGTCGCCGCCTGGTCGCCGCCCATGACGGAGATGCGGGCGTTCGGCCACATCCAGAGCTGGCGCGGGGAGTAGGCGCGGCCGCACATCGCGTAGTTGCCGGCGCCGAACGAGCCGCCGGTCACGACCGTCAACTTCGGCACGCGCGCGTTCGCGACGGCCATGACGAGCTTCGCCCCGTCCCGCGCGATCCCGCCGGCCTCGTACTCGGCGCCGACCATGAAGCCGGTGATGTTCTGGAGGAAGACGAGCGGGATCCTCCGCTTGCAGCACAGCTCGACGAAGTGCGCGCCCTTCTGCGCCGACTCCGCGAACAGCACGCCGTTGTTGGCGAGGATCCCGACGTGGAAACCCTCGATCCGCGCGAAGCCGGTGACGAGCGTCTCTCCGTACGACTGCTTGAACTCCTGCAGGCGTGAGCCGTCGACGACGCGCGCGATCAGCTCGCGCGGGTCGACCTGGTGGCGGAAGTCCTCGGGGACGAGGCCGTAGAGGTCGGACGGGTCGAGTGCGGGAGGCTCCGGCTCGGCGACGTCCCAGGCCGGATCGGGCGACGGACGGTCGAGGTGCCGCACGATCCCGCGCGCGATCGCGAGCGCGTGCTCGTCGGAGGTCGCGTAGTGGTCGGCGACGCCCGAGCGCCGGGTGTGGACGTCCGCGCCGCCGAGCTCCTCGGCCGTCACGTCCTGTCCCGTCGCGGCCTTCACGAGCGGCGGGCCGCCGATGAAGATCGTCCCGGTGCCGCGCACGATCACCGTCTCGTCCGACATCGCCGGCACGTACGCGCCGCCGGCGGTGCAGGAGCCCATCACGACGGCGATCTGCGGGATGCCTTGCGCGGACATCTGCGCCTGGTTGTAGAAGATCCGGCCGAAGTGCTCGCGGTCGGGGAAGACCTCGGCCTG
>JAICSH010000047.1 GCA_025936995.1 Thermoleophilia bacterium | reverse complement strand
TCCTGCTGCGGGCGACGCCGGACGAGTGCCGGATGATCCTGATCGACCCGAAGCGGATCGAGCTCAACCACTACGAGTCGATCCCGCACCTGCTGACGCCGGTCGTCTCGAGCCCGAAGGAGGCGAGCGCCGTGCTCGCCAACTGCGTCGCCGAGATGGAGCGCCGCTACGAGCGGCTGGCAACCGTCCGGGCGCGCAACCTGAACGAGGCGAACCGCGCGTTCCGCCAGCGCGGCGAGTCGACGCTCCCGTATCTCCTCGTCGTGATCGACGAGCTCGCCGACCTGATGATGGTGGCGCCGCAGGCGGTCGAGGACGCCGTGATCCGCCTCGCGCAGAAGTCCCGGGCCGTGGGGATCCACCTCGTGCTCGCGACGCAGCGCCCGTCCGTCGACGTGATCACCGGGATGATCAAGGCAAACGTCCCGTCGCGCATCGCCTTCGCCGTCTCCTCGCAGACCGACTCGCGCGTCATCCTCGACTCGGGCGGTGCGGAGTCGCTGCTCGGCCAGGGCGACATGCTCTTCAAGCCGCTCGGCACCTCGCGCCTCCAGCGCGTGCAGGGTGCCTTCGTGACGGAGGAGGAGATCGCCCTCGTCGTCGAGCAGACGCGCCAGCGCGAGCAGGAGCTCGACGAGAGCTACCTCGAGCTGCCTGAGGCCTTCGCGGCGGATGCGGGGGACGAGGAGCACGGCGACTTCGACCCGGACGACGACCCGCTCCTCGACAAGGCGATCGAGATCGTCGTGCAGACGCAGACGGCGTCCGTCTCACTCCTCCAGCGCCGCCTGCGCGTCGGCTACACGCGCGCCGGCCGCCTGATCGACATGCTCGAGCGCCGGGGCATCGTCTCCGGCTACGAGGGCTCGAAGCCTCGCCGGGTGCTCGTGGACGAGAGCCAGTACCACACGTACGCCGCAGCTGACTAATTCCTTACCTAACCGGTCCTCTTCCGGTTCGTCGGATATGGGGCTAGGATCGCTCGCGATCGGCTTTACGACGAAACAGGGAGGGCACGTGAGGGTTAGACGCTGGATGCTTGCGGCAGGCGTGGCCGCAATCGCTGCGGCAATCGCCGTCGGCACCGCGCTCGGCAGCGGAAAATCGCCGACAGCACAGAAGGCAGGCTACAGAGCGGCGCTCGTCAGCGACGTCGCCGGCTTCAACGACAACGGATTCAACAAGAACCAGCTCAAGGGCCTGCAGAAGGCGGCGAAGGCGATCAGCGGGACGGCGTTCCCGATCGTCTCCCACTCGTCGTCGGACTACCAGCCGAACTACAACCAGGCAGTCCATGACAACGCGCAGCTCATCATCGCCGCCGGCTTCCTGCTCGGCGACACGATGAAGCAGTACGCGACCCAGTATCCGAACATCAAGTTCGCGATCACGGACGACCCCGTCTCAGCGGTCGGCGGCCTCAAGAACGAGGAAGGCATCACCTACGCGACGCAGGAGGGCGGCTGCCTCGTCGGCGTGCTCGCCGCGAAGATGGCGCAGAAGATGGGCAAGAAGATCATCGGCGTCGCGGGCGGGCTCAAGATCCCGCCGGTCGACTCCTACATCGCCGGCTACAAGTACTGCGCGGCGAAGGCGGTCAAGGGGACGAAGGTCAAGATCCAGTACTCGGGCGACTTCAACGATCAGACCAAGTGCGCCACGATCGCGCAGAACGAGATCAACCAGGGCGCCCAGGTGATCTTCCAGGTCGCCGGCCTCTGCGGCGACGGTGCGCTCAAGGAGGCCTCGAAGCTCCACAAGTGGGGCATCGGTGTCGACGCGGACGAGTTCAAGGTCGCGAACCGGATCCTGACGAGCGCGCTCAAGAAGACGGACGTCGGTGTCTACGACACCGTCCTCGGCGCCTCGAAGGGCAAGTTCAAGGGTGGCAAGGACCTGCTCTTCAACCTGAAGAACAACGGCGTCGGCGTGGGCAAGATCAGCAAGCAGGTGCCGAAGTCGTGGATCACCCTGATGAACAGCTTCAAGTCGAAGATCATCCACGGCAAGCTCAAGCCGCCGGCGGTCCTCAAGTAGAGAAGACGCACCGAGCATCGAGGGGGGCGGACCTCGCCCCCCTCGGTCTTCCAGCGAAGCGATGAGCGACGACCTCGTTCTCGAGATGCGGAACATCCGCAAGGAGTTCCCCGGAGTCGTCGCAAACGACGGAGTCTCGTTCGACGTGCGGCGCGGCGAGGTGCACGCCTTGCTCGGCGAGAACGGCGCCGGCAAGTCGACGCTCATGAACATCCTCTACGGGCTCTACCGGCCCGACGGCGGGGAGATCCGCCTCGCCGGGAAGTCCGTGTCGTTCTCCTCCGCTCGCGAGGCGATCCAGTCAGGGATCGGGATGGTGCACCAGCACTTCATGCTCGTCCCGGTCATGACCGTCGCCGAAAACGTCGTTCTCGGATCCGAGCCTCGAAGCGGAGTGCTCCTCGACGAGCGGGTCGCGGAGAAGCGGGTTGCCGACATGGCCAAGACGTTTCGCTTCGCCGTCGATCCGGGGGCGCGCATCGAGGACATCACCGTCGGCCAGCAGCAGCGCGTCGAGATCATGAAGGCGCTCTACCGGAATGCGGACATCCTGATCCTCGACGAGCCCACCGCGGTGCTGACGCCGCAGGAGGCGTCGGATCTGTTCGAGATCCTCCGCACGCTGCAGCGCGAAGGGCTGTCGATCATCTTCATCAGCCACAAGCTCAACGAGGTGCTCGAGATCGCGGATCGCATCACCGTCCTGCGGCGCGGCAAGACGATCGAGACGGTGCCGAGCGAGGGCGCGACCGAGGCGTCCCTGGCGCGGGCGATGGTCGGACGCGAGGTGCTCCTCCGCGTCGACAAGGAGCCCGCGCAGCCGACGGACGTCCTGCTCGAGGTGCGAGACCTCCACGTGCGGGACGACAGGGGCATCGAGAAGGTGCGCGGGGTCTCCTTCGACGTGCGTGCCGGCGAGATCGTCGGCATCGCCGGCGTAGACGGGAACGGCCAGACGGAGCTCATCGACGCGCTCGCCGGGTTGCAGAAGATCGAGAGCGGCACGGTGGAGATCGCCGGTCACGCGCTCACGCACGCGAGCGCGAGGGCTGCGCTCGACGCCGGCATCGGGCACATCCCCGAGGACCGGCAGCGCCGCGGGCTGGTGCTCGAGTTCTCGATCGCCGAGAACATCGCCTTGCACGACTACGCAAAGCCGCCGGATGCGAAGTGGGGCTGGCTCTTCCCCAAGCGCATGGTCCAGCGTGCGCGGACGTTGATTCGCGAGTTCGACGTGCGGGGCGGCGGCCCGTTCACGCGCGCGGGCGGACTGTCGGGCGGAAACCAGCAGAAGCTGGTGGCCGCTCGCGAGATCGCACGCGACCCGAGCGTGCTCATCGCCGCGCAGCCGACGCGCGGGCTCGACGTGGGCGCCATCGAGTATCTCCACCGCCGGCTCGTCGCCGAGCGTGACGAGGGACGTGCGATCCTCCTCGTCTCGCTCGAGCTGGAGGAGATCCTGTCGCTCTCCGATCGCATCCTGGTCATCTACGAGGGCCGGATCGTCGGCGAGCACACGGGCGACATCACCGAGGAAGAGATCGGGCTCGAGATGCTCGGCGGCCGGGAGACCGCGGCCGCATGACCGATCCGGGCCCTTCTCCCTCTCCGGAGCAGGCGGCCGCAGCGGGAACGCTCGCCGCGCGCATCGCACTGAAACAACGGGCCGGCGGCATCCTCGTGCCGGTCGTCACGGTCGTCTTCGCCCTCGTCATGAGCGGCATCGTGCTCGCAGCGACGCAGCACAGCGTCCATACGGCGCTCGTCGCGTTCCAGGAGATCTTCGACGGGGCCGGCCTGAACTGGATCTTCCACCCGACGACGAACCTGATCGACATCTCCGCCTACAACCTCTCGCAGACGCTCCTGCAGACGACGACGCTCATCCTGACCGGCCTTTCCGTCGCTTTCGCGTTCCGCTGCGGGATGTTCAACATCGGCGGCCAGGGCCAGTACTTCGTCGGGCTGGTCGTGGCCAACTGGCTCGGCGTCGACTTCGCGGGCATGAACCCGTTCGCCCACATCCTGCTCTGCATCGTCGCTGGCACGCTCGCCGCCGCCGCCTGGGCGGGAATCGCGGGCGTCCTCAAGGCGACGGTCGGCGCCCACGAGGTGATCTCAACGATCATGCTCAACTGGATCGCTTTCTGGGTCGCCTCGTGGCTCTTCGGCGCCGGCGGCCCGCTGCAGAACTCGACGCAGCCGACCGTTCCGGTGTCGAACCAGGTCTCGTCGAGCGCGCGGCTCCCCGACTTCTGGGGCGCGCAGGGATTCCAGGGCGTTCACGTAGGCCTGTTCATCGCGCTCGCGGCCGTCGTGGTCTTCTGGGTTCTGCTGAACCGGACGACGCTCGGCTACGAGGTGCGCGCGGTCGGGTTCAACCCCGACGCGGCCGCGTACGGCGGCATCAACGTGAAGAAGAACCTGGTCCGCGCCATGGCGATCTCGGGCGCGTTCGCGGGTCTCGCAGGAGCGCTCGACATGCTCGGAGGAACGACGAACTACCAGTTCGGCCAGCTGGACATCCCGTTCAGCCAGGTCGGCTTCATCGGCATCGCGGTCGCTCTGCTCGGCAGGAACACCGCCCTCGGCACGCTGTTCGGGGCGCTCCTCTTCGGCAGCCTCCTCTACGGCAGCTTCCACGGCCTCGGCTCCTCGGCCGTCATCCAGCCGGAGCTCGCGGGCAATCTCACCTACATCATCCAGGGCCTGATCGTCCTCTTCATCGGCGCGGACGTCCTGATCCTCTACGTCTGGAACTCGCGCAAGAAGCTGCGGCGGCCACCTGCGAACCCGGCGCAGCCGGCGAAGGCGACGGCAGCGTGAGCACCTGGGCGGCGCGGCTCGACAACCCGCTCAGCGCGCGCCTGCGCGACCCGGCGGCGACCGGCGCACTGGGGATCTTCCTGGGAGCGTTCGCCGCGTTCCTCGCGATCCCGCCGATCGAGGCGCGGACGGTCACGTGGCCGATCGTCGTCGGCATCGTCGCCGTCGCGCTCGGCATCTGGACGGTCAGTCGCGGGCGGCGCAGGCTCGGCTGGGGCGCCGTGGCGGCCGGGGTGCTCGGGATCGCGCTCGGCATGCTCGCGACCCGCTCGAGCACCGAGAACCTCGGCTCGGCGTTCGACGCGACCCTCGTGGCGCAGACGTTCAGCTTCGCCACGCCACTCGTCTTCGGGTCGATCGCCGGCATGTTCTCCGAACGGAGCGGCGTCGTGAACATCGGCCTGGAGGGGATGATGCTGATGGGCGCCTTCTGGGGCGTTTACGGCGCCGACAAGGGCGGCAGCTGGGTGGTCGGGCTCCTCGTCGCAGCGGGCGTGGGCGGCCTCGTGGCGCTCGTCTACGCGTTCTTCGCCATCCACCTGAGATCCGACCAGATCGTGGGCGGAACGGGGGTGAACTTTCTCGCCGTCGGGATAACCGGCTACTTCTTCGTCGAGCTGTACCACAACAACCCGGTCCCGAACGGCGTCTCGCTGCTGCCGAACGTCCGCATCCCCGGCCTCTCCGGCACGGGCTTCTTCGCGCAGGCGATCGGCGACCTCAACATCCTGACGTGGGCGAGCTTCGCGCTCGTCATCCTCGCGTACGTCGTGCTCTTCAAGACGCCGATCGGACTGCGGATCCGCGCCTGCGGCGAGCACCCGCGGGCCGCGGACACCGTCGGGATCAACGTCTACGCGATCCGCTACGGCTGCGTCGTCCTGTCGGGAATCCTCGTCGCGCTGGGAGGCATCTACCTCTCGGAGGGGCCGCAGGGGAACGGCTCGTTCATCTTCAATATGACGAACGGCCGCGGCTTCATCGCGCTCGCCGCGATGATCTTCGGCAACTGGCGACCCGCAGGTGCGTTCGGGGCGGCGCTCCTGTTCGGGTTCTCGAGCGCGCTGGCACTCAAGCTGCAGGTCTATTCGTCCTCGGCGGCGACGCTCTTCCAGATCCTGCCGTACGTGCTGACGCTGATCGCCGTGGCCGGGGTGATCGGCCGTACCGTCGCGCCCGCCGCCGACGGCAAGCCCTATGTGAGGCAGTAACTCGCCGGCTTCGGACTACGAGATGGCGACCATGCGTTCGATCGCCAGGCGCGCTTTCTCGGCCAGCTCCGGCTCGACCTCGATCCGGTGTTGCATGTCGCGGAGCGAGTCGCGTACCTTCTCGAGTGTCGTCAGCTTCATGTAGCGGCACTCCGCGTCCTCGCGCACCGGCTCGAAGCGCTTGCCGGGCGCCTCGCGCTCCAGCCGGTGGATGATGCCCGTCTCGGTCGCCACGAGGAAGCGCTGCTTCGGCGACCGCTTCGCGTAGTCGACCATCTTCTCGGTCGAGAGGATCTGCGTCCGCTCGTTGCCGAACGCCATCGCCTGGCTCGCACAGCCGCACTCGGGATGAACGAGGAGTTCGGCGTCCGGCGCCTCGCTCTGCCAGCGCTCGATGTCGGCCGGTCGGATCCCCGCGTGGACGTGGCACTCGCCCATCCAGATCGTGAGCTTGCGGCCGGTCACCTTCTCCAGCCAGAGCCCGAGGTACATGTCCGGCAGAAACAGGATCTCCTGCTCGGGCGGGATCGCCTCGATCACGCCCTTCGCGTTGCCCGAGGTGCAGCAGTAGTCGCTCTCCGCCTTCACCTCGGCCGTTGTGTTCACATACGAGACGACGACCGCGCCGGGATGCTGCGCCTTCCACTCGCGGAGCTGCGCGGCGTCGATCGAGGCTGCGAGGGAGCAGCCGGCGCCGAGGTCGGGAAGGAGGACCGTCTTCTCGGGACTGAGGATCGCGGCGGTCTCGGCCATGAAGTGGACGCCGCAGAAGACGATCGTGTCCGCCTCGGCCGCGGCGGCCTGGCGGGAAAGGCCGAGCGAGTCGCCGACGTAGTCCGCCACGTCCTGCACCTCGGGCCGCTGGTAGTTGTGGGCGAGGATGACCGCGTTCCTCTCCGCGGCCAGAGAGCGGACTTCGTCGTGCAGGGCTGTGGACGGGGTGGCGACGGTCATAGGACCTCCAGTGAGACGTGGAGCGAGCGGGCGGAATGGGTGAGCGCGCCGACGGAGACGAAGTCGACGCCGGTCTCGGCGTACGCGCGGATCGTGGCGAGGGAGACGCCGCCGGATGCCTCGAGCTCGGCGCGGCCGCCGGCCAGCTCGACCGCCTCGCGCACCTCCTCGGGGCTCATGTTGTCTAGGAGGATGCGGGGCGCGCGGGCGTCGAGCGCCTCGCGCACCTGCGCGATCGTCTCGGCCTCGACCTCGACGGGGAGACCGTCCACGCGGCCGTCGAGAGCGGCGAGAGCGGCCGTGACGCCGCCGGCCACGCGAAGGTGGTTCTCCTTCACGAGCACGCCGTCGTAGAGGCCGGCGCGATGGTTCCGGCCGCCGCCGCAGCGAACGGCGTACTTCTCGAGCGCGCGCAGGCCGGGGGTCGTCTTGCGCGTGTCGAGGACGGTCGTGGGCGTCCCCTCGGTGAGCTCGGCGAAGCGGCGCGTGAGAGAGGCGATCCCGCAGAGGCGCCCGAGGAGGTTGAGCGCCACGCGCTCGCCGGTGAGGATCGCGCGCGCGGGCCCCTCGAGCTCCGCGACGACCACGGGGACGTCCGACACCGCGGCTCCCTCCTCGAGCTTCTCCTCGACCTGCACCGTCGGGTCGAGCGCGCGGAAGACCGCGGTCGCGGCCGGGACGCCGCAGACGACGCCGGGCTCCTCGAGCAGGAGCTCCGCGCTGCAGCGTGTGTCCTCGGGGACGAGCGCGAGCGTCGTCGCGTCGCCCGAGCCGACGTCCTCGGCGAGCGCCGCGGCGACGACGCGTTCGATGTCCTGCTGCGTCAGCTCCATCGCTCGAGCACCGGCTCGCGACCGGGATGGACGACGAGATGCCCGGCGAGCTCCGCGCTCTCGACGGGGAAGTCCTCGCGGAAATGGACACCGCGGCTCTCCTCGCGGGCGAGGCCGGACGCAGCGATCAGGCGGACGAGGGGATGCGGCGAGTCGAGCAGCCGCCTGAGGCCGCCGGCGCTGCGGATCAGCCCAGCATGGCTCCAGAGCTCTTCGCCGGGATCGGCTGCGGCGGCGATCGGCGCGGCGTCGGCCTCGAGCGCCGGCCCGCCGAGTGCAGCGAGTCCTGCGCGCCGCCCGAAGACGAGGCACTCGAGCAGCGAGTTAGACGCGAGGCGGTTGGCGCCCTGGATGCCGCTGCACGCGCATTCGCCGGCGGCGTAGAGGCCGGGCACGGTCGTCCGGCCGTCGAGGTCGGTCGCGATGCCACCGATCGCGTAGTGTGAGGCGGGGAAGACGGGAACCGGCTCGTCGGCCGGGTCGTAGCCGGCCCGCTCGAGCGTCGCCATCAGCGTCGGGTAGCGGTCGCGCTCGACGGGGCGGAGGTCGAGGCTCGCTCCCGCCCGCGCCGCGATCGCCCGGGCGACGACGTCGCGAGGGGCGAGCTCGTCGACGAACCGCTCGCCGCTCTGGTCGAGCAGGGTCGCGCCGGCGCCGCGCAGTGCCTCGGAGAGAAGAAAGCCGTCGTGGCCGTTCGCATCGCGCAGCGCCGTCGGATGGAACTGCACGAACTCGAGGTCGGCGAGGGCGGCGCCGGCCGCGTGTGCGAGGAGAAGGCCGTCGCCGACGGCGCCGCGCGGGTTCGTCGTCCGCGCCCACAGCGCCGCGTAGCCTCCGGTGGCGAGCACGACGGGTGCTCCACGGAGCGTTGCGAGCGTCGTGATGCGCTCGCCCTCGACGAGCCGGATCCTCGGATGCTCGCGCGCCCTTGCGGTCAGGACGTCGGCGACGTGGCGGCCGGTGTCCGCGCCGCCGGCATGCACGACCCGGGCTCGCGAGTGACCGCCTTCGCGGCCGAGACCCTCGTCGAAGTGGACGCCGAGGCGGCGTAGATCCGCGATCCGGGCAGGCGCTTCCTCGGTGAGCAGCCCGACTGCGCTCGACCGGCACAGTCCGCGCCCGGCCGCGAGCGTGTCCGCCGCGTGGAGCTCGGGATCGTCGCCGGGGCCGACCGCGGCCGCGATCCCGCCCTGGGCGGCATAGCTGTTCGAGCTGCGGTGCGAGGCCTTGGCGAGGACGAGCACGGAGGCGCCGTCTTCCGCCGCAACGAGGGCGGCGGAGAGGCCGGCGACCCCGGCTCCGGCGACGACGACGTCGCTTCTCTCGCGTTTTTGCCTCACAAGCGATAACCTCGGTGTCGAGTGTACACGGTTGACGACTCTCAGGCGAAAACTTCCGCGCACGCCGTCCTCGCGGCGGTTCTCCAGGTGCGCGACGGGCGGCTTCAGGCCCTGCTCTGGCGGCGGGCACGCGAGCCGTTCGCGGGCTGCTGGGCGCTGCCGGGTGGGGCCCTCGCGCCGGACGAGACGCTGGAGGAGTCGATGCGCCGGCATCTCGCGGAGAAGGTCGACGTGCGGGAGCTCTCGCACCTCGAGCAGCTCGAAACGAGGAGCGACCCGCAGCGCAACCCCGCGCGGCGCGAGCTCGCGACCGCGTACCTCGGGCTCGTGCCGACCGGCCTCGATCCGATGGTGCCCGAGGACACGACCTGGCATCCGGTCGACGAGCTTCCCGAGCTCGCATATGACCATGCGGCGATCCTCTTCAGCGCCCGCGAGCGGCTGCGGGCGAAGCTCTCGTACACGAATCTCGGCTTCGCGCTCGCGCCGCCGAGCTTCACGCTCGCCGAGCTGCGTGACCTCTATGCGGCCGCGCTCGGCCATCCCGTGAGCGCGACGAACCTCCAGCGCGTCCTGCTTCGACGCCGGCTACTGGAGGACACGGGGGAGCGTCGCCGCTATGGTCGGGGCGGCGGCCGGCCGGCCACGATCTACCGTTTCCGCAACCGCGGGCTCGAGATCACCGACCAGTTCGCCGTCCTTCGCCCGCCTACAATGGCCCACTGAGTTGGCTGTCCGCACCCAGACACTCATGCAGCCGAGCCGGTCGAACCATCGCGCCTGGCTCGCGTTTCTCTTCGGCCTCGTCGCGGTGGGCATCATCCCCGCGGCGATCGAGCTGACACGGAAGGTTCCGGGCGCCGTCCTGCTCGACGCGGTGTGGGCGATTCCCGTCGCCGCTCTTGCGGCCACCGTCTCGCTTCTGTTCGCGCGCGGCGCGCACGGGGCGTTCGCGCGGACGCTCGAGCGCGCCGGCGGCTCGGCGTGGATCCGATCCGGCCGGATCCTCGCGATCGCAGGCATCTGCCTCACCCTCTCGGCGTCGATCGCCGTCGGGCTGTACGAGCTTCTTTTGCGCCTCGAGCACTGACGCTTAGACTCCGTCCGTGTTCGAGATCGGCCACAGCCTGAGGGAGGCGCGCGAGCGGCAAGGGCTCGGCTATCCCGAGATCGAGCTCGCGACGAAGATCCGCTCGAAGTACATCCGCGCGCTCGAGGAGGAGGACTTCACCTCCATCCCGGGCGACGCCTACATCCGCGGCTTCCTGCGGTCGTACGCCGAGTACCTCGGGCTCGACGGCGACGTCTACGTCGACGAATACGCCTCGCGTTTCCTCACTAGCTGGCGTGACGAGTTGCCCCCGCGGAGGGAGCGGCGCCGGATCCGCAGACGCGAGCGTCCTCTGGAGCGGCGCGCCGTCCTCCTCGTGCTCGCCGGCATCGCGGCCGTGACCGCGCTTGTCTTCGCGGCCTTCAGCATCCCCGGCTCGTCGACCAACGTGCCGGGCATGAGTAGCCAGCAGAAGCAGCAACACCGGGCGGCGCCCCGGCAGCTCGTCCTGCGCGGCATCGGCGCCGGAACATACGTCGAGGTGCGCCGGAACAAGGCATCCGGCGAGGTGGTCCTGCAGGGAACGGTGGGAGCGGGCGAGATCGACAAGCTCACCGGCAGCCGCTTCTACCTGCTCGTGCGCCGCTCGGCCGGGGTTCGCATCACGCTCGGCGGCCGGGCCGTGTCGCTGCCGGCCGCGCACAATCTCCGCGTCCTCGTCACTCCGCAGCGGACGACGCGCCTCAGCGGGTGAGCCGCCGGCCGCGCGCGGTCGTCGTCGTCACCGGCAGCGAGCTCGTCCGCGGCGAGCGCACCGACCGGAACGGCCCGTTCCTCGCCGCCGAGGCGTTGAAGCACGGCCTCGATCCGGCGCGCATCACCATCGTCGGGGATAGTCCCGCCGAGCTCGAGGAGGTTCTGCGCGAGGGGCTGCAGGCGGAGGCATGCCTCGTCTCGGGCGGCCTCGGCCCGACGCACGACGACCGCACGGTCGAGCTCCTCGCACGTGCCGCCGGACTCGAGCTCGTGGTCGACGCGGAGCTGCAGCGGGAGATCGAGGCGGTTTCCCGCGCCGTCGCAGAACGGCTGCGGAGGCCGTACGCCGACTTCGCGCCGGGTGTGACGAAGCAGGCTACGCGGCCGTCCCCGGCGGCGTCCATCGGCCTCGCCGGCACCGCCCCGGGGCTCGTCTTCCGGGCTCCGACCGGATGTGTCGTCGTCGTGCTTCCAGGGCCGCCTTCCGAGCTCCGGCGGCTCTGGCCGAATGCCGTCGAGAGCGAGCCCATGCGCGAGCTGCTGGCACGGGCGAGGCCGCCCGGGAGACGCGTCCTGCGGCTCTTCGGCGTGAGCGAGTCCGCGGTCGCACGCGCATTCGAGGAGGCGGGAGGCGACGGCGAGGGAGTCGAGGCGACCATCTGCGCGCGCGACTTCGAGATCCACGTCGATCTCGTCGTCGACGCAGGAGCGGAGGAGCGCGCCGACGAGCTCGAGAACGCGCTCGCAGTGCCGCTCGAGCAATGGCTCTTCGCGCGCGACGAGCGGCGGGTCGAGGAGCTCGTGCTCTCGCTCGCGGCCGCCGGCGGGTTGCGTCTGGCCACCGCGGAGTCGTGTACCGGCGGGCTGGTGGCGGCGCGGCTGACGAGCGTGCCCGGCTCGAGCGCGAGCTTCGTCGGCGGGGTCGTCGCGTACGCGGACGAGGTCAAGCGGGACGAGCTCGGCGTCCCCGAGGAGCTGCTGGCCGGGTACGGCGCGGTGTCGGCCGAGGTCGCCGGGGCGATGGCGGAGGGAGCGCGACGCAGGCTCGGCGCGGACGTCGCGGTCGCGGTGACGGGCGTCGCGGGACCCGGCGGTGGGACGCCGGAGAAGCCCGTCGGCCTCGTCCACATCCATGCCGCCGGGCCGGACGGGTCGCTCGTGCGCGTCCTCGACCTGCCCGGCGAGCGCGAGCAGATCCGGATCCGGGCCACCGTCACGGCGCTCCACCTCCTGCGTGCGCTCTTGACGGGAAGTCGCGACGAAGGCGTCTGATCCGGACGGCTAGCGTGAGCGGCAATGAACGGCTCCGACTCTTCCTCGCGCTTCGCCTGCCGGACGACGTTCTCGGCGAGATCGGGCGCTGGCAGCAGGAGCAGCTTTCCGGCGTCCGGATCGTGCCGCGGGAGCACCTGCACGTCACGCTTGCGTTCCTCGGCCATCGGCCTGCGGACGAGGTCGAGACCGTCGTCGACGCCTTGCGCGACTGCGCCGGGAGGGCGGGGGAGATTCGCCTCACGCCCTTTCGCTATCGCGAGACACGAAGCGTCGGCATGCTCGTGCTCGACGACGAAGGCGGCCGCGCGACCCTGCTCGCGAACGAGCTCCAGCAGCGGCTGGAGCGTCTGGGCGTCTATCGCCCGGAAGGTCGTCCCTGGCTGCCGCACCTCACGGTCGCCCGCTGGCGTGAACGCCCGCGGCTTCAGCTCGAGCCGCCGTCGGTACGAACGTTCGTTCCGTCCGACGCGGCTGCTTATCTGTCACGGCTGCGGCCGACCGGGGCCCAGTACGAGGTTCTCCAAACGGTCGCTCTAGGAGGTTAGAGACGGTGGACAGGCAAGAAGCACTCGATGTCGCGCTCGGCCAGATCGAGCGCCAGTTCGGCAAGGGCTCGGTCATGAAGATGAACGACCGCGCCGCGGTGTCGGTCGGCGCCGTCTCCACCGGCTCGCTCGCGCTCGATCTCGCGCTCGGGATCGGCGGCCTGCCGCGTGGCCGCATCGTCGAGATCTTCGGTCCGGAGTCCTCCGGCAAGACGACCCTCGTCTACCATGTGATCGCCGAGGCACAGCGGCGCGGCGGCATCTGCGCCTTCATCGACGCCGAGCACGCCATGGACCCGGCGTACGCGAAGCGGATCGGCGTCGACATCGACAACCTCCTCGTCTCGCAGCCCGACACGGGCGAGCAGGCGCTCGAGATCACGGAGCTCCTCATCCGCTCCGGCGCGCTCGACGTCGTCGCGATCGACTCGGTCGCGGCGCTCACGCCGCGCGTCGAGCTCGAGGGCCAGATGGGCGACCAGACGGTCGGCGCCCAGGCCCGGATGATGTCGCAGGCGATGCGCAAGCTCGCCGGCAACCTCAACCGCACGGACACCCTGTGCGTGTTCACGAACCAGATCCGCGAGAAGGGCGGCGTGATGTTCGGTTCGCCGGAGACCCAGCCGGGCGGCCGCGCGCTGAAGTTCTACGCGTC
>JAICSH010000006.1 GCA_025936995.1 Thermoleophilia bacterium | reverse complement strand
CGAGACGCGAGAGACGACGGTGTCGGTGCCCGGGGACGAGTCCGCCTTTTGGGGACACGGCGGCGCCCGCGACTTCGACTGGGGCGACTAGTAGCTCGCGGGTGCGCGGCACCCGCTCGCTCAGAACGGAACTCCGCGTTCACGAGAGCGCGGTCTTGCGAACGCTCCGTGCTGTCTTCCCTGGAATGGTCCTGACGAGGCCGCTGCCTCGTGCGCTCGCGCGCGGCTGAGGCCGGCGCGAGCGCAGGTGCGGCCGGCGAAGCGGGGTTCCGGCGTTTCGAACTCTCGTGCCGTTCAGGCGGCGGCGTAACGATGCGTTACGCCGCCGCGACGGAACAACCGGCGCGAACCGCACTCAGCCCAATGTGCCCTCAGCACGAAGCCGACGGGAGACCGCGTCTCCCGTCGGCGCAGTTCCTTCATCACCCGGGCGAAGAGCGCAGCTCTTCGCCCGGATCTAGCCGACGATGCAGCCGGGCGCGAAGGGCTGACCCTTCGGCGGGGGCTGCGGTGCCGACTGTCCGAGCACCTCGTCGATCACGCGGATGTTCTCCGAGCTGCCGATGATGTAGTCGCCGCCGCCGATTTGCTCCGAGGTTCCGCCGAGCCGGCAATGGATCGACTTCCCCGAGCGGAACTTGACCCACGAGAGCTGGAGGAGCTTCCATGTCGAGAGGTCGGTCGCGATCGGCTTCATGAGCGAGCTGCCTTCGAACGGGAGGGAGAAGAAGAGCGACGGGCTCGAGAGCTTGTTCAGCGTCGCCTGCTCGACGAGCTGCTGGTCGTGCTGGCGGTCGAAGTCCGTCCACGAGGGGTCGAGCTGGTTCTCGCGGATGCGGGAGAAGATGAGCGCCTCGTGTCCGCTCAGGTGGGTCGGGCCCTTGTGGAAGCGCCAGCCGTCCCACTGCTGGCAGCGCGCGGCCGTCGGGTACGGGCAGTCGAAGCGGTTCGAGCGGATCGCCTCCGGGACGTTGACCGTGATCCCGCCGATCGCGTCGATGAGCTTCTCGAACTGGTTGAAGTCGACCATGACGACGTGGTTGATCGGCAGCCCCGAGCCGACGAGCGCGTCCACCGTCCGGACCGCGAGCTTGACCCCGCCGAACTGCATGGCCGTGTTGATCTTCTCGTAGCCGTAGCCGGGCACGTTCACGCGCAGGTCGCGCGGGATCGAGACGTAGTAGAGGCGGTGCCGGCCCGGATCGGTGTGGAGGAGCGTGATCGAGTCGGAGTGCTGGTCGGCGCTGCGGCTCGCGCTCCCCTTGCCCGTCGCGTGGTCGGTGCCGAGGAGCAGGATCGTCGTCGAGCTCGAGAAGAGCAGGCCCTTGTCCGGCGTCAGCACGGGGCGCACGTTCTGCGGCAGGCGGGAGTTCGCGTCGCTCACCCCGCTCGAGACGGAGAGGTAGCCCGCGACGCCCCAGACGACGAAGAAGAGGACCAGCCCCAGGATCACGACGAGCGTCCAGCGACGCCACGTCCAGCCGAGCCAGGCACGGCGGCGCCGACGCCGCTCGACGATCCTGCCCGGCCCGCCGCCGTCGCTGCGGACGGCACGCCGCGACTCCCGGTCGTGCTTCGCGAGCGGCACCTTCCCCTTGGTGCGGCCGCCGCGATAGACCCGATATGGCTTCTCCCCGGAGGCGGCCATGCGGAGGATTACGGTACCCACTGTGCAGGCGGGGCATGCGATCGGGGTCGATCTCGGGGGTACGAAGATCCTCGCCGGTGTCGTCGCCCGCGACGGGACCGTCGTCCGGCGGCACGAACGTCCCACGCCTCAGGATTCGCAGGAGCACGTGCTCGCCGAGCTCGAAGCCGCGGTCGCCGAGCTGCTGGACGACTCGGTGCAGGCGGTCGGCTTCGGCGTGCCGTCTCCGATCGACCAGGACCAGGGCATCGTCGTCCGGTGCGTCAACCTCCCGCTCGAGGGAGCGCCGCTCCGCGACCGGATGCACGAGCGGTTCGGGATCCCGGTCGGGCTCGACAACGACGCGAACGCGGCGGCGATCGGCGAGTGGCGCGCGGGCGCCGGACGCGGCGAGGACGACCTCGTGATGGTCACGCTGGGCACCGGCGTGGGCGGCGGGATCATCACGGGCGGGAGGCCGTTCCGCGGCCGCAACGGCGCCGGCGCCGAGCTCGGCCACGTCGTGATCGTCCACGACGGACGTCCGTGTCAGGGTGCGTGCACCGGCCGCGGCCATCTGGAGACGTATGCGAGCGGGACCGCTGCGAGCGAGGCCGCACGCGAGGAGTTCGGGCCGTCGGCGGATGCGCACCGGCTCGTGCGCCTCGCGGACGAGGGGGACGCGAAGGCGAAGGCGCTGCTCGAGGAGGTCGCCCGCCATCTCGGCTCCGGGCTCGGCTCGTTCGTCAACGTGTTCGGCCCGCGGCTCGTCATCCTCGGCGGCGGCTTCGGTGTCGCCGCGTACGAGTACCTGAGCGGCCCGGCGGAGGAGGTCCTGCGCCGCGAAGCGCTCGAGCCGATGCGCGGCGCGGTGCGACTGGCGAAGGCCGAGCTGGGCACCGCGGCCGGTCTCATCGGTGCTGGGTTCGTCGGCTTCGAGGCGCTCGACCGGTGAAGCCCGGCGACGCGGTCCTCTTCCGGAGCATCTACGGCGGCCACGTCCGCTGGTGCTTCCCGTCCCGCTACGTCGGCGAATGGGAGGGAAGGCACGGCCTGTACTGCCAGCCTGGGAACGCCGGCAAGGGCATGACGCGGGACGCCGACGGCCGCTACCTCGAGGCCTGGATGAACGGGGTTCCTCCGGTCGACCAGGTCTGGGACAAGGGCCACGTACTCCGCTTCATGCGTGCCGGCGACGCGCACACGGTCGAGCTCTGCTGGGACCACGACTGGAACCTCGTCTGCTGGTACGTGAACCTCCAGGCACCGCTCGCGATTCGCGGCGACCGCTTCGACCAGACCGATTGGGCTCTCGACGTCTGGGTCGATCCGGACGGCAGCTGGCGCTGGAAGGACGAGGACGACTTCGCCGAGGCGCAGGAGCTCGGGATCCTCGACCCCGCCGCCGCAGCCGAGGTGCGAGCCGAAGGCGAGCGCGTGATCGCAGCGAAGCCGTGGCCGACCGGCTGGGAGGACTGGCGTCCGCCGACGGAGTGGGAGCCGCTGCGGCTACCGGAGGACTGGCATGTCGTCTGACGTCCGATGTCACTAGCAGTCTGCGCGACTCCGATCGGGAACCTCGAGGACGTCACGCTTCGCGTTCTCGCCGAGCTCGCGGCCGCCGACGTCGTCCTCTGCGAGGACACGCGCCACACGCGCGTCCTGCTCGACCGGCACGGGATCGAAGCGCGACTGCTCTCGTATCACGAGCACAACGAGGCGAAGCGGACGGCCGAGCTCCTGCCGCGGCTCGAGGCGGGGGAGCGGATCGCACTCGTTTCGGATGCCGGACTGCCGGGCGTGTCCGACCCCGGCGCGCGGCTCGTGCGCGCGGCGCTCGACGCAGGCGTCGATGTCACGGTGCTGCCCGGAGCATCAGCGGTCGAGACGGCGCTCGTCGCTTCCGGCCTCGTCGCGGACCAGTACCGCTTCCTCGGGTTCCTCCCGCGTGGCGACAAGAGGCTCGCCGCGCTGTGGGACGAGCTCGGTGCCTGGCCGTGGCCGGCGGTCGCCTTCGAATCGCCGCAGCGCCTGCCCTCGACCTTGCGCTCGCTCGCGGCTGCCGATCCCGAGCGAGAGGTCGCCGTCTGCCGCGAGCTGACGAAGCGGTTCGAGGAAGTTGTGCGAGGCGCCGCGACCGAAGTGGCGCAGCGGTTCGACGCGCCCCCGAAGGGCGAGATAACGCTCGTTCTCGGCCCCGCGGTGCGGCAAGACAGGGGTGACGGTGAGGAGCGCGCACTCGCGGCCGTCACCGACCTCGTGGCAGCCGGAGTGCCGCGGCGGCGGGCCGCCGAGATCGTCTCGAGCCTCGCAGGCGTTTCGCGCAACCGGCTCTACCGGCAGTCCCTGTAGGCAGATTTGACAACGAGAGCCGGTCGCGCTACGCTGCCTTTCTTGTTGCTAACAAGGACACACTCATCCCGCGGCTCGTCCTTCCGATGGTCTTGTTCCTGGCCTGGACGCCGGTCGCTCGCGCGTGGAGCTGGCCCTTGGCAGGACCCGTGCTGCAGCCGTTCACATACGACGAGGCGCATCCCTATGCGTCCGGCCAGCACCGAGGCATCGACATCGGCGCCCAGGGCACGGGCGAAGCGGTGGTCGCACCCGCATCGGGCACTGTCGCCTTCGCGGGAACGGTGCCCACCAGCGGCGTGTCGCTCACGATCGCCACCGGGGACGGCTACTCCGTCACCCTCACGCACCTCGGCACGATTCTCGTCGCCAGGGGTGGCACGATCGTCGAGGGGGACGAGGTCGCCACGGTCGGCCCGAGCGGGACGGCCGAGGTGGACGGCCCGTACGTGCACCTCGGGGTCCGAATGACGGACGACCCGGACGGCTACGTCGACCCACTCAGTCTCCTCCCGGCGCCAGCGGACGAGAGCCCTCCCGCGGAAACCGAGCCTCCCGCCGTCCAGCCGAGCGCGAGCGCAGGCGCCGCCACCACGACTCCGGCTGCGGCCCAGCCGGCGCCGGTCACTGCAACACCGGTGGGCACGGAGACATCGAGTGCGTGGCCAGGAACGTCGCATCGAGCACGCGGACGCATACACGCCGCTCGCCCCGACGCCCAGCAGCCTCGGTCGGCGCAGCGGCCCGTTGAGGAGACCCAGGTCCGGACCGCAGTCGCCTCCGGGGCGAGGCATTCGAAGCAGCCGACGCCGCGGGTGAGTGAGCCGACCGTCTTCGCGCGGCGGCCGGTCGTCGAACCGGCGAGATCTGCCGGTCTCGACACCGGCCTCGAGACCAAGCCGACGACCGAGCTCCTTCAGCCGCGGCACGGGTCGTCCGGTGCGCTGCTCGGACTTCTGTGCAACGGGCTTGCGGCACTCGTCGCCGTCACTGCCGCCCTCGCCGCGGCGCGCAGCCGTCGCCGACGGCCCGCCAGCGCGATCGCCGACGTTCTCGAGCTACCGCGCGCGGTATTCGACCGGCGAAACGACCGGCGCGCAGCCTGAGAAAACGCCCTGGGTCCGGCCGCACGGGCCCTCGTATCATGGTCGTGTGCGCTTCTACCTCACCACGCCGATCTACTACGTCAACTCGACGCCGACGATCGGGCACGCGTACACGACCACGATCGGCGACATGCTCGTCCGCCACCAGCGGCAACGAGGTGCCGACACGTTCTTTCTGACCGGAGTCGACGAGCACGCGACGAAGGTCTGGCGCGTTGCCGAGGAGCAGGGCCTCGAACCGCAGGAGTACGCCGATCGCATCGCCGTGCCCTGGCGCGAGTTAGCGCCGCGGATGAACGCGGAGGTCGACTTCTTCCTTCGCACGAGCGACGAGGGGCACAAGGCGTTCGTCAGGGAATTTCTGCAGCGGATCTACGACAACGGCGACGTCTACGAGGACATCTACGCCGGCCTCTACTGCGTCGGCTGCGAGGCGTTCAAGACCGAGGAGGAGCTGACACCCGACGGGCTCTGTCCCGATCACCTCGTACCGCCCGAGTGGATCGAGGAAAAGAACTACTTCTTCCGCCTTTCCGCGTACCAGGACCGCCTGCTCGCCCTCTACGACGAGCGTCCTGACCTTGTCCTGCCCGACTTCCGCTACAACGAGGCGAGGTCGTTCATCGCGGGCGGCCTACGCGACTTCAGCATCTCCCGCGCCGGCCAGCCCTGGGGCATCCCTCTGCCGTGGGACGAGAGCCAGGTCGCCTACGTCTGGGCGGATGCGCTCGTCAACTACGTCAGCGCCCTCACGTACGCGCATCCGGGTGAGGACCTCCGCGACCGTTTCTGGCCTGTCGTTCACCACCTCCTCGCGAAGGACATCCTCCGTTTCCACTGCGTCTACTGGCCGGCGATGCTGCTCGCAGCCGGCTACGAGCCGCCGAAGCAGCTGTTCGTGCACGGCTACCTGTTGCTCGATGACCGCAAGATCTCGAAATCGCTCGGCAACGCGATCGATCCACTCGAGCTCACCGGTGTGTACGGCGTCGACGCAGTTCGCTACTGGATGGCGCGTGCGATCTCTTTCGGACACGACGGTAGCGCATCGATCGACGGAGTCCAGGAACGGTACGAGAACGAGCTGGCCAACGACCTCGGAAACCTCCTCTCGCGCACGACTGCGATGGTCGTGCAGTACCGCGACGGCAGCCTGCGCCGCGGCGAGGCGACCGCTCCGCTCGACCTGAGCGCGCTCGGCAAGGACGTCGCAGATCGCCTCGACCGGTTCGACGTCACGGGGGCGCTCGTCGCGATCTGGGACGGCGTTCGTGCGCTCAACCAGTACGTCACCGCCGAAGCGCCGTGGCAGCTCGCGAAGGACGACGCGAACGCGGCGAAGCTCGACGGCGTCCTCTACAACCTCGTGGACGGCTTGACGGCGCTCGCCGTCGCGCTCGCCGCATTCCTGCCGGAGACCGCGCCTCGCATCCTCGAGTCTCTGCGCCAGTCGGCGGATCTCGGCTGGGAGCGCGTCCGGAACGGCGTCGCGGAGGAGGTCGACGGGATCGCCGCCGCAAAACCGCTCTTCCCGAAGATCGAGCTTCCTGCGGCCACTGCGTGATCGACACCCACGCGCATCTCGCCGCGCTCGACGACGCCGACGAGGCAGTGGCACGCGCCGCCGAGGCGGGCGTCGAGCGCATCCTCACCGTCGGCACGGACGTCGACGACTGCCGCCGGGCGCTCTCGCTCGCGGAGAAGCACGACGGCGTCTACGCGATCCTCGGCATCCATCCGCACGAGGCCGGCACGGCCACGACCGACGACCTCGCCGCGTTGCGCGGCCTCCTCGAGCACCCGAAGGCGGTCGGAGTCGGCGAGACCGGGCTCGACTGGTTCCGGGACTACGCGCCGCGCGGCGACCAGCGGCGCCTCTTCGCCGCCGAGCTCGAGCTCGCCTCGGAGCTCGCCAAGCCCGTCGTGATCCACACACGTGCCGCGGACGACGACACGCTCGCCGCGCTCGAAAATTTCCGCGGGACGGTCGTCCTCCACTGCTTCTCGTCGCCGCACATGCTGCCGACCGCGCTCGAGCGAGGCTGGTACGTCTCGTTCGCCGGCAATGCCACCTTTCCGAAGGCCGTCGACCTCCGCCTCGCGGCGACGCAGGTTCCGGCGGAGCGCATCCTCGCCGAGACGGACTCGCCGTATCTCGCGCCGCAGCCGTTGCGGGGCAAGCGCAACGAGCCGGCGAACGTCGTCCACACGCTCGCGGCCGTCGCGCGCGCCCGAGGCGAGGAGCCCCAGGAGCTCGAGCGCCGCATCGAGCGCAACGCCGCCGAGTGCTTCTCCCTGCCGTGAGCACCCGGCCGAAGAAGGAGTACGGCCAGCACTTCCTGCGCGACCCGAACATCCTCGAGGTGATCGGGCGGCTCGCCGAGCTCGGCCCGGACGACGTCGTGCTCGAAGTCGGCCCGGGGGAGGGCGTGCTGACGCGCTATCTCGCAGAGCGCGTCGGCCACGTCCACGCGATCGAGATCGACAGGGCGCTCGAGCCGGCGCTCGGCGGGCTCGCCGGCAACGTGGACGTGACCTTCGGCGACGCGCTCCAGATCGAGCTTCCCCAGGACGCGACGAAGCTCGTCGCCAACCTTCCTTACAACGTCGCGACGCCGCTCGTCGTCGAGAGCCTCGACGGGCTGCCCAACGTGGCGCTCTGGTGCGTGATGGTGCAGCGGGAGGTGGCGGATCGTCTCTTCGCCGAGCCGGGAACCAAGGCCTATGGGGCCGTATCGGTGCTCGTCCAGCTTGCGGCCGCGCGCACGGGCTTCCATCCCGTCTCACGGACGGTCTTCCGGCCGCAACCGAACGTCGACTCGGCGCTCGTCGCCTTCCGGCGCAAGGAGCTGCCGGCGAACTTCCGCCGGGTGAAGGCAGTCGTCAACGGGGCCTTCGCCCACCGCCGCAAGACCCTCCCGAACTCGCTGGCCCTGGCCGGGCTCGTCACGCGCGAGCAAGCGGCCGAGGCTCTTGTGGGCATCGGCCGCCGAGGGGAGACGAGAGCCGAGGCGCTCGCTCCGGAGGACTTCGTCGTGCTGGCCGAGAAGCTCGGATGACGCGGGCGCCGGCTCCGGCCAAGATCAACCTCGCGCTCGTCGTCGGGCCCCTTCGAGACGACGGCAAGCACGAGGTTCTCACCGTGCTGCAGCGGATCGACCTCGTCGACCGGCTCGAGCTCGACGAGGCGCCCGAGCTCCGGGTCGAGGGTTTCCCCGAGGACACGCTCGTCGCCGGTGCACTGCGGGAACTGGCTCGCGCGGCCGGCATCGACCCGCGCTGGCGCGTCCGGATCGAGAAAAAGATCCCGGTCGCGGCGGGGCTCGGCGGCGGCAGTTCCGACGCGGCGACGGCGCTCCGGCTGGCCAACGCGACGCTGCCGGAGCCGCTGTCCCGCGAGGAGCTGCTCGCGATCGCGGCCGGGCTCGGCGCGGACGTCCCGTTCTTCCTCGCCGACGGCCCGCAGCTCGGTCGCGGCGACGGCAGCGAGCTCGAGCGACTCGAGCTGCCCCAGGACTTCTGGGTCGTGGTGCTCCTTCCGCGCCGCGCGGAGAAGAGCTCCACCGCCGACGTGTACGCCGCGTTCGACGCGCGCAAGGGTCCGGCGGGGTTCGCCGAGCGCAGGAGCACGCTCCTCGACGGGCTCGCGCAGGTGACGCGTCCGCGCGATCTCGCGGCCTTGCCGCCGAACGATCTCACGACCTCGCCGCTGGCGGACGAGATTCGCGCGGCGGGAGCCTTCCGCGCCGACGTCTCGGGCGCCGGCCCGGCGCTCTACGGCCTGTTCCACCAGCGCGCCGATGTGAGCGCTGCAAGACGCTCGCTCCGCCGCCTCGGCCGCACCTGGGTCGCGGCACCTGCGTGGTACGGTTGACCGGTGCTGACCGGGTCGTCGCAGGCGATCGAGGGCTCGCGCGGACCGACCGGGTGGCTCCACCGGCATCGGTTCCGCATCGTCCTGTGGATCGCCGTGGTCGAGGGGCTCGTCGTGTGGGTGACCCACGGGCTCCACATCGCGACGATCCTCGTGCTCGGTGTCATCGCCTTCGCCTGCCTGATGCTGTACCGCTACACGACGGAACGGACGCAATCGTCGTTCCTGCGACAGCTCGTCTGGCTGCTCGCAGCGTCGCAGCTCGGCGCCACGATTCTCGTCGCTGCGGGGTACATCCTCATCGGCGCGCTGATCGTCCTGCTCGTGATCTTCGCGCTCGTCGCCCTGGGTCTTCTCCTCCTCGACCACCGCTAGACTTCCGTGCCCCTGGGGCGTAGCCAAGTGGTAAGGCAACGGGTTTTGGTCCCGTGATCCCAGGTTCGAATCCTGGCGCCCCAGCCACTTCTTCCTGACATGACAGACGAGCTCGCAGCAGTCGTGATGGCCGCCGGGATCGGTACGCGCATGAAGAGCGCGACGCCGAAGCACCTGCACCCACTGCTCGGGCGGCGGATGGTCGACTGGGTCGTCGAGGCGGCGCGGGAGGCGGGTGTCGAGCGGATCGTCGTCGTCGCCTCGCCGCAGACGCGCGAGCTCCTCGAAGACGTCGAGGTCGCCGTGCAGGAGGAGCCGCTCGGGACGGGTGACGCCGTCCGAACCGCCCGGGCCGCGCTCGACGGCTTCTCCGGTGACGTGCTCGTCCTCAACGGCGACGTGCCCGCGCTGCGGCCGGAGACGATCCGCGCACTGCTCGAGACCCATCGCTCGTCCGGAGCGGCGGGCACCGTCCTCGCCTTCGAGCCCGCCGACGCGGGCGCCTACGGCCGCATCGTCCGTGACGGCGACGGCCGGCTCGCGCGCATCGTCGAGGCCGCGGACGCTTCGCCCGACGAGCTTGCGCTGCGCGAGGTCAACTCCGGGATCTACGTCTTCCGCGCCGAGAAGCTCTGGCCGGCGCTCGAGCGACTCGACGCGCACAACGCCCAGGGCGAGCTCTATGTCACCGACACGCTCGGCCTGCTCGTGGCCGACGGCGAGCTCTGCGCAGTCGAGCTCGCGGACGATCCGCTCGAAGCCGAGGGCGTCAACACCCGCGCCGAGCTCGCGTTGGCGGCCGCCTCCCTCCGCGACCGGATCAACGAGGCGCACATGCTTGCAGGCGTCACGATCGTCGATCCGACGTCGACCTGGATCGAAGCGGGCGTCGAGATCGAGGCCGACGTCGTCGTCCATCCGTACACGGTGATCCGCGGGGGCGTCCGCATCGAGAGCGGCGCCGAGATCGGGCCGTTCGCGTACGTTCGGCCCGTGAGCGTGATCGGAGAGGGCGCGAAGATCGGCACCTTCGTCGAGGTGAAGAACATCGCGGTCGGTGCCGGCGCGAAGATCCCGCACCTCTCCTACGTCGGCGACGCTGAGGTGGGGGACGGGACGAACGTCGCGGCCGGCAACATCACGGCGAACTTCCCGCATGTTCCCGGAGAGCCGAAGGGGCGCACGCGGATCGGGCGCAACGTCAGGACCGGTGTGGACACTGTCTTCGATGCCCCGGTCGAGGTTGGCGACGACGCTTGGATTGCAGCCGGCTCTGTCATCACGGATGATGTCCCTCCCGGTTCGCTGGCCGGGTTTGCCCCGCGGCAGACGACAAAGGAAGGCTGGGTCTACGAGAAGCATGGAAAGCCCGACGGCGACTGAGCTGGCCCTGCCCGGCCTCGAGGGAACCGTGGCTGTGAGCGATCCCGGGCCGCAGCACTCGATCGTGCGCGGGCCGCTGAAGCGGCTCATGGTCTTCTCCGGCCGCTCGCACCCCGAGCTCGCGCGATCGATGGCGGAGAAGCTCGGCGTGGAGCTCGGCGACGTCGAGCTCAGCACCTTCCCGAACGACGAGACGTACTGCCGCTACCTCGAGTCGATCCGCGGCGCCGACGTCTTCATCGTGCAGACCGGAGCTCCGCCGGTGGACAAGAACCTCATGGAGCTCGTGCTGATGATCCAGGCCGCGAAGCTCGCCTCGGCGAAGCGAATCACGGCCGTCATCCCGTGGTTCCCCTACTCGCGGCAGGACAGGAAGGCGAAGCCGCGCGAGCCCATCTCGGCCCGGATCGTCTCCGACATGCTCCAGCTCGCCGGCGTCGACCGTGTGCTCACGATGGATCTCCACGCCGGCCAGATCCAGGGCTTCTTCACGATCCCGGTCGACCACATGACCGCGCTCCAGCTCTTCGCTACGCATTTCCGCGATCTCGGGCTGACCGGGGACGGCGTCGTCGCCGTGGCTCCGGACGCCGGGCGGGCGAAGCACGCCGTGCGCTTCGGGGAGATGACCGAGGCGAGCTTCGCGATCATGCACAAGATGCGCCTGGCCTCCGACAAGGTGGAGATCACGGAGGTCACGGGCAAGGTGCGCGGCAAGGTCGCGGTCGTGGGGGATGACGTCGCAACCACCGGCGGCACGCTCATCGCCGGCGCAGAGGCGCTGAAGGAGCAGGGCGCGACCGAGGTGAACGTCTTCGTCACGCACGCGCTCTTCTCCGACGACGCGCTCGAGCGGATCGGCAACTCGGAGATCGACCGGATCGTCGTCACCGACAGCGTTCCGGTCGACCCGCGCAAGCGTCCCGACAACATGACCGTCCTCAGCGTCTCGGGCCTGCTCGCCGAGGCGATCATGAACGTGTTCGCCGACGACTCCGTCTCGGCGATCTTCGGCGGCGAGAACCAGCTCTTCTAGCCGACGCTGCCTGGCGGAAGCGCCTGGGGAGCGGCCGTGTGAGTCTGCCGTAGTCCCCCTTGCGGCCACGGATCCCCAGGCGCGCCGGTAGAACGTGGCAACGCGTCTGCCGGTTATGCGGTCCGATCTCGACGAGCGGCCTGGGACTGGAGCTCACCGGCGAGGCGCCTCTGCACGAGCCGTTCGGCGGCCTCGGCCGGGGTGATGCCCGCGGTTTCGGCTTCCGCGAAGAGCGCGCGCAGCGTCGCGCCGATCTTCGCGAGCCCTTCTTCGAGCTGCGCCTCGTCCCAGCCCTCGTCCTCGAGGCCGATGAGCTGGATGATCCCGCCCGCGTTCACGATGTAGTCCGGTGCATAGAGGATGCCGCGCTCGCGGAGCCGTTCCGCGTCGTCGGGCTCTGCGAGCTGGTTGTTCGCGCAGCCGGCGACCGCGCGGCACGTGAGAAGCGGGATCGAGTCGGCGTTCAGCGTGCCGCCGACGGCGCAGGGCGAGTAGACGTCCACCTCGGTACCGAGCACGCGCTCCGGCGCCACCGTCTCGCAGCCGGTCGCGGCCGCGCGTTCCTCGTCGACGTCGCTCACGAGCACGCGGGCGCCGGCCTCCGCGAGCTCCCCCGCGAGGATCGCTCCGACCGCGCCGGCGCCCTGGACGAGGACGCTGCGGCCCGAGAGCTCCGGCGTTCCGAAAAGATGCTCCGTCGTCGCGCGGATCGCGTGCAGACAGCCGCGCGCGGTGCCGCGGCCGCTGTTGCCGCCGCCGCTCGTCGTGCCGTAGACCCAGGGACACGTCTCGGCGACGACGTCGAGATCGTCCGGCGAGATGTTCATGTCGCCGGCGGTCCGGTAGCTGCCGCCGAGCGAAGCGACGAGCTCGCCGTACCGCCGTAGCAGCTGCTTCCGCGACTCGCCGGCCGGAAGCTCCGGCACCGCGAGCACGGCCTTCCCCCCGCCACGGTCCACTCCGGCGGCCGCCATCTTCGAGGTCATCGCGCCCGAGAGGCGCATGGCGTCGGCGAGGCCGTCGGCGGGAGCGGGGTAGACGCGCATCCGCGTCCCGCCTCCCGCCGGCCCGAGCACGGTCGAGTGGACGCAGACGAACATCCAGGCGCCGCTCTCCGGGTCGTGGCGCACGACCGCGTGCTCGCCGTCCCACTGCGCGAGAAGATCCTCGAAATCCACCCCGGCACCGTAGACGGAGCCGCAGAGCATCCGTCGCCCAGGCCCGGGCGCGAGGGACGCGTTCGGCTACACTCCGCCGCCGGAATGGCCGGAGAACGCACCAAGCTCGTCGTCGCGCAGCGCGACAGACTCGGCTCGGCCGAGTCGCGGCGCCTGCGGCGTGAAGGTCTCGTGCCGGGCGTCCTCTACGGGGACGGAGAGCCGGTGTCCATCTCCATCGCGGAGCGTGAGCTCCGTCGCGCGCTCACCGGCGCCGCGGGCCTGCATTCCATCCTCGACGTCGAGATCGACGGCAAGGGTGAGACGCACGCGTCGATTCTCAAGGAGTACCAGGTCGATCCCGTGCGGGGCGGCGTCACGCACGTCGACCTGCACGAGGTGCGGCTCGATCGGACGATCCAGGCCGCGGTCTCCGTCCAGCTCCACGGCGGCGAGGACGCGCCGGGCGTGCGCGAGGGCGGCGTGCTCTCGCAGCCGTTGCGCGAGGTGAGGGTCGAGGCACTCCCGCTCGAAGTTCCCGAGCATCTCGACCTCGACGTCTCTGGCATGGAGATCGGTGGGACGCTCCGCATCTCCGACCTTGCGACGCCGGAAGGCATCACGCTCCTGGACGACCCGGAGATGGTCGTCGCCACGGTCACCGCGCCGACGAAGGTCGTCGAGCCCGAGCCCACGGAGGAGGATCTCGCCGCGATGGAGGCGGAGGGCGAGGCTGCCGAGGGCGAGGAGCCGGCTGAGGGCGAGGCTGCGGAGGGCGCGGCCGAGCCGGAGGCGGAGGCCGCCGGCGACCAGGACACCGCCGAGGGCTAAGTGCTCCTCGTCGTCGGTCTGGGGAATCCGGGCCGCGAGCACGCCCGGAACCGTCACAACGCGGGCTGGATGGTCGTGGACGAGCTCGCTCGGCGGCACGACGGATCCTGGCGTGGGAAGTTCGCCGGGCAGATGGCCGAGGTGCGCGTGGGCGACGAACGGCTCGCGCTCCTGAAGCCGGAGACGTACATGAACGACTCCGGGCGCTCCGTCGGTCCTGCCGCGGCGTTCTTCAAGCTCGAGCCGAGCGAGGTGCTCGTCGTGCACGACGAGGGGGACTTCGACCTCGGCCGTCTCGAGCTCAAGGTCGGCGGCGGGCTGGCCGGCCACAACGGGCTCCGCTCGATCGCGCAGGCGATCGGCACGCAGGAGTTCCTCCGGCTGCGCATCGGAGTGGGGCGCCCCGAGCGCGGCGACCCGCGTCCGCTCGCCGACTGGGTCCTCGGCGACTTCCAGCCGCACGAGGACAAGGACGCCCTTGTCGCGCGTGCGGCGGACGCGGTCGAGACGCTCGTCTCGGAAGGCGTCGAGCGCGCCCAGCTCCAGGTCAACCGGCGCTAGCGGCGGAGCGCGGCGTGGGCGGCGCCCGGCTCCAGATGGAGCCCTGCGGCGACTCGCCCGAGCAACTCGAACAGCTCGCGGCGCTCCGGCTCGCTCAGCGGGCCCGTGACCTGCCGGTCGAACTGCTGTGCCTTCCGCTGCGCCTGCCTGAGCAGCTTCCGTCCGGCGTCGGTCAGGTGGAGGTTGCGGACACGGCGGTCGCGCGCGTGAGGCTTTCGCGCGAGGAGCTCGCGCCGCTCGAGCTCGTCGACGATCGCGACCATCCAGCTCGGGGAGATGCGCAGGCGCTCGGCCAGCGCGTTCTGGGGCTCTCCGTCGCTGGCCGCCACCGCGCGGAGGAGAGCGAACTCTCCGGGTTCGAGCCCGAGCGGCTCGAGCGTCTCGTGAAAACCCCTCGAGACCGCGTAGCCGAGGCTCGAGAGCATGAAGGCAACGCTTTGGAAGGGCGGCGTTTCCGGATCGGAGGCTCGAGAGTTGCGCGTGCTCACACCCGTATGCTACAGCTACTGAATCGTTCAGTCACAGAATGATTAATCGGAAGACGAACGAAGGGATGGCATGACACAGGCCGGCTCGATTCTCGGGAGACTCGCTCACCTCATCGCGCGGAATCGCTGGAAGGTCATCGGCGCCTGGATCGTCCTCACCCTGTTCGGGGGCTTCGCCGCGGGGCAGGTCTCGAAGCGCTGGTACCAGAGCTTCTCGATCCCGGGCAAGTCGGCATACGAGGCGAACCAGCGGACCCTGAAGACGTTCGGCACCGGCGTCCGGCCCCCCAACGTCGTCGTCTTCCGCACGGCCGGCGACGCGACGAAGAGCAACGCGATCCGGGCAGCGATGCTCCGAGTCTCGGCCGACAACCCGGCTGCCCGGACGAGCTCGTACTTCTCGACGCGCGACCTGATGTACGTCTCGAAGGACCGGCACACGACGTTCATGGAGGTCTATCCGGACGGGCCTGCGACCTTCTCCACCACGAGCGGCGCGAACGAGATGCGCAGGGAGGCCGCAACCGGGCTGCCGGCGGCGATCCAGGTGCAGGTGACCGGCCACGACCCGCTCGAGGAAGCGAGCTCCGAGGGCGGCGGAGGCGGGAGCATCCTCGTCGAGGCCGTGATCGGCGGTCTCGGCGCGATCGTGATCCTCCTCTTCGTCTTCGGGACGCTGCCCGCGATCCTCATGCCGGTCGCGGTCGCCGTGGCCGCGATCCTGAACACGTTCACGCTCGTCTGGGCGCTCACGTACATCACGAACGTCTCGATCATCGTCGAGTTCCTGATCGCGCTCGTCGGCCTCGGCGTGGCGATCGACTACGCGCTGCTGATGATCTTCCGCTTCCGCGACGAGCTCCGTGAGGGGAGCGACGTCGAGACGGCCCTCGTGGAGACGATGACCCACGCCGGCCGGTCGGTGATCGTGTCGGGGTCGACCGTCGCCGTCGGATTGCTGTCCATGGTCATCCTCCCGCTGCCGTTCATCCGGTCGATCGGGATCGGCGGGATGCTGATTCCGGCTGTCTCGGTGCTCGCGGCGATCACCCTGATGCCCGCGATGCTCGCGGTGCTCGGCGAGCGGATCAACAGCGTGCGGTTGCTGCCCCGGCGGTTCGTCGACCACGGCCACCCGGAGGACGGCGCGTGGGGACGCTGGGCGCGCTTCGTCCTGCGCCGGCCGTGGACGATCGCGACGATCGGCGCTGCGATCGTGGCCGTCCTCGTCGTGCTCGGCGTGCAGCTGAACCCGAACGAGTCGCAGCTGAAGAACTTCCCGGGCACCGGCACCGCCGTCGCGGGCCGGACGATGCTCGCCGAGGCCGGCATCTCGCCCGGCGTGATGAAGCCGTTCGTGACCCTTGTGGAGCGCGGCGGCGACGCGCAGGCCGTCGCCGCGAAGGAGCGCAGCGTTCCCGGCATCGCCGGCGCAACGGTGCCGCCCGGCTCCGCCTGGCATCGCGGCCCCGACACGCTCGTCGAGGCGTTTCCCGCGATCGACGGCGCGGCGCCCGGCATCCAGGGGACAATCGACAAGGTCGACGGGGCGCTGCGCGGGACGGACGGGACGCTCGGCGGAGTGGCGGCGGCCGACCGCGACTTCGTTCACGCCGTCTACGACAACTTCCCGTACGTGCTCGCGTTCGTGCTCGTGCTGACGCTCGTGCTCCTGACGCGGGCCTTCCGGTCGATCGTGCTGCCGATCAAGGCCGCGATCCTCAACCTCGTCTCGCTCGGCGCGGCGTTCGGGATCGTCGTGTTCATCTTCCAGGAGGGCCACGGCTCGTCGCTCTGGAACATCACCGCGACCCAGGCGATCACAGCCTGGATCCCGCTGATGATCTTCGCCTTCCTGTTCGGGCTCTCGATGGACTACGAGGTCTTCATGCTCACGCGGATGCGCGAGGCGTACGACGAGACCGGGTCGACCGACGGCGCGATCGAGCTCGGCCTCGCGCGGACCGGGAAGCTCGTCACGAGCGCGGCGCTCATCCTGATGTTCGCGTTCCTCGTCCTCTCCTCGAGCCCCGGCTTCGAGATCAAGGAGTTCGCGATCGGCCTCGCCGCGGGGATCATCTTCGACGCGACCGTGATCCGCGCGCTGCTCGTGCCTGCGCTGATGCGACTGCTCGGGAACGCGAACTGGTGGCTCCCGCACTGGACGCGCCGGGCCTTGTTCATCCGCGATGAGCGGCGGCGGGAAGGGGCTCCGGCGCTAGAGGGGTGACAGCGCCGGCTCGGGGTCGTCGCGGCGCAGCACTGTTCGCACGTCGGGGACGAATGCCACGACGAGCAGGTTCGGCACGCACATCAGCGTCCCGGCCAGCAGGAGCGTCGCAGGCCGGCCGACGCCTGCCGCGACGGCGCCGGCGAGCACCTGGCCGATGGGCATCAGGCCGATCGAGAGGAGCGCGTCGATCGAGGCGACGCGGGCGAGGCGATCCGGGCGAACCTCCTGCTGCATCGCCGTCTCCCAGAGTGCGTTGCCGATGAGTATGCAGGCGCCGAGAATCGCGGCTGCGACCATCACCACCGGCAGGGGGAAGGGCACGACCAGCGCAAACGGGAGCACTCCGCAGAGTGACCAGATCGCGAACGACGTCGCCACCGGGTGCTCCGGCTTGATCCGGTAGGCGACGAACGCGCCGAGCAGCCCGCCCACGGGGATCGAACCGAGGATCAGACCCCACCCGACCTTGCCGTCGAGGTGCTGGTTCGCCACGTACGGGCCGAGCACGAGGTAGATCCCGATCCCGACGTTCCCGAGCGCGAAGCCCAGGAACCCGGCGGTCAGCCAGCGGTGCCGCCGCACCTCGACCCAGCCGTCGGCGACGTCGCGCCAGAAGCGCTGCCGGACGGCGGCCACGTGTTCGGGGACGCGGGTTGCCGTCACGAACCCGGCGCTGACGAGGAAGCTCGCCGCGTCGACGGCAAAGCACCATCCCGGTCCGGCGGCGGCGACGATCACGCCCGAGATCACGGGCCCGAAGATGCGCGTCCCGCTCTCGGACATCGAGAGCAACGAGTTCGCCTTCTGCAGGTTCCCGGCGCTGACCGCCTGCGGCAGCAGCGCCGTCGAGGCAGGGGAGAAGAAGCCGGCGCCCACTCCGGCGGCCGATTGGAGTACCGCGAGTTGCCAGACATGGGCGGCGCCTTCCAGCAGCAGGGCCGCGGTCGCGGCCTCGGTGGCGAAGCGCAAGAGGTCGGCGGAGACCATCACCGCCCGGCGCGGAAGGCGATCCGCCCAGACGCCGCCCGCGATCGTGGACGTTCCGAGCGCGATCGTGCGGCAGGCGAGGACGATGCCGAGGTCGAGTGCGTGGCCGTGGATCCCGATCACCGCGAACACGAGCGCCACGGGGATCAGCGAGTCGCCGACGGACGATCCGGTACGCGCGAGCCAGAGCAGCCTGAACGGACGCTCTTGCAGCGGTCCGAAGCGACCGACCCCGCGCACGACCCGGAGCGTACGCCCCGCAGCGCCGCGTTACCATCGGACTCCGCGGAACCGGTCGGTTCCGCCCTTCGTCATGGACCGTCCGGTACTTCACGCTTTCGTCACCGAGCTCGTCGAGCACGAGCGTCTCGTCGAGCTCGCGGATGGCCTGCCGACTCGCGCCCGCGTCTCGGAGCCGGCGCTTCCGCTGCTCCTGGCCTCGCTGCACGAGCGTCTCGAGCGCGGGTTGGTCGTCCTTCTCCCGGAGGACGCGGATGCGCGCGACGCCGCCGAGGGCGCGGCCTGGTTCCTCGGTGACGACGAGGTCGGCCTGCTGCCGAGTCGCGGCGTGACGTGGGACTCGGGGCTCGCGCCGCCGCCGCACCTCGTCGGCGAGCGGGCGCGCGCGCTGCACGTGCTCGAGCGCGGCGGGCTCGTCTGTGCCTCCGCGCGGGCGCTGGCGGAGGGGCTGCCGCCGGCCGGGCAGCGGCCGGAGCCGATCGAGCTGGGGACCGGGTTGGAGGTCGGCGTCGAGGAGCTGAGCGAGAGGCTCGCCCTCGCCGGCTACGAGCGCGTGGAGCGGGTGGACGACCGCGGCCAGTTCGCCGTGCGCGGCGGCATCGTCGACGCCTTCCCGACGACGGGCCGCGAGCCGCTGCGGATCGAGTTCTTCGGCGACGAGATCGAGTCGGTGCGCGCCTTCTCGCCGTTCACGCAGCGGGCGCTCCATCCGGTGTCCGAAGCGACCCTGTACCCGGCGGCCGAGCGCCGATTGGACACTGTCGAACTTAGTGACAACGTGTTACTTGCGGAGGAGGGGGAGGAGCCCGCGGCCCCGGCGGTTCCCGACGATCTCGTGCCGGCGCTCGAACGGCCGCCCGACCTCGTCTTCCAGCCGGACGACGTTCGGCGCGTGTGGGAGGAGGACGGCGTCGGCGACCCGCCTTCGCTCGCCGGCTCGACGGAGCTCGACCCGTTCCCGCAGGCTCAGCCGCTCGCGTTCGAGGCGCAGCGGCCCGCGATCGCCGCGCGCGGTCTCGCCGAGGCCGAGAACGAGCTCGCAGCGCTCATCCGCTCCGGCCAGCGCGTCGTGGTCGCCTTCCCGCATCGCGGCGAAGCGCTGCGCACGCAGAACCTCCTCCGCCGGGTCGCGGCGCGGCTGCTCGAGCCGGGCGAGGAGCTGCCGGAGGAGGCCGAGCTCCTGTTCGCGGTCGCGCCCGCGCGCCGCGGCTTCGTCTGGCGCGACCTCGGCCTCGTCCTCCTCCCCGATCACCAGGTCTTCCGCCGCCGCGCGCCCCGCGAGCGCCGCCTGGGCGGCCGGGCGCTGCAGTCGTTCGCCGACCTCCGCACCGGCGATTACGTCGTCCACGAGGATCACGGCGTCGGGCGGCTCCTCGGCTTCGAGACGAAGACGGTCGCCGGCGTCACGCGCGACTACCTCCAACTCGCGTTCCGCGGGGAGGACCGGCTCTACGTCCCGCACGAGCAGCTCGGCAAGGTCTCACGCTACGTCGGCGCCGACGCGTCGGCGCCCGCGCTCTCCAAGCTCGGCGGCAAGGCGTGGCAGACGCTCAAGTCCCGCGCGCGCGAGTCCGTCCGCGAGCTCGCGGGCGACCTGATCCAGCTCTACGCGCAGCGGCAGACGCGCGAGGGAGTCGCGTTCGACCTCTCGCACGAGTGGCTGCCGCGGCTCGAGGCGAGCTTCCCGTACCGGGAGACGCCCGACCAGGAGGCGGCGATCGAGGCGGTGAAGGAGGACCTCGAGACGCCGCGTCCGATGGACCGGCTGGTCTGCGGCGACGTCGGCTTCGGCAAGACCGAGGTCGCGGTGCGAGCCGCGTTCGCCGTCGCCGTGAACGGCCGGCAGGTGCTGCTTCTCGCGCCTACGACCATCCTCGCCGAGCAGCACTACAACACCTTCCGCGACCGGTTCCGCGACTTCCCCGTGCAGGTCGAGATGGTCTCCCGCTTCGTCGCGCCGAAGGAGACGAAGCGGATCCTCGCCGACTTCAGCGCCGGCAAGGTCGACGTGCTCATCGGCACGCACCGCGTCCTCAGCCGCGACGTGATCCCGAAGGAGCTCGGGCTCGTGATCCTCGACGAGGAGCAGCGCTTCGGCGTCGCGCAAAAGGAGCTGCTCAAGTCGCTGCGGCTCGAGGTCGACGTGCTCACGCTGAGCGCGACGCCGATCCCGCGCACGCTGCACCTCTCGCTGGCGGGCATGCGAGACATCTCGATCATCGAGACGCCGCCGGAGGGGCGCCGGCCGATCCGCACCACCGTCGGCGAGTACGACGAGGAGCTCGTGAAGCTCGCGCTCGAGCGCGAGGCCGAGAGGGAGGGTCAGGCGTTCTTCCTGCACAACAGAGTCGAGACGATCGAGGAGCGGGCGGAGCAGCTGCAGCAGCTGTGCCCGGGGCTGCGCTTCCTCGTCGCGCACGGGCAGATGCGCGAGAAGGAGCTCGAGGAGCGGATGCACGCCTTCCTGCGCGGCGACGCCGACGTCCTCGTCTCGACGACGATCATCGAGTCGGGGATCGACATCCCGCAGGCGAACACGCTCATCGTCGAGCGTGCCGACATGCTCGGCCTCGCCCAGCTCTACCAGATCCGCGGCCGGGTCGGCCGCTCCGACGCCACCTCGTTCGCGTACCTCTTCTATCCCGACGCGCGCGAGCTGACCCCCGAGGCGCGGGCCCGTCTCTCGACGCTCGCCGACCACACGGAGCTCGGTGCCGGCTTCGCGATCGCGATGCGCGACCTCGAGATCCGCGGAGCGGGAGAGCTGCTCGGCGCCGAGCAGTCCGGCCATGTCGCAGCCGTCGGGTTCGAGCTCTACGTCGAGCTCCTGAACGAGGCGGTCGCGGAGCTGCAGGGCCAGAAGCGCATCGCGGTCCGGCCGGTACGGGTGGACGCGCGGGTCGACGCGTACGTCCCCGCCGCGTACGTCGACTCCGAGGCGCTGCGGATCGACGTCCACCGCCGGCTCGCGCTGGCGGAGACGGAGGACGAGCTGCGGGAGCTGCAGGCGATGCTCGAGGACCGCTACGGGCCGCTGCCCGACCCCGTCGTCAACCTCTTCCGCATCCAGGAGGCGAAGATCAAGGTCGCCCTGCTCGGCGCGGACTACCTCGTCTTCCTGGGAGGCCGCGCCACGGTCGGCCGGCTCGTCCTCGGCTCGGGGGAGCTGCGAGAGCTCCGCGACCGCGCGAAAACGGCCGTCTACGTCTCTTCTAAGCAGGAAGTAAGCATGCGCGGCCAGGAGGAAATCGCGCAGGCGGTCGAGCTGGTCGATGCTATCTTGGACGCGCGCCGGGCGGCCTGAGACCGCTTTTCCCATCTCCTCGGCGTTTCCCGCGACATCGACCTCACTGGATGGAAATGAAGACTCGCGCGCCCTTCCTCGCCCTGACCGTCGTGCTCGTCGCCTTCCTCGCCGCAGGCTGCGGCGGAGGCGGAGGCTCGGGTTCCGTCCCTTCCGACTCGATCGCCAAGGTCGACTCGACCTCGATCACGAAGGCGAACTTCAACGCGCTCATGACCGTTGCCTTCGCGCGCTTCAAGAGCCAGGGCCAGAAGCCGCCCAAGGTCGGCACGCCCGCGTACTCGCAGCTCCGGGACCAGGCCGTCACCTTCCTCGTGCAGGAGGAGGAGCTGACGCAGGAGGGCCAGAAGCTCG
Organism: Thermoleophilia bacterium; assembly: GCA_025936995.1. Lineage (GTDB taxonomy): Bacteria > Actinomycetota > Thermoleophilia > Gaiellales > Gaiellaceae > Palsa-739. The sequence continues at coordinate 50,972 of JAICSH010000006.1, read as the reverse complement.
GCGTGACGGTGAGCCAGAAGGACATCGACGCCCGGCTCGCGCTGATCCGGAAGTCGTACTACAAGGGCAGCGAGTCGAAGCTCGAGGCGGCCCTGAAGAAGGACGACATCACGCTCGACCAGCTCGAGAAGTACAACCTCGCGCCGACGCTGCTCAGCGAGCAGCTCCAGAAGAAGGTGACGTCGAGCGTCAAGGTGTCGAAGTCCGCCGCGCAGAAGTACTACAACGAGAACAAGGCGTCCTTCACGACGCCGAAGACGCGCGAGGTGCGGCACATCCTCGTCAACAGCAAGAGCCTTGCCCAGAAGATCGAGACGCAGCTCAAGGGCGGCGCCAGCTTCGCGACTCTGGCGAAGAAGTACTCGAAGGACACGGGCTCCGCGCAGCAGGGCGGCAAGCTCTGCGTGGCGCACGGCGGCTCCAGCGGTGCGTGCCAGCAGACGGTGCCGCCGTTCGACAAGGCGTCCTTCTCCATGAAGACGAACGAGATTTCGCTGGTGCACAGCGTCTACGGCTGGCACGTCATCCAGGCGCTCGGCCCGATCAAGCCCGCGCACACGCAGACCTTCGCGGAGGTCGAGACGCAGATCCAGTCGAACCTCGCCCAGCAGCAGAAGCAGGTCGCGTGGTCGAACTGGCTCGCCAAGGTGCAGAAGGACTACAAGGGCAAGGTCTCGTACCAGACGGGCTACAAGCCGGCGACGACCTCGACGCCGTCGGTGACGACCCCGACGACGACGGCGCCGACGACCACTGGCTGAGGTGCCCCCCGCCGAAGGCGGGAACGTTGCGCCGGGCGCCGGGGGCTCCGCCGCCGGCGCTTCCGGCGACGGCCTTGCCGAGGCCCTCCTCGAGCTCCAGCGTCTGACCGCGCGGCTGCGCCGCGAGTGTCCGTGGGACCGGGAGCAGACGGCGCAGACGATCGTGCCGCACACCGTCGAGGAGGCGTACGAGGTCGCCGACGCCGCGCTCGCGGCCGACGACGAGAAGCTGCTCGACGAGCTCGGCGACCTGCTCTTCCAGGTCTACTTCCTCGCGTTGCTGCTGGAGGAGAGAGGCGCCGGCGATCTCGCGCAGGTTGCGCGCGGCGTCCACGAGAAGCTCGTACGGCGGCATCCGCACGTCTTCGGCGACGTCGAGGCGCGAACCGCCGAGCGCGTGCGCTCGAACTGGGAGCGCATCAAGCGCGAGCAGGAGGGCCGCGAGGGCGTCTTCCACGACGTCGCGGAGGGCCTTCCGGGTCTGCTCTACGCGCGCAAGATCCAGCAGCGTGCGAAGGCGGTCGGCTTCGAGTATCCGGATCTCGCGGGCGCGATGGCCGATCTCGCGGACGAGCTGCGCGAGCTGGAGGAGGAGCCGTCCGGCGACGAGCTCGGCGACGTCCTCTTCGCCGCCGCGAACGTGGCGCGCAGGCTCGACGTGGATCCCGAGCTCGAGGTGCGGCGGGCCGCGCAGCGGTTCCGCCGGCGCGTCGAGGTGGCCGAGACGCTCGCGGCCGAGGCAGGCGAGAATTGGACCGAGCTGCCGCTCGAGCGGCAGGACGCGTACTTCGACCTGGCCAAGGAGAGGGAATGAGCGGGATCACGGACGTCCATGCACGGCAGGTTCTGGACTCCCGTGGCAACCCGACGGTCGAGGTCGAGGTCGTCGCAGGCGCGAGCGGAAGGTCGATCGTCCCCTCCGGCGCGTCGACCGGCGTGCACGAGGCCGTCGAGCTCCGCGACGGGGGCGACGCGTGGAACGGCAAGGGCGTCGCATCCGCAGTCGCCAACGTCAACGGAGAGATCGCGGACGCGATCCGTGGCCGGGACGTCGCGGACCAGGAAGGACTCGACCGCGCCTTGATCGAGCTGGACGGGACGCCGAACAAAGGCCGCCTCGGCGCCAACGCGATCCTCGGCGTCTCGCTCGCGGCCGCGAAAGCCGCGGCGGCAAATGCGCGCAGTCCGCTCTACGAGTGGCTCCGGCCCGACGGCCCGGCAACGCTGCCCGTCCCGATGATGAACGTGATCAACGGCGGCGTGCACGCGGACAACTCGATCGACCTCCAGGAGTTCATGCTCGTCCCGGCCGGGGTCGAGTCGTTCTCCGAAGGCCTCCGGATCGGCGTCGAGGTGTACCACGCGCTGAAGAAGCTGCTCGCCGACCGCGGGCTTTCGACGCTCGTCGGCGACGAGGGCGGGTTCGCTCCGAACCTCGAGTCGAGCGAGGACGCGATCGAGCTCATCCTCGAGGCGGCGGAGCGGGCAGGGCATCGCGAACGCGTCGCGATCGCGCTCGACCCCGCGACGAGCGAGGTCTTCTCCGACGGCGTCTACCGCTTCGAGGGCCGGGCGAAGACGAGTGCCGAGATGCCCGGGTTCTGGGCGGAGATCGCCGGCCGGTACCCGGTCGTCTCGATCGAGGACGGCGCCGCGGAGGACGACTGGGAGTCCTGGGCGACGCTGACCGCGGAGCTCGGCGAGCGCGTGCAGCTCGTCGGCGACGACCTCTTCGTCACGAACCCGGTTCGGCTGCAGGAGGGAATCGACCGCGGCGTAGCCAACTCCATCCTCGTGAAGGTCAACCAGATCGGGACGCTGACGGAGACGATCGACGCCGTGCGGCTTGCGCAGGCGAACGGCTACACGGCGGTCATGTCCCACCGTTCGGGCGAGACCGAGGACGCGACGATCGCGGACCTCGCCGTCGCGCTCGGCACGGGGCAGATCAAGACGGGCGCGCCCGCGAGGAGCGACCGCGTCGCGAAGTACAACCAGCTCCTGCGGATCGAGGAGGAGCTCGGTGACAGGGCGGTCTACCCCGGGTGGGGGGCTTTCCCGCGCACACGCCGCTAGTACTCTGAGTCGTATGGCGATCGACCGCCGGACGAAGATCGTGGCGACCCTCGGGCCGGCGTCCGACTCGCGCGAGCGCCTGCGCGCACTGATCGTGGCGGGCGTCGACGCGGTTCGCTTCAACCTGTCGCACGGCACGCACGACGACCACTCCCAGCGAGCGTGGCTCGTGCGCGAGATCGCCGCGGAGGTCGGCCGTCCCGTGGCGCTCATCGCCGACCTGCAGGGGCCGAAGCTCCGGATCGGCGAGCTGCCGGAGCCGGTCGTCCTCCACACCGGCGAGCACATCAAGGTCTGCGCGGAGGAGGCGGCGACCGACGGCGAGCTTCCGATCGCGCCCGGCGTGATCGGAGACGTGCTCGAGCCCGGTCACGAGGTGCTGATCGACGACGGCCTCGTACGGCTCCGCGTCGACGACGTCGAGAGAGGCCGCGCAACGTGCGCGGTCGTCGTGGGCGGGATCGTCAGCTCCCACAAGGGCGTCAACCTCCCCGGCGTTCCGGTGCCGATTCCCTCCCTGACGCGGAAGGACGTCGCCGACCTCGACTGGGCGCTCGAGACCGGCGTGGACTTCGTCGCGCTCTCCTTCATCCGCTCGCCGGCGGACGTGCGCGACCTGCGCGCGCTGCTCGAGCAGGCCGACTCGCATGCGCACGTGATCGCGAAGATCGAGAAGTCGGAGGCCGTCGACGTCCTCGACGAGGTGCTCGCAGAGACGGACGCGGTGATGGTCGCGCGCGGCGACCTCGGGGTCGAGATCGGGCCTGCCCTCGTGCCGCTCGTCCAGAAGCGGATCATCCACAAGGCGCTCGAACGCGGGAAGCCGGTGATCACGGCGACGCAGATGCTGGAGACGATGGTGCACTCGCCCGAGCCGACACGGGCGGAGGCGAGCGACGTCGCGAACGCCATCCTCGACGGCACCTCCGCCGTGATGCTCTCCGGCGAGACGGCGGTCGGCGAGTATCCGGTCGAGGCGGTCGCGTACATGGATCGCATCGCACGGGCGGTCGAGCCGAGCCTCGACTACCGGCACGAGCTGCCGGAGGCGACTGAGAACCCGACGATCGGCCAGGCGATGTCGAACGCCGCCTGCGACCTCGCGGAATCGCTGCAGTCGAAGGCGATCCTCGTCCCGACGTTCACCGGAAGGACGGCGAACGCGGTCGCGCGGCTCCGCCCGCGGAGGCCCATCGTCGGCCTGACCCACGTCGACTGGGCGATGCGCCAGCTCGCGCTGGAGTGGGGCGTGACGCCGCTCCTGATCTCGGAGACGAGCGACGTCGAGGAGCTGTGGCGGCTCGCAGTCGAGGCGGCGCGCGACGCCGGGATCGTCGAGAGCGGGGACGGCGTCGTGATCACGGCGGGGACGGCCGTGAACATCCCGGGCACGACGAACGTGATCAAGGTCGACGTCGTCGAGTAGCCCATCGGAGGACCGCGGCGCCGGCCGGAGAACTCGGGCTGAATGGCTGCGGTGCAGACACGCCGTCGGCGTCCCGGTGGACCGATCACGCGGCGCTGGCTCGCGGTAGGAGCGTTGCTCCTCGTCGGGCTTCTCTACTACCGCCCGCTGCACGACTATCTCGACGCGCGCTCGCAGCAGGCGGTCAGGGTCGCGGCCGTGCAGAAGCTGCAGAAGGAGCGGGCGACGCTGAAGCGGCGGCTGCGGCGGGCCTCGTCGCTCGTGGTGCTCGCGCGCGAGGCGCGGACGCTCGGCTACGTCCGGCCTGGCGAGCATCTCTTCCTCGTCAAGGACATCCCGCAGTGGCGGCGCAGGCATCATGCTGCCTCGCGTGGTCACAGACGCTGATCGGGCGGTCGTAGAGCGTCAGCTCGGCCGGGAGCCGCGCACGCTCCGCCGCGTCGCGGTCCGCTGTCCGTTCGGTGCGCCGGCGGTCACCGAGCAGAGCCCGTACGGGCAGGACGGCGAGCCCTTCCCGACGACGTACTACCTCACGTGCCGGCACTTCGTAATCGCCGTGTCGCGGCTCGAGGCTGCCGGAGGAGTCGAGCGCTGGAGCGAGCGCACGCGCACCGAGCCGGCGCTCGCCGCGAGCCTCGCGGCCGCCGACGAGGACCAGCGACGCTTGCGGCGGGAGCTCGCCGACGGCGCGACCGGCACCGACGGCGGCGCGTCGCTCGACTACGGGATCGGCGGCTCGCGTCGCAGTGGCAGCCTCAAGTGCCTGCACGCGCACGCCGCGTTCGCCTTGGCGCGTCCGGGCTACGAGCTCGGGGAGCGGATCCTCGCGGAGGTCGAGCCGCGCTGGCCGGACCGGTGCTGCTCCAGGTGAGCCAGGTCGAGGTCGCCCGCCAGGAGTGGGAAGAGGCGAGCCACCGGATCGAGGCTGCACGCGACGAGCCACGGCGCTACCGGCAGCTGCTCGAGCTCCTCGAGCTCGTGCGCGACGAGCTCCGCAAGCGGGTCGGCCAGACGTTCACGCTGCAGGAGCTCGTCGCGGCGTACGGCGAGTCCGAGCATTGGGCGCGCGAGGCGGTCGAGGAAAGCGCGCCGGAGCCCGGCTGGCCCCGCGATCTCACGGTCGTCCTCGCCGCGGCATTCGACGCGTACCAGCGAGGGGCTATCGATTACGAACCATGAGGATGTGCGCCTAGACACACATCCAGGTGTAATAAGTGGGAGTTTTGGACAAGTTCTCACACATGGGGTACAGAGACGAGGGCGGACGCCGCGAAGCGGAGTGGCTCACCCTCGGTCAAGCCGCGCGGTTCCTCGGCGTCGCACAGAGCACGATCCGCAAGTGGTCGGACCAGGGCCGCGTCCCTGCCTTCTACACGCCGGGCGGCCACCGTCGTTTCCGACGCGGCGACCTCGAGTCGTTCCTCGCCCGCTCCGGCCCCGGCCGTCAGCAGCCCGGACCGTCCGTGCTTCTCGTCGACGACGACGAACGGATGCGGGAGCTCGTCCGGAACGAGCTCGAGCGAGAGGGCTACGACGTGCAGGAGGCCGCGAGCGCCGACGAGGGGCTTGCCGCGATCGAGGCGCGGAAGCCCGAGCTGATCCTCCTCGACGTGATGATGCCCCACGTCGACGGCTGGGAGATGTTGCGTCGGGTGCAGGAGCGGCACGGCGCCGGCGCGATCCCCGTCCTGATGTTCAGCGGCCAGGTGGACGAGGCAGCGAGGCGGCAGGCGGCCTCGAGGGGCGCGCGCGGGTTCGTCGGGAAGCCCTTCGACCTCGGGGAGCTCGTCGAGCAGACGAAGGCGATCGTTCCCGTCTAGCCGGCGCCCTCGGAAGTTCGCGGCAGCGGCTGCAGGATCGCGATCGGGATCACCGCGGCGAGCGCGGCTGCGAACAGCACCATCGCCCAGCGGGCCGACGCCGCGCCGATCACGAGGCCGCTCGCCAGCGGGGCGAGCGCGGCGAGCGCCACCGCGACCTGGAGCAGCCCGTTGTTGACGCGGCCGTGCAGTTCCGGCGGTGTCCGGCGGAGCATCATTGCGAAGAGCGCCGCGTTCGTCGCCGGCGCGAGGATGAACGGGATCGCGAGCGGCGCGGCGACGGCCGGCGACGGGATGACTACGGCCGCGACCAGCATGAGGAGCGCGCCGGTGACAGTGAGGAGCAGGATCGACTGCCGCAGCGACAGCCGCCGCCCGATCTGGGGGGCCGCGACGGCGCCGACGATGCCGCCGATCATGATCACCGCTTCGACGCCGCCGATCGCGGTCGCGGAGACGCCGTTCCGGCGCAGGCCGAGAATGACGGTGAACAGCGTCCCGTTGAACGCGAAGTTGATGAGCGGCGCCTGGATGAGAACCGCGCGGAGAAGTGAGTCGCGCCAGAGGTGCTTCAGCCCGTCGGACGCTTCGGCCCACAGGCCACGTCGTGAGGCGCCGTCGGCCGACGAGGCGAACGAGCCTCGCAGTCCGCGCGAGGTGAAGACGGAGACGCCGTAGGAGACCGCGTCCGCGGCGAAGGGCAGCGCGCGCCCCAGTCCGTAGAGAAAGCCGCCGAGCGGAGGCCCGACGAGGTTGGCCCCGTATTGCCTGCCCTCGGACACGGCCCACGCCGACTCCAGCTGCTCGTCGGCGACGATCAGCGGCAGCGCGGCCATCGAGGCCGGCGTGAAGAGCGTGTCTCCCGCGCGGTCGACAATCGCCACCACCATCACGACCGGCCACGCCACGGAGTCCGTCGCCACGAGCACGGCGAGCGCCGCGAGCGCGACCGCTCGCGCGCCGTCGCAGAGGATCATCGTCCGGCGGCGGTCGAGCCGATCGGCCAGCGCCCCCGCGGGCAGCCGCACCGCGAAGGCCGCCGCGCTCGCGGCCGTCCCGACGGCGCCGGCGATCACGGCCGAATGCGTGAGGGCGAGGACGAGGAGCGGATAGGCGAGCGTCCCGATCTGCGTGCCGAGGTCGGACAGCACCTGGCCGATCCACAGCAGTCTGAAGTTGCGGTTCGCCCGCAGACTGCTCAGGGCACCCGGCGCGCCCCCCGGTTCCGGCGCCGTCGTCACTCCGACTTCGGGACGAGCCTAGGGGAGGTCTTCCGCCGTCCGCAGAAGGCCCGCGCCCAGGAGCCCGAGCGCCGCGAGGAGGCTGACGTAGAGGCCGATCCCGCGTGCGGTCGAGACGAAGTACACGTCCGGCACGGAGATCAGCCGGATGAGGACGAAGATCACGGCGAGAGAGCCCAGCGCGATCAGCAGCAGCCGGTCCGGCACGGCGGCGGGCAGCAGGATCCCGGCTTCCCTGGCGGCCTCGAGGATCAGGGTCGCGAGCCCGACGAAGAACACGAGCTTGCCCAGCGCACCGGAGTGCCAGCCGGTCACCGACAGGGTCAACCCGTTCTGCAGCGTCCCCGCGTACCAGTCCGTGAACGAGGAGACCGCGAGGACGAGCCCCGAGACCCACGCGATCCGCACTCCCCAGCTGCCCACGAGCGGCGTGGCGCGCTCCGGCCGCGGCTGGCGCCGCTCCGGCCGGATCCGGAACGGACGGGCTGGCTCGGGAGTTTGCACAGGCGCAGTATGGGCAAAAAATTGCACCGGGCGCGCTCTGGGCGCGTCTATCCGAGGACGAAGAGGCGGTGGCGCAGGTGGGGGTTCAGGTCGAGGAGTCCACACAAGGGTCCGGTTCTCCGACGGCGGTGGAGCTGGACGACACCGGTTTCGCCGACTTCGTCCTCGCAGGCACGCGCGTCTCGGGCGAGTTCCGGTGCGCCGATTGCGGCTACGGGGCCGTCGTGCAGCGCGAGCTGCCGCAGTGCCCCATGTGCGCCGGCACGATCTGGGAGAGCCGCTTGCCGCGCGCGAATCGCATCGTCGCCTGAAGCCGCTCGTCGCCGGCGGGACCCGCCCGGAATACTTTCGGGGATGAGCAGCCTGCTCGATCTGGACTCCTCGGCTGAAGACTCGAACGACGTTCGCGTTTCGGCCCCGTCACTCGCTGCGCTCGTGCACGCGGCGGCAGCTGCGGCGGTCGCCACGACCGCGGCGGACGCGCTTCGCGCGCTGGCGGACGCGGCGCGGGCCGTCTCGGGAGCCGACGTCGCGCTCCTCCGCGCGCTCGACGAGGGCGGCGAACGGCTCGAGGCGGTGGCGGTCGCGGCGATGCAGACGGTCTCCGCCGAGCTCGAAGGAACGGTGCTGCCGGCCACGGAGCTTCCCGATACGCCGCTCGACGGTCTTGCGACGGCTCCGGCCGCGGTCCGTCGCATCGCGGAACGCGTCGGCGCCGAGCAGCTGCTCCTCGTACCGGCACGCGCGAACGGCTGCGCGGTCTCGCTCGAGCTGTTCCGCGCGGGAGAGCCGTTCGGCGCCGAGCATCGGCTCGCTGCCGAGCTGTGCGCCGCCCTCGCGGCGATCGTCCTACGCGGCTTCGCCGCCGGCGAGGGCGCCGCCTCCCTCGCGCGGCCGGCACTCGAGCTCGCAGGAGAAGCGCTCGCGGGCGCGTTGCACGAGCAGGACGCTGCGCCGGAGATCGTCCGGCTCGCCGCCGGCGTCGCCGGCGCGTCCGCGGCCGTCCTCTGGGAGAGCCGCGAGGAGGGCCTTGTTCCCGGCGCCTCGTGGTGCGTCGACGAGGGAGACGATCTCGACGCGGCGCGCGAGGCCGCCGAGCGCGCACTCGCCGAGCCGGGGCCGGTTCGCGCCCAATCCGCGGGGCTCGTGGAGGATCGGGGCGTCTCGACCACGCTGGCGCTCGGCAGGCCTCCGGTTGGCGTCCTCCAGCTGTTCCATCCGCCCGGGGAGGAGCCGGACGAGGAGCAGCTGACGCGGCTTGCCACATTCGGTGTCCGCGCCGCGCACGCGCTTCGCACCGGCGAGCGCACGCGGCTGCTCGCACTCGAGCTCGAGCGGACACGGGCGCTGCTCGAGGTGATCGCCCAGGCGACCGCGGAGCTCTCCGTCTCCCACACGCTCGAGACCGCCGTCGAACGCGTCGCCGAGCTCCTCGGGGTGGAACGGGTGGCCGTCTACCTGCGCGGCGCCGGCGAGGGCGAGCTGGAAGAGGCGACGAGCCGCGGCCTCGCGGGCCCGCACGCGCGCGTGGCGGACAGGCTGCTCGACGTGGCGTTGAGGCCTTCGCGACACCGCGCGGTTCTCGAGGTCGCGGACATCGTGCGCGACCCGCGGCTCGCAGCGGCCGCGGCAGCCGCCCGGGAGACCGGTATCGGCTCGGCGCTCGCCGTTCCGCTCGTCGCCCGCGGAGAGGTGGTCGGGCTGCTTGCCGCGTTCCCCGCCGGCAGACCGCAGCCAGGCGAGCACGAGACGGCGCTCCTGGCGGCGCTTGCCGGACAGCTGGCGGTCGCCGTTCAGAACGCGCAACTCCACGAGCAGGCGACGCGGCTCGGCGAGGAGCGCGAGGCCGCCCTCGCCGCCGAGCGGGCGGCCGCACGGCGGCTCCGCGCGCTGTACGAGGTCTCCCGTTCCTTCGCGCAGAGCCTTTCCCTCGACGAGACGCTCGCGGCGCTCGCACGCACCGTCGTCGACGTCCTCGACGTCGACGCGGCCGTGGTACGGATGCCGGACGAACGGCGCGAGCAGCTCGTGCCGCAGGCGATCCACGTCCGGGACGCGCCGTTCGCAGCGGCGGTCCGCACGATCCTCACCCTGCCTGTGCCGTTCGGCCAGCGCAACGTCCAGCGGCTCTTCCGGGACCGGCGCAGCTTCCGGCTCAGGCCCGGCCGCTCCCGCGGCGGGCATTACCTGCCCGCGCTCGTGCCCTTCCTCGAGAAGGGCTGGACGGCGTCGATCGTCCCCGTGGCCCTGCCGACGGAGGTCATCGGCACGCTCGGCGTCTATTCCTTCCGGCCGGGGGACCCGCTGTCGGAGGAGACGGTCGACGCGGCGGCGGCGCTCGCGGCGCAGGCGGCTCTCGCGATCGACAACGCGCGCCTCTACCAGCAGCAGAAGCAGTTCGCCGACACGATGCAGCGCTCGCTCCTCCCGCGTTCCCGGCCGGTGATCGCCGGCCTCGAGGTGGGGGAGGTGTACGAACCGTCGGCGCGGGTGGAGGTCGGCGGGGACCTCTACGACTTCCTCGCGCTCGACGACGGCCGCCTCGCGGTGGTGCTCGGGGACGTGACCGGGCATGGTGTCGACGCGACGGCGGACATGGCGATGGCGAAGTTCGTGTTCCGCTCGCTCGCCCGCGAGCATTCGGAACCGGCGGACTTCCTCGCCTCCGCGAACGACGTGATCTGCAGCGAGATCGGCCCGGGCAAGTTCATCAGCATGAGCTACGTCGTCGTCGACGGCGCCGGGGGCGGCGTCGCGAGCGCGAGCGCCGGCCATCCCCCGCCGCGGATCGTCCTGTCCGACGGGTCGACTCGCCCGCTCGAGGCGCACGGCCTCGTGCTCGGGATCGACGGAGGTCAGGAGTACGCGGAGGCGCGCACCGAGCTGCCGCCCGGCGCCTCGCTCGTCCTCTACACCGACGGCGTGATCGAGGCGCGGCGCGACGGCGAGCTCTACGGGGAGGAGCGGCTCGACGCGCTGCTCGCCGACCGGCGCGATCTGCCGGCGCGCACACTCGCCGAGGCGGTCGCGGAGGATGCGCGCGACTTCGCCGGGGGCGACCTCTCCGACGACCTGGCCGTGGTCGTCATCCGCCGGAGGTGAGCGGAGGCTTTACGGCGTGAAGCTAGAATCAAGGCGATCCGTGGCCAAGCGCGCCGGCTTCATCCTCTGTCTCGTCGTCTGCGCCCTCGGCGTCGGGGCGAGCCACGCCCGCGCCGACGGCACGCCGGCGCCGACGGTGATCGCGGACGGCGTCCAGATCGGTCCGGTCGCCGTCGGCGGGATGAACTCCGACCAGGCGACGGCGGCGGTCCAGGCGGCATATTTCGCGCCCGTGGTCGTCCACGTCGGGCACCGCAACTACTCGGTCTCGCCGCATCACTTCCACACCGATCTCGATCTCGCCGCCGCGATCCAGACGGCGCTCACCGCTCTGCCGGACACGGTCCTCGCGCTCACTCCGACGCTCGACTCCGAGCTGATCGCGAAGTGGGTCAAGACCCTGGCGGCGAAGACGGACCGGCCGGCGGTCGCGGGAACGCTGCTCCTCCGCAACAGCCGGCCGTTCTTCACCCACTCCCACCCGGGGCGCGCGCTCCGGAGGTTCCCGACGCGCATGCTGATCCGGCACGCGATCCTCGACGGCACACGCACGACCATCGCCGCGCCCTCGAAGACGCTCACGAGCTCGGCCTCGAAGCCCGAGCCGGTGATCGTGATCCACCGCGGCTCGAACCGCCTCTATCTCTACAGCGGTAGCCGGTTCGTCCGCGTGTTCCCGGTGGCCACCGGCCAGGCTGCATGGCCGACGCCGCTCGGCCACTTCGAGATCGTCGTCAAGCAGGTGAACCCGTGGTGGTACCCGCCGACCCAGGACTCGTGGGCGGCCGGCGCCAAGCCGGTCCCACCCGGGCCGGGCAACCCGCTCGGCACGCGCTGGATGGGGCTGAGCGCGCCGGGCGTCGGAATCCACGGCACCGACGAGCCGTGGTCGATCGGCCACTCGGAGTCGCACGGCTGCATCCGCATGCAGGTGCCCTCCGCGGAGTGGCTCTTCAACCGCGTGCAGATCGGGACGCCGGTGTTCATCATCGCGTCCTAGCCGCGTCGTGGCGGGCGGGCTCAAGCTCGGGGCGCAGGCGCTCGCAGTCGCAGGGATCGGGCTTCTCGCGACCATGCTCGTGTGGAACCTGACGCACCAGACCCCACCGCCGAAGGTGGGCCGGCCCGCGCCCGCCTTCTCGCTCGGCCGCCTGACGGGCGACGGCGACCTCTCGCTCCGGTCGTTCCGCGGGAAGACCGTCGTGCTGAACTTCTTCGCCTCCTGGTGCACCCCGTGCAAGCGCGAGGCGCCGGTGCTCGAGCAGCTCTGGCGCGAGGATCGGAACGACCACCTCGTCGTCTTCGGCGTCGACACCGGCCCGGACGCCGCGAGCGACGGGCGCCGCTTCGTGAAGGTGCACGGCATCACGTATCCCGTCGTCTTCGACCCGAACGCGGGCATCGCCTCGAACCGGTACGCCCTGCCCGGGCTCCCGGTCACCTACGTGCTCAACCCGGAGGGACGGATCGTCGGCGACCCGGTCGTGGGGCCCGTCAGCGACAAGGGGTACAGCGCGCAGTTCAAACGCGAGCTGAAGGCGGCGCGAAAGGCGTGACCCGCCGTCTCAAGGTCGCGGCTCAGCTGGTCGCGCTCGGGGGCGTGGCCGGCCTGCTCGCGCTCCTCGTCTGGCAGCTCGGGCACCAGCATCATGCGCCCGGGGTCGGCGCGGTCGCTCCTGCGTTCAGCCTCCGCCGCCTCGACGGGGCGGGCAAGGTCTCGCTGGCCGCGTATCGGGGGCGTCCGGTCGTGCTGAACTTCTGGGCCTCGTGGTGCGAGCCGTGCAAGAGCGAGGCGGCGGTGCTCGAGCGCGACTGGGCGAGCTATCACAGCCGCGGCGTCGTCTTCCTCGGGGTCGACTATCACGACCTCGCATCCGACGCGCGGCGTTTCGTCAGCGCGCACGCGCTGTCGTTCACGATGCTCCAGGACGGGTCCGGCCGGGTGACGGGGAGGTACGGGATCTCGCAGGTGCCGGAGACGTACGTGCTCGACCGGCAGGGACGGGTCGTCGCGCATCTCGCAGGGCCGATCACGAATCCCGGCTTCTCCCTCAAGTTCCGCAGCGCGCTTGCCGAGGCCGCGGCCGCGTGATCCTCCGGTTCTTCGGCGTGGTGGCGCTCGCACTCGCGCTTGCGGGGCCGGCCGCCGCGTGTGCCCGCCCGCGCACCTCGCTGACGTATCTCGAGGGCCAGGTGATGTGCCCGACCTGCCACACGACGCTCGACCAGTCCGACTCGCAGGCGGCGCGCCAGATCGAGGTCTTCATCTCGAAGCGGATCGCGCAGTGCGCGACCGCGGACCAGATCAGGTCGGATCTCGTCGCGAACTACGGCCAGGGGATCCTCGCGGCGCCGTCGCACAAGGGCTTCGACCTGCTCGCGTGGTGGCTGCCGGTCGCCGGCGTCCTGGGAGGCGGGCTCGTGCTCGCGTTCGGCGTCTGGCGCTGGAGCAGGCGGCGCGGGCCCGATGAGCCGGATGAGCCGGAGGACTCGGGGCTCGACGAGGAGACCGAGCGCCGTCTCGACGATCTCCTGGCACGCTTCGACTGATGGGAGGAAGGCTCGGCATCTCGTTCGCCGCCGGGTTCGTGTCGGTTGTGCTGCCGTGCGTGCTTCCGCTCGTTCCCGGCTACCTGGCCGCCGTCTCGAGCGTCGAGGCCGGCCGGCTCGGCCAGCGCGGGACGACGCGGCGAGTCGTCGTCTCGAGCCTGCCGTTCATCGCGGGCTTCACCGTCGTCTTCGTGGTCCTCGGCGCGGGCGCAGCCGCGATCGGCAGCGTCCTCTCCGGGACCGTCCGGACGGAGGTCGCGGGCTTCGTCCTCGTGGTGCTCGGCCTCGCCTTCGTCGGCCTGCTGCCCGTGCCCGAGCGCGTGCTGGCGCCCGGACTGCTCGCGGGGGCACGCCGGCGAGGTTCCGGCGCGCTGCTCGGGGGTGCGTTCGCCGTGTGCGCCGCACCGTGCATCGGGAGCGTTCTCGGTGCGGTTCTCGTCCTCGCGAGCACGAGCGGGACGGTGCTCAAGGGGACCGTCCTCCTCGCGGCCTACGCACTCGGCCTCGGCGCGGCGTTCGTCGTCGCGGGTCTCGCGTTCGCTCGGGCGATGGGAACGTTCCGCTGGCTGCGCGACCGCTACAAGGTGATCCAGATCGCCAGCGGCCTCGTCCTCGTCGCGCTGGGGCTCCTCCTGTTCTTCCACCGCGAGTGGTGGCTGCAGGTAGGGCTGAACCGAGCCCTCATCGACCTCGGCCTGACGAAGCCCTAGCCCGAGGCCGGAGCCCCCAGGGCGCGCCACCGGGGCCCAGGCATCCACTCCAACCGGACACGTCTTTCCTAGTAACAAAGTGTCACTAGGTGCTCGGGAACCCGTGCAGCCATGCCGGTGGACACCTCCGAAACGGCACCCGTCCACGCTAGTAACAAAGTGTTACAAGGTCAGCTTTGGTGGAGCGAGGTCGAGAGAGCCGGAGGCGACTCGCTTGCGCGCCGCGTCGACCTGCGTGAGCAGGCCTTCGACGTCGACTCCGCGGTGCGCCGGCGCAAACGCGGCGAGGCGCCGCGACGCCTTCTCGAGCTGCCGCGCCGTCGCGACGGGGCGTCCGCGTCCGGCCTGGTACCAGGCAACCGCCACATGGACGAGTCCCTGGAAGTAATCCCGCTCCTCGGCAGGCGCCGCGCGCCACGCGATCTCGAGCTCCTCGTGCGCCTCGAAGTAGCGGCGTTCGCGAATCGCCTCGAGCCCGCGCTTGTATGACGCCTCCATGGCGTTCTAACCTTCCCACGTGGCCACGATCCTGCTCTGTGGGGTCGATCTCTTCATACGAGGGAAGCTCGAGGCCCTCCTACCTGCGCATCGCCTCATCACGGTCGATCACACGGAGGATCCGGAGCTCGTCCTCGCCGACGTCTCGCGCGTCGACCCGAAGGAGGTCGCCGACTCGTATCCCGACATCCCGATCGTCGGCTTCACGAACCACACGGACACCTCGGGCCTGCGCGCGGCGCATGCGGCCGGGTTCGACCAGGTGCTCGCGAAATCCGCTCTCGACGAGCGCCTCGGGGAGCTCGTCGCGGAGCTCACGGAGTCCGAAGAATTGTGACGGTTCGGCCCGCAGTCGCCCGCAATCGCTATCTACAGTAGGCCGCGTGACGTACATCATCGCCGAGCCCTGCATCGACATCAAAGACCGCTCCTGCGTGGACGTCTGCCCGGTCGACTGCATCCACGAGTTCGACCGGATCCTCGTCATCGACCCGGAGGAGTGCATCGACTGCGGGGCGTGCGAGCCGGAATGCCCGGTGGAGGCGATCTTCCCCGAGGACGCGCTGCCGGACAAGTGGAACGCGTTCGTCGAGATCAACTACGCGTACGACAAGGGGGCGGAGGTCGTCAACGAGCTCACCCAGAAGTACGCGGACGAGAACAACGTCCAGAACGAGCCGATCGCATAACGGCGGCGCGTTCGGGGAAGAGCCAATCTCGTGAACCCGAAGACCCTCGACCACGTCGCCTACTGGCTCGCGGACCGCGACGCCGTGGCGGACTTCGTCGTGCGTCACCTCGGCATGCACGTCATCGACCGGACCGAGGCGTTCACGCTCGTCGGCGCCGACGCGCGGCGCGGGAAGCTGACGCTCTTCTCCGCCGACGGCCCTCGGGAGCGCGGCGCGCTCGAGCACGTCGCGCTGCGCGTCGCCGATCTCGAGCGCGCGCTCTCGGGGCTGCCGGACGGCCTGGAGGTCGACCGCAGTCACGACGGCGAGGCGTACTTCGAGCTCGCGGAAGGCGTGGTCCTCGGCCTCGTCGAGGCGGACACCGATCTCGACTACGACCTCGACCATGTCGCGCTCCGCTCCGCCGATCCGCAGGCGACTGCGTCGGATTACGGCTCGCTCGGCTTCGGCGCCGCCGCTCCCGGCCGGTCGGGCTGCCCGCGCGTCGAGGTCGCGGGGGCGTGGATCGAGTTCCACCCGGGCGAGCCCGGCGCGCCGGAGCGGCCGCTTCTCAACCATCTCGCCGTGCTCGTCGACTCCGCCGACGAGCACCTCGCCGCGGCGCAGGACCTCGGCGTCGAGGTCGACGACTTCGTCGACGCTCCCAACACCCTCGCGGTCTTCGTCTGGGGGCCGGAGCGCGTGCGGGTCGAGTACGTCGAGCACAAGCCGACGTTCTCGCTGACCTAGGAGGTCGTCGTTGCGCGTCACGGTCGCGGGCGCCGGGATGGCGGGCCTCGTCGCCGCCACGCGCCTACGCCAGCTCGGCCACGAGCCACGCGTGCTGGAGAAGGGCACACGCGCCGGCGGCTCGATGCTCCTCTCCTCGTGCGTGATCTGGCGGCATCTCGAGTGGGAGAGCTTCCGCGAGGACTGTCCCGGCGGCGACGAGCGGTTGCAGCGGGTGATCTGGGAACGGCTCGATGACGGGCTCCGCTGGCTCGAGTCGCTCGGCACAGAGCCCGTCTGGCACGACACCGAGAACCCGCTCACGACCGGCCGCCGGTACGAGCCACGCACGCTGACGCGGCTCCTTGCCGAGGCCGCAGGCGAGGTCGAGGTCGAGACGACGCTGCCGCGCGACGCCGAGCCGCCCGTGCTGCTCGCGACGGGCGGGTTCCCGGGGCGCCTTGCACGCGAGCGCGGGCTGCTCCTGCGCGCGAACCCGTGGAGCGAGGGAGACGGACTGGACTTCGCGCTCGAGCGCGGCGCCGCGACGACGTCCGGCCTGGACGAGTTCTACGGCCGCGTCATGCCGGCGCCTCCGCCGCGGATCCGGGAGGAGGACTTCGTCCCGCTGGCGCAGCTCTACGGCCGCGAAGCTCGGGTCTTCACCGACGACTGGACCGAGATCACGCCGCCGGAGGTCGCGTGGCACGAGAACGACCTCGCGCAGCTCGTCGGTCCCCGCGCCTGGTACGTCGTCGCCGAGACGAACGACCGGATCGAAGCGGCGCGCGCGGCCGGCGGCACGGTCGTCGAGCGCGAGGACGGCACGCTCGGCGTGCACGTCGCTGCCGCGGTGACGCACACGATCGGCGGGCTGCGGGTCGATGTCGAGGGTCGCGTGACCGGTGCGGACGGCCTCTGGGCGGCGGGAGTCGACGCAGGCGGCGTCGCGACCGGCGGCTACGCAAGCGGTCTCGCGCAGGCGCTCGTGTTCGGCCTCGCAGCGGCCGAGTCGATCGCGGGCGCCTAACCGCCGAGGTAGGCGCAGATCCGGCGATCGCCGGGCAAGGGAGACGGCGCGAGCTTCGTCACCCGCAGCTGCTTTCCCTCGACCTCGACCTCGGCGCCGATCGCCGGCGGCTCGCCGTCCTGCTCGACGAGCTCGTACCCGGAGGGCTTCCAGACGAAGAGAAGGTGCTGCTGCGCGCCGTCGCCGTTCACCGCGCGGAAGACTAGTCGTCGCCGGTCGGCTGGCCGCGCAGTTCGAGGCTCATCGTCGTGCCGCCGACGTCGTGGTCCAGCGTGAGCGTCGCGCCGAGCGTGCGCGCACGTTCGCCGAGGACCTCGAGAGCGCGCCGGCGCCGCTCGGTCGGCGCGTCGTCCCTGATCACGAGCCGGAGCGCCCCGGGCGTGTCGGACGCGGCCGCGACCTCGAAGCGGGAGGGAGGCCCGCGCCGGATCGCCTCCTCGAGCGCCTCGCGCACGATCTGGTACAGGGCGGCCTGCGTCCGCTCGCCCAGCGCGTCGATGAGCGCGACGTCGAGCGAGACCTCGATCCGGTGCTCGTGACTGCGGGACTGCGCGAGCGCGTCGACCGCCGCCGCAAAGCCGTGGTCTCGTAGCGCGACCGGCTCGAGATTGAACGAGAGATCCCGGAGCTCGCCGACCGTCGTCCGGGTCCGGCCGAGCGCGCGGTCGAGGATCTCGCGAGCCTGCTCGAGGTCGCCACGGCGAACGAGGTCGAGCGAGGCGTCGAGCATGAGCGCGACGCCGGCGAGCGACTGCACGGGCCCGTCGTGGAGGAAGAGCGCGATCCGGCGGCGTTCGTCCTGCTCGGCCGCGAGGACATGTTCGGCCAGCTCGCGGTTCGCGTTGTCGATGGTGGGACTCCCGCTGTTAATCGATGATGGCCTCACGCAGGGCGATCGCGACCGCGTGGGTGCGCGTATCCGCCTCGAGCTTGGCGAGAATGTGGCGCACGTGGCTCTTCACCGTCTCCTGGCTGATGAAGAGCTGGGTCGCGACGTCCGCGTTCGACATGCCGTCGGCGAGGAGCTGGAGGATCTCACGCTCCCGCGTCGTGAGCATGTCGTCCTTCTCGCGCCCGGTGAGGAAGGCGGGCATGAGCGCCGGGTCGACATAGCCCTCGCCGCCGGCGACCTTCTCGATCGCGCGCAGGAGGGTCTCGTGCGGCGCCTCCTTGAGGACGTAGCCCTTGGCGCCGGAATCGAGACCCCGGCTCAGCAGGCTCCGCTCGCTGTAGGCGGTGAAGATCAGGACGGCGCTGTCGGGCGACTTGTCCATGAGCGCCTTCGTCGCCTCGAGCCCGTCCATGCCGGGCATCCGGACGTCCATGATCACGACCATCGGCCGCCTCCGCTCGGCGAGCGCGACGGCCGCCTCGCCGTCGGCCGCCTCGCCGATGACGCGGATGTGGGGTGCCCGGCTGAGCGACAGGCGCAGCCCCTCGCGCACGACCTCGTGATCGTCGACGATGAGACAGGTGATCTCGGAGGCCGCCACGGCCGGGAGATCATAGAACGGCGATCCGATATCACATAGCCGCTATTTCCAGCTGCTCTGCAATTGCGGCCGGCTCGAGCCGCCTTGGCCTGCGGTCGCGGACGCCGTGGTTGCGGGCGAGCGCACGGACGCGTTCCCTCACAGGCTCGGTTTCGCGGCGCGGCAGATACGCCCCCCGGCGGTACAGCTGCTCGTACCTCGGCAGGAGCTCGGGCCAGTCGCGCTCGAGCGCGCCGAGGAAGTGCTCGCGCGTCCCGGGCCTGAGGTAGAGGAGATTTGCCCAGATTCCTGTCGCTCCGGCCGCCCGGGCCTCGCGGACGACGTCGGCGAGCAGCTCGGGCCGGTCGCTGAGCCCGGGGAGGATCGGCGCCATCCCCACGCGGGCGTCGATTCCGGCCTCCACTAGCCGCGAGAGGGCGCGGAGCCGCTGGCGCGGCGGCGACGTCCCCGGCTCCGTGCCGTGCCAGATCTCGTCGTCCAGGGTCGGAACGGAGAAGGTGACGGAGACATCCGCGCGGCACGCTGCCTCGGCGAGGACGTCGACGTCCCGCACGATGAGCGGCCCGCGCGTGATGATCGAGAACGGGCTCGCCGCCGCGCCGAGGGCCTCGATGCAGGCACGCGTCAGGCGGTAGCGGCCCTCCGCCGGCTGGTACGGGTCGGTCGCCGCGCCGATCGCGACGGCCTCGCGCTTCCAGCTCGGCCGCGCGAGCTCCCGTCGCAGCACCTCGGCGACGTTCGTCTTGACGCGGATGCTCGAGCCGTAGAGGTCGTCCCACGGCCTCTCGGCCCGCGCCTCGAAGGCGCGGACGTAACAGAACATGCACCGGTGCGCGCAGCCCATGTAGGGGTTGAGCGACCAGGCGAAGGGCATGCCGCGCACGCGGTTGAGGGCGCTGCGACACGGTTCCTCGCGATACTCGGCGCGCATCGGGGAAGGATAGCGAACGTATGTTCGTGTTGACGGGTGTCTCCGGGGCCGTCCCTATACTCCGGCCGGAGAGTTGGACGAGAACCCTCCTAGTACCGACGCCCTCCAGGTGAGGGCGTGACACTCCTCTACGAGCTGATCGGGGTCGCGTTCCTGATCCTGCTCAACGCGTTCTTCGTGGCCGCGGAGTACGGCCTCGTCACGGCGCGGCGGACGCGCATCATCGAGCTCCAGCACCAGGGGAACCGGCGCGCCCGCGACGTCCTGCGGATCACCGGCGACCCGCCGCGCTTCATCGCGGCCATGCAGCTCGGCGTCACGCTCACCTCCCTGGCCATCGGCGCCCTCGGCGAGGAGACCCTGTCGCGCGAGTTCAAGCACTGGATGGCGGCGATCGTGGCGATCATCCTCGCCTACGCGGTCCTGAGCTTCTTCCATGTGGTCTTCGGCGAGCTAGTGCCGAAAGGCGCTGCGCTGGGGCACGCGGAAGGGACGGCGCTCTGGGTGTCCGTGCCCGTCCGCGGGTTCTTCGCGCTGTTCCGTCCGGCGATCTGGCTCCTGCGCGCGTCGACCGACGTGATCCTTCGCGCCCTCGGCCTCGAGCCGCCGGGCGCCGAGCGCGAGGTGCACTCGGAGGCGGAGTTGCGCATGCTTGTCTCCCGCTCCACGCAGCAGGGGCAGATCGAGGAGGACGAGCGGGAGATGATCGACAAGGTCTTCGTCTTCGGCGACAAGGACGTCGCCGACGTGATGGTCGCCAAGCCGGACGTCGCCGCAGTCTCGATCGACCTGGCGCCGGAGGAGGCGCTCGCCGTCGTCCTCGACTCGCCCTACACGCGCTACCCCGTCTACCGCGAGTCGCTCGACGACATCGCCGGCGTGCTGCACGTCCGCGACCTCTTCAGCGCGATCCACGACCGCGGGCTGGCGCAGGTCGACCTCGAGTCGCTGCTGCGGCCGGCCTACGTCGTCCCGGAGACGAAGGACCTCGCCTCGCTCCTGCAGGAGTTCCGGCGCGCCAACACGCATTTCGCGGTGGTGATCGACGAGTACGGGGCGATGGTCGGGATCGCGACGCTCGAGGACCTGCTCGAGGAGATCGTCGGCGAGATCGAGGACGAGTTCGACGTGCCCGAGGAGCCGGTGGAGCAGATCGGCGAGGACTCCTACCGCGTCGACGGGATGTTCTCGATCGACGACTTCAACGAGCGCTTCGGCACAGAGCTCCCGGAAGAGGACTTCCACACGGTGGCGGGCTTCGTCTTCGGCCAGCTCGGGCGTGCGCCGGAGCCGGGGGACGACGTCTCGTACGACGGGATGCGCTTCGACGTGCTCGAGGTGGAGGGCAACCGCATCGAGCGGATCGCGGTCACGTTCGAGGAGCTGCCGGAGCCGCGGCGCGACGAGGTCGCCGACTATGCCGACGAGGACGAGCTGGAGTAACCGTCTCGCGGGGACACGTCCGGGAACCAGGTTCCGGACGTGGCTTTTTCAGCTGAGCTCGACGAGGGCGGCGAGGGACAGCTTGAGTCCGGCCGCCTGCTCGCCGCCGAGGGTCTTTGCGACCTCCTGGTCGAGCTCGGCGAGCACCGACTCCGCGACGGGCTGGAAGCGTCTCGCGCGCCCGGAGAGGAAGAGCCGCGTGGCGCGCGCATCGTCCGCGTCCGGATGGCGTGTGACGAGCCCGGTGCGCTCCAGGAGGCGCGCCATCGTCGTCACGGTCTGCTTGCTCAGGCGCGCCCGGCGGGCGAGCTCGCCCAGCCGCAGCCCGTCTTCCTCGAACAGCGGCACGAGCAGCGCGCCGTACGAGGCACGCACCTCCGGGAAGGCGGCGTCTGCGAAGCGCTGCTCGAGGATCTCGTTCCAGCGCCTGCTCGCGAGCGCGAGCAGGTAGCCGGTGTCGTTGCGGTCAGCTGCCATCCGCCCGTTCGCGTGAGAAGCGAGCTCGGATGTTCTCGAACTCGCGCTCGAGCGACCGGTGCTGCGCTTCGAACAGCTCGTCGGCCGTCTCCGGGGCCTTGAACATCGTGAACGTGTACGCGCACCGGTCCGGCGCGAGCCGGACGACGCGGGTGGGGAAGATCGCCATCTGCGTCTCGTCAGGCCCGGCGAACATGTCGATCACGCCGGTGTCGCCGTTCGCGTCGATCCGGAAGTAGAACTCGCCGAGTCCGTTCACCACCATGGGCTCGCCGTTCTCGTACTTCAGCTCCCGCGCGAAGTCGGTCGCCCACACGGGGAGGTTCTCCACGCGCGAGAGGAAGGCGAAGACCTCGGTGCTCGGCGCGTCGAGGACGGCGGTGACGGTGCGGCTGATCATCTGAACCTCCTTAGTCTTATACCGGACTAAATAGTACGTTATCAGACTAAATCGGGTTCGCGCGCACTCAGAGCCAGACGGTTTCCATCTCCGCGACGGGGTGGATGTTGACCGATCGCAGCACGCCCGGGCCGGAGTTGACGAACGCGTGCGGCGTGTCGGCGGGCGCAACGACGATGTCTCCCGCACGCGCCTCGATCGTGTCGTCGCCGACGGTGAACGTCGCCTGCCCTTCCTGGATGACGAACGTCTCCGTGTACGGGTGGTGGTGCAGGCCCGGGCCTTCGCCGGGTCGCGTGTGGAGCAGGAAGAGCGAGACGGGAGCGTCGTGCGCGGCGCCGTCGAAGCGGTACGAGTTTCCGCTGTCGGGGAGGTTCTCGATCCGGATCACGCTCATCGCGCAAGGATGACAGGCCGCCGCTTCAGCGGAGCTCGAGTGGCTCGATCGAGCCGTCCGCGATCGTCCAGCCGGCGAGCTCGTCCCGCGCGACCGAGTAGATGAGATACGGGCGGCCCTGCCAGAGCCCGACGTTCTCGACGTCGGTACGAGACGGCCTGGGCGGCGCGGAGACGTGGGAGTGGACGACAGCGAGCTCGTAGCCCTCGTCCTCGAGGAACCAGAGCTTGGGATCGACGTCGAGGTCGAAGCGGTACGGCGAGTCGGCGGCATTGCGGCCCGGCTCGTAGCGCTCGGCGACACCTTCCCGGACGACGAGCAGGCCGCAGCTCTCGTTCGGCAGCTCTTCGCGCGCGTGCTCGGCCAGCGCCTCCCGCACCGCGGGCGGCACTACCACCACAGCTTGCTCTCGTCGATCTCGTCCCCCTGCCAGAAGCCCGCGGAGAGGTACTTCCAGCCACCGTCGGCGAGGACGCAGACCACGACTCCCTCCTCGAGCTCGCCGGCGAGCCGTCGCGCGACGTGGAGGACGGCGCCGCTCGAGACGCCGGCGAAGATGCCCTCGCGGTCGAGGAGCGCGCGGACGCCTGCGACGGCCTCGTCGTTCGAGACGAGCAGCTTCCGGTCGAGCTTGGCGACGTCGAGGATCGGCGGGACGTAGCCGTCGTCGAGCGAGCGCAGCCCCATCACCGGATCGCCCGGCAGCGGCTCGGCCGCCGCGATCACGACGTCGGGGAAGATCTCGCGCAACCGCTCGCCGGCGCCCATGAGCGTCCCGCCCGTGCCGAGGCCGGCGACGAAGACGTCGACCCGCCCGAGGGCGTCTGCGATCTCGGCGCCGGTGCCGTCGTAATGGGCACGCGGATTCGCCTCGTTCGCGTACTGGAACGGCATGAAGTAGCGCGGCTCCCGCTCGGCGAGCTCCAGAGCCAGGCGGACGGCACCGTTCGAGCCCTGCTCGCCCGGCGACTCGACGATGGTCGCGCCGTACAGCCGGAGCAGCCGGCGCCGCTCCTCGGTCGCGTTCTCCGGGATCACGCACGTGAGCGCGTAGCCCTTGAGCTTCGCGACGAGCGCGAGCGCGATGCCGGTGTTGCCGGAGGTCGGCTCGAGCAGCTCGCGGCCCGGTTCGAGCTCTCCCGCAGCCTCGGCCGCCTCGATCATCGCGAGCGCGACGCGGTCCTTGATCGAGCCGGTCGGGTTCTGACCCTCGAGCTTCGCGTACAGCCGCACCGTGGGGTGAGGCGAGAGGCGCCTCAGCTCGACGAGCGGAGTCCTGCCGACGAGCTCGAGAAGGGAGCCGGCCGTGTGGAGGCTAGAGCCCACCGGCCATGGCTGGGAGGAGGATCACCGTGGACCCGTGGTCGACCGACGTGTCGAGCCCGTCGAGGGTGCGCACGTCCTCACCTTCGAGGTAGACGTTCACGAACGGCGCGATGTCGTCGTCCTCCACGAGCTGCGGCCGGAGCGAGGGGAAGCGGTCCATCAGGTCGTCGAGCAGCTCGCGAACGGTGCCGCCGTGGGCGGGCACCTCGCGCGCGCCGCCGACCTCGCTGCGCAGCTGGGGAGGGATGCGGACGCGACTCATGCGTGCGCCGGCCTTCCCGAGCAGAACTCGACGTAGTCGACGTACTCGGTGATGGTGGGGGAGTCGCCGCAGACCGGGCAGGACGGATCGCGCCGCAGCGTGACCTCGCTGAACTCGGTCTCGAGCGCGTCGAAGAGGAGCAGCCGTCCGACGAGCGGCTCGCCGATCCCGAGGCAGAGCTTGAGCGCCTCGCTCGCCTGCAGCGAGCCCACGATGCCCGGGAGGACGCCGAGGACGCCGCCCTCCGCGCAGCTCGGCGCGAGCTCGGGCGGCGGCGGCTGCGGGAAGAGGCAGCGGTAGCACGGCCCGTCGCCGGGCTTGAACACGGTCGCCTGCCCTTCGAACCGGTAGATCGAGCCGTGCACGAGCGGGATGTCGTGCCAGACGGCGGCGTCGTTGATCAGGTAGCGCGTCGGGAAGTTGTCGGCGCCGTCGACGATCACGTCCCAGCCGTCGGCGAGGATCCGCTCGACGTTCTCTGAGGTCAGGCGCTCGATGTAGGGGACGACCTCGACGTCGGGGTTGAGCTCCTCGATCGTCCGTTTCGCGGATTCCGCCTTCCATTCGCCGAGCCGTCCGGTCGAGTGGAGCACCTGGCGCTGGAGGTTCGACGCGTCGACGCGGTCGTCGTCCACGATCCCGATGCGCCCGACGCCCGCAGCCGCGAGATAGAGCGCGGACGGCGAGCCGAGCCCTCCGGCGCCGAGCAGGAGCACGCGCGAGTCGAGCAGCTTGAGCTGTCCCTCCTCGCCGACCTCCGGGATGAGGACGTGCCTGCTGTAGCGCTGTCGCTTCGCCGCGTCGAGCGTGCGTGGCAGCTCGGTGGGGAGGCCGCTGCGCTTCCAGTCGGTGTAGCCGCCGGCGAGGGAGGACACGCTCTCGTAGCCCAGCTCCTCGAGCGACTTCGCGGCGAAGGCGGAGCGGTTGCCGGCTGCGCAGTAGAGAAGAATCGGTTGGGCGCGATCGGGGACCGCCTGCTCGATGCGCGACTCGAGGGAGCCGCGCGGAATGTGGATCGCGCCCGGGATGCGCCCTTCGGTCCACTCGTCCAGCTCGCGCACGTCGACGACGAGGGGACGGCCGCCGGACGCGAGGAGATCGCGGGCCTGGGTCACGTCGACCTCGTCGATCTCCGACTTGATCTGCTGCAGGAGCTCCCGATAGTTCGGCATCGCTTTCGGAAATGTAGCGACGCGGTTCCGGGCTACGCTCGGAACGTGGCCACAGCAGCACGCCCGCTCGCGGCGGCTCGGAGCCGCCGGATCGTTCTCGTCGTCGCGGTCGCAGCTCTGATCGCCGCCGGAGCCGTCGTCGGCGTGACCGTCCTCCAGACGCGCGGCGAGACGACGACCGTGCCGGGTTCCGTGACGAAGCCGCGCTCCGGGATCCCCCCGGTGTTCTTCGACTTCGGCGTCCGCGACGACCCCGAGGCCCGGGACCTCGCTCGCGCCGCAGAGCTCCTGAACGCGAAACACGTCGCCGCGGCGCGCGCCATCTTCGAGCGCCACCACTCGCTGCAGGCGCAGATCGGCCTCGCCTTCGCCGGCTGGCCGGGCGACGACGGCCTCGGCACGCTGAAGCGTCTCGCGGCGGAGAACCCGGACAGCGCGGTGGCCGAGTACCACCTCGGCTGGGCGTACCTCTGGTCGGGCCGGATCGCCGACGCCGCAGCGGCCTGGAATCGGGTCGACACGCGGTTCCCGGACTCGCCGGAGTCGGTCGAGGCCGAGAACCAGCTCTACTCCGCGGACAAGCCGGATCTGCCGGACCTCGTCCTGCCGCTGTCCCTGCCGGGGGCAGCGAGCGCCGCGGCGCAGCTGCGTGTCCTCGCGGCCGACGCGCGCAAGCCGGACGCGGAGGCCAAGCTGCGGTACGGCTACTTCCTCTGGCAGCTCTGGCATCGCGTCTCCGCCGAGCGTCAGTTCGCCGCGGCGGCCCGGCTGGCGCCGCAGGATCCCTACGCGCGCACGGCGGCCGCCGTCGGCCTCTTCACGAAGCGCGCGCCGGCGCGCGCCTTTGCACGGCTAGGGCCGCTGACGGCGGTGTTCCCGCACGCGCCGGTCGTCCGCTTCGAGCTCGGTTTGCTCCTCATCGCGACCGCGCAGCCCGCGAAGGGCCTCAAGCAGCTCCGGCTCGCGGCCGCCGAGGCTCCTCGTTCGTCCTACGCAAAAGCCGTACGAACCCTGCTTTCCCGCATTGGGAAGCATGGGACCAAGTAAAGGAAATATGAGCCGAACGGCCTATGGCGCCCGCCGTGGCCCGCATGGCATCCTCCGGCATCGCCAGGGAGGGGGAGATGGCCGCTACAGCCACTGTGGGAGCGTCACCCAACGACGTTCTCGAGACGGAAGAGGCACGAAGCCTGCTCGAAGCCGCGCAGGCCGCCGGAAGGATCAACGCCGAGGAGCTCGCGCTCGCGCTCGACGAGCTCGACCTCGAGCCGGCTCAGATCGAGGACGTCTACCGCGCGCTCGAGGAGCTTCAGGTCGAGGTCGTCGACGGTACAGCCACCCCAAACGTGAAGGAGGAGGCGCGCCTCGACGAGACCGCCCGCGAGGTCTCGACCGACGCGCTCCAGCTCTTCCTCAAGGACATCGGCAAGGTCGAGCTGCTGACCGCCGCGGAGGAGGTCGAGCTCGCGAAGCGGATCGAGCGCGGCGACCATCGCGCGAAGCAGGAGATGGTGGAGGCGAACCTCCGGCTCGTCGTCTCGATCGCCAAGCGCTACCGCAACCAGGGGCTCCCGTTCCTCGATCTGATCCAGGAGGGGACGATCGGCCTCGTCCGCGCCGCCGAGAAGTTCGACTGGCGCAAGGGCTACAAGTTCTCGACGTACGCGACGTGGTGGATCCGCCAGGCGGTCGCGCGGGCGCTCGCAGACAAGGGACGGACGATCCGCATGCCCGTCCACGTCGTCGAGAAGCTCAACAAGATCGTGCGGTCCGAGCGGAAGCTGCGCGGCGAGCTCTGCCGCGAGCCCTCGCCCGTCGAGATCGCGAGCGACGTCGACCTTCCGCTCGACGAGGTCGAGCAGATCCTCCGCACGTCTCAGACGCCGATCTCGCTCGAGAAGCCGGTCGGAGACGAGGAGGAGTCGGAGTTCGGGCACTTCCTCACCGACCAAAACGCCCCGCTCCCCGACGAAGCGGCCGACACGACGCTGCGGACGGAGCTGCTCCGCGACATCCTCGACACGCTCTCGCACCGCGAGCGGCGGGTGCTCGAGCTGCGCTACGGCCTCGACGGCGAGCAGCCGCGCACACTCGACGAGGTCGGCCGCGCGTTCAACGTGACGCGCGAGCGGATCCGCCAGATCGAGAACCAGAGCCTGAAGAAGCTCCGCGCGCTGGCCCTGACGGACTCCCTCCGGGACGTCGCCTGAGCCCCGACCGGACCCGTCTACCCTAGTAACAAAGTGTTACTAGGTGCGGTGCCGGCGCCCTTTTCTCCATCTTTGGCGGTCGGATCGAGCAAGTAACAAAGTGTTACAAGGTCAGTGGGGTCAGTGGGGTCACGCCCGCCGGCGAGCGTCGCTGTCAGCGGATGCGGCTCGGCGGGGCGGCTCGTTGGGAGCCACCCGCGGCCCGGTGGGGCGAGGATCAGCGTCCGGCCCTGCTCGCCGGCGAAGGCGAGCCCGCCGGGCTCGTCGATCGTGCCGTCCCAGAGCGCCACGCCGACGGTCGCGAGCCGGCGCGCCAGGTCCGGCGGGTCGCCGACGATCCCGAGCTCCGAGAAGCCGGCGAGCTCCTCCGGCGCGAACTCACCCGAGCGTCCGCCCTCGTCGAGGCCGCGGTGCGCGACGAGCTCCACGATGTTTCCGGCGGGATCGTGGAAGTAGACGGCGTGAGCGTCCCAGGCCTCGAAGTCGAAGACGTCGCCGAGCAGCTCCACGCGCTCCCGCACCCACGCGAGCGACGCGTCGAAGCGGTCGCCCGGGACGAGCAGTGCGAAGTGGTAGAAGGCGCCGCTCTCCGCCGGCTCGAACCGGAGCCTCGTCTCGCCGACGCCGATCGTCTCGCCGTCGAGCGCGAAGCCGAGCACACTGCCGTAGAACTCCCTCAGCCCCGCCGGCCCCTGTAACGCCACTTCCGCGAACCGCACGGACCGCAGCATAGGATCGCCTCGTGGAAGAAGCCTGGCGCGCAGAGCTGGCGGAGCTGATCGCGATCCCGAGCGTGAGCGCCGACCCGGCTCACCGGGAGGACGTGAAGCGCGCCGGCGAGTGGGTCTGCGACTTCATCCGCCGCATCGGCGGCACCGCGGAGCTGACCCCGTTCGGAGAGCGAGAGCTCGTGCTCGGCGAGATTCCCGCCTCGAACGGCGCCGTCAACGCGCCGACCGTGCTCCTCTACAACCACTTCGACGTCCAGCCGCCCGCGCCGCTGGACTTGTGGGAGTCCGACCCGTTCGAGCTCGACATCCGCGGCGAGTGGGCCTACGGCCGCGGAGTCGTGGACGACAAGGGCCAGCTCTGGGTCGTCCTCCGCGCGGTGCAGCGGCTCGTCGAGGCGGGAGCGCTCCCGGTCAACCTCCGCTTCGCGTATGACGGCGAGGAGGAGATCGGCGGACACACGATCGTCGACTTCCTCACGCAGGACGAGCGCGGCGCAGACGTGGCCGTGATCTTCGATGGCGGGATGCTCCGGCGGGACGTGCCGACGATCGAGCTCGCGACCCGCGGTCTCGTCGGCGTCGACGTGAAGGTGCGGACCGGCGGACGCGATCTCCACTCCGGCGTCTACGGCGGCGCCGCGCTCAATGCGATCCACGCGCTCATGCGCTGCCTCGACGCGGTGCTCGCCGGCCCGGACGGCCTGCTGCCGGAGCCTCTCCGCCAGGGAATCGTCCCCCCGACGGCCGACGAGCTCGAAGCCTGGGCGAAACTACCGCCCGGCGCCGAGGCGCTCTCGGATCAGGGCGCGCGACCGCTGTACGCAAACGCGGCGGAGGAGTTCTACGTCCGCACGTGGGGCGAGCCCGCGCTGGACGTGAACGGGATCCTCGGAGGGAAGCCCGGAATCCGCAACACGACGCTCAGCGTCGCGGCCTCGGCCGAATTCACGATCCGGCTCGCGCCGGGCCAGGACGCCGACACGATCGGCGCGGCCGCCGAGCAGCTCCTGCGCGACGCTGCGCCCGCCGGCGCCGAGCTCGAGATCGTCGTCTCCGGCACCAACCCGGGCCTCGTCCGTGCCGACGCACCGGCCATCCGGCTCGCCCTCGACGCGTTCGAGCAAGCGCTGGGAGTGCGCCCCCTCCTGACGCGCACGGGCGGCACGATCCCGCTCATGCCCGCGCTGACCGAGAAGGGGATCGACACGGTCCTCAGCGGCTTCGCGCTGCCCGAGTCCAACATCCACTCACCGAACGAGCGGTTCTACGTCCCGTACTTCGCGGCCGGGATCGACACGGTCGCGGCGCTGCTGACCGCTCTCGGCCGGCTGAACGACTAGAGCTCGTGCGGGTGCGTGCGCCCGCACTCGAGCCACTCGTGGCCGAACTTGCGCATCGCGTCGATGATCGGCAGGAGAGACTGGCCCTTGTCCGTCAGCCGGTATTCGACCCGCGGCGGCGTCTCGGCGTAGCTCCGGCGCTCGAGGATCCCGTCGGCCTCGAGGGCTCGGAGCCGCTCGGCGAGCGTGCGCGGGCTGATGCCCTGGCACGAGCGCTCGAGCTCGGAGAAGCGGCGCGGCCCCTCGGAGAGGTCGTGGACGAGGAGCGCCGTCCACTTGGCGCCGATGATCGCGGCCGACGCCGCGACGGCACAGGTGCTCGCCTCGTGGACAGGGTTCATCGTGCGGACGGCCATCCGTCCGATTGTACGTCGCGCGTCTAGACCCCGAACGGAGCGGGGCAGGCGTCGATCTTCGGGATCGAGAAGCGTGCGATCGTCCCGAAGCCCTCGCACGGCTTGCACGCCTGCGCGACGCCGGCGTCGCACGCGACCGAGAGGAAGATGAAGGCGTCCTCCATCGTGAAGCCGTGCTCGTCGACGAGCAGGCGCGCCGCCTCCTCGGACACCAGCTGAAGCGCCTCGGCGTACTCCGGCGCGGTTGCATGCGGCAGCCAGCGGTCGGCGAGCTCGGTCACCGGCCACGTCGCCTGCTTGTCCTTGAGGACGTGGAAGCGGACGTCGACCTCGCCGGCGATCTCGACGCCCGTGAAGCAGATCTCGCCGTCGCCCATCGCGGCATGCATGTCGCCGACCGCGAACATGCCGCCGGGCTGGCGGACGGGGAAGAAGATGCGGGCTCCCTTCCCGTGCCAGTGGTCGTCGAGGTTGCCGCCGTGGCGACCGGCTAGCCCGTTCGAGAGATCCTCCCCGTCGGTCGCGACCCCGACGACGCCGACCATCGGTAGCGCGGGGAACGAGACGCGATCGTTCATCTTCACGACGCCGTCGCGCACCTCGAAAAGCCGCGTCAGCGGGGACTGCACGTGTTCGATGAGCTGGCCGAAGCCCGGGATGAGCGTGGCGACGCCCCACTCGATCGGGCGCACGTCGAGGATCTCTGCAATGAGCGAGTCGCCCGGCTCCGCGCCTTTGACTGCGACCGGGCCGGTGGCGCCGTTGATCCGCGAGAGGTCGATCTCGGTCACGAGGTCGTCCTCGCTCCGGATCTGGCCCGTGAAGCAGTCGTTCGTCTCGAAGGTGACGACGTCGCCGGGCTCGACCTCCAGCACGGGCTGGAGGTCGGGCCCGAACGACCAGATCACCTCGCTACGAGGCAGGCGATGGTGCTGTGTCACTTTCCGGTGCTGTTTCGTCTTCGACGTACACGCGCTCCATGTCCGCGATCTTGTCCGGCCGCGTTGCAACCAGGAAGAGCGTGAGCACGATTCCCAGTCCGACCCACGCGTAATCGATCCAGTTCCCGTACTTCTCCGGGTAGACGGGCTGGTACTTCACGAACTGGTAGTAGAGCGGGAAGAAGAAGAGGACGATCCCGCCGATCGGGATCAGCACGTGCAGAAACACGTTGAAGTGCCGGCGGAGAGGGCCGATGTAATAGGCCATCGAGCCGACAGAGACGAGCATGTAGACGAGGATCACCGGCGGCACGGCCATCGTTGCGATCGTGAAGAACCCGTCGAGGGGGCCCCACTTCCAGCCGAAGAGCAGCGAGATCACGAGCGCGAAGGCGGACATGCCGAAGATGGCGACGTCCGGCGTCCGGAACCTCTCGTGGATGTGGCCGAGCCGCTTCGGCGCGAGGCCGTTCCGCGAGAGCGCGTAGAAGACACGCGTCGCAGCGTTGACGGCAGCGTTCGAGTTCGCCGCGATCGAGTTGCAGATCGCGAGGAAGACGAGCACCCATCCGCCAGCCCAGAACGCCTTCCCGAGGCTGCGCCACGGATCGGCGTTCGTCGTCGCCTGGTTGACGAAGTTGTCGAAGCCGGCTCCGAACACCCAGGCGTACGCGCAGAGGACGTAGAAGACGCCGATCACGAGCGCGGAGCCCACCACGGCGAACGGGACCGTCCGGCGCGGGTTCTTCGCCTCCTCGCCGAGCGGCGCCGACGCCTCGAAGCCGATGAAGGCGAGGATCGCGAACACCATCCCCTTGAAGACGCCGCTCCATTCGTTGACTGCGTGATGCGGATTGAACGGCTGAAGGTTGAGCCGGCCGGTGTTCGAGAAGATCATCCAGAACGCGAGAGCTCCGAAGATCAGGATCTCGAACGCGCCGAGGATCACGCCGGCCGTCGTGGAGAGGCGGATGTCGCGGTAGGTGAGCAGGAACACGACGACCGTCATGAGCGTCACCCAGATCCACCACTGGCCGCTGTAGTGCCAGCCGATCGAGTTCTGGAACACGTCGGTCATCGCCCAGCCGAACTCGAGGTAGAGGAATGGGGCGACAAGTGGCTCGAAGAGGATGAAGAGCCACGCGACGAGGAACCCGGCCCATGGGCCGAGCGTCCGCGCCGTGTACGTGTACATCCCGCCGGCGGACGGGAAGCGCTTCGCAAGCTGGCCGATCGCGGTCGCGGCGCAGAGGCACGCAATCAGCGCGAGTCCCACCGAGAGCGGCAGTGCCTGCTGCGAGTACGGCACCGAGATGAAGATCGAGTAGGCGACCGCGGCGGCGGGCGCCATGTGCGTGATCGACTGGAACAGGACCTGCGGCAGACCGATCGAGTGCTCGCGGAGATGCTCGAAGCGGCCGCCGCTCGGCGTTGCAGCCTCCATCGTTACTCCTCCCCTGAGGTTCGGACGCGGTTGAGCGATCTAACCGCATCCGAGGCGGTCTGATCAAATGTTTTTCCGATCAATCCCAGGGCGGCGGGTTGTGCGTCCAGCGGCCGGCGAGCATCGTCGCGACGATCTGGACCTCGCGCAGCTCCTCCGGCTCGCAGGCGAACGGGTCGCGGTCGAGCACCACGAGGTCGGCGTAGCGGCCGGGGACGAGCGTCCCTCGGACGCGCTCGTCGTGGGACAGCCACGCCGGCGCGACGCAGACCGCATGCAACGCCTGCTCGAGCGTCAGCCGCTGGTCATCGCGCCAGTGGTCGAGGACGGCGGCGACGACGCCGGCCCACGGCTCGAGCTCCTCCACCGGCGCGTCGGAGCCGTTCGCGAGGAGCGCGCCCGACTCGAGGAGTGCGCCGAACGAGTACGTGCGGTCGAGGCGGTCGGACCAGAAGCGCTTCGCGAGCTCCTCGTCGGAAGGCGCGTGGGAGAACTGGACGGAGGCCACGACGCCTAGCTCGGCGAAGCGTGAGACGTCGCCCGGGGCGAGGCACTGCGCGTGCTCGATCCGCGGGCGGAGGCCGCGCGGCTGCCACGCTTCCCGAGAACGCTCGAATGCGTCGAGCGCCGCTGCGTTCGCCGCGTCGCCGATCGCGTGCACGCCGACGGGCCAGCCGGCCTCGGCGCCATCGCGGACGATCTCCTCGAGATCCTCGCTCCTCGTGATCGTGACTCCACTGCGGTCCGCCATCCAGGCCGTCTGCGAGCCCAGCGTTCCGTCCATGAACGCCTTGAGGTAGCCGAGTCGGAGGAGGGGAGAGCCGACGCCGCTACGCAGGCCGAGGTTGCGGAGGTCGCCGAGCCGGTCGGCGGGCGTCGACTGCCAGACGCGGAGCGGCAGGCTGCCCTGCTGCTCGAGCCGCTGCCAGAGCCCGATCGCGCCGAGCCAGCCGTCCTTGTCGTGCAGCGCCGTGACGCCGCGCGAGGCCGCGACCTTGACGCCGTCACGCATCGCCTCGACGTACTCGTCGTCCGGCACGCGCGCGTGGCGTTCCTTGAACTCCCACGCCGCACGCTCGTAGAGGACGCCGGTCGCGTCGCCGTGCTCGTCGCGGACCACCACGCCTCCCTCGACCTCGAGGTAGCCGCCCGCGAGCGCGAGCGCGACGGAGTTGAGCCAGAGCGCGTGGTAGTCCTTCGAGATCAGCATCGCGGGCCGTTCGGGCTCGATCTCGTCGAGCGCCTGCCGGGTCGGCGGGCCGTCGGGCCAGTCGGCGTCCCGCCAGCCCTGGCCGCGCAGCCAGGTTCCGGTTCGCGGCGCCGCGCGCACCCGGTCGAGCGCATCCGCGAGCGACGCGCAGCCGTCGAGGCGCACGTCGTGCCGCGCGAGGGCCCAGGTGGGGAAGTGGACGTGCGAGTCGGTGAACCCGGGCAGGACGCAGCGGCCGCCGAGATCCACCGTCTCCGGGCTCGGCAGCGCCGCCTCGTGCACGCCGACCCCGCCCGCGATCCGGTCGCCCGCGATCCAGAGGGACGAGACCGTCGGCAGTGATGGATCGAGCGTGCGGATCGTCCCGTTGCGCAGGATCACGAGCGCGAGCGTAGTCGACGCTTCCCGTACGATCCTTGCCGCCATGCCCTGGGACGTCCTGACCGACGAGCAGCGCGAGCTGCGCGACCTCGTCCGGCAGCTCGCGCGCGAGCGAATCGCGCCGCGAGCGGCCGAGATCGACGCTTCGCACGAGTTTCCGTGGGACGTCGTCGAACTGTTCCGCGAGAACGACATCTTCGGGCTCTTCTTCGCCGAGGAGCACGGCGGGCTCGGCACCGGGGCACTCCTCTCGCTGATCGCGATCGAGGAGGTGGCGAAGGTCTGCGCGACTTCGGCCCTCATCCTCGCCGTGCAGGAGCTCGGCTCGCTCGGCCTCAAGCTCGCCGGCAGCGAGGAGCAGAAGGGGCGGTATCTCCCGAGGTTCGCCTCGGGCGAATGGCTGCCCGCATACGCGCTGACGGAGTCCGGCTCCGGGTCCGACTCTGCCGCGATGCGGACGACGGCGCGCCGCGAGGGCGACGAGTACGTCCTCGACGGCTCGAAGCGCTTCATCACGAACGCCGGCGTCGCGAACCTCTACACCGTCTTCGCGAAGACCGACCCGGAGGCGGGCCACTCCGGGATCTCGGCCTTCGTCGTCGAGGCCGACACGCCCGGCTTCGCGGTCGCGCGGCTCGAGCCGAAGATGGGCATCTCGGGCTCCACCACAGGAGAGCTCACGTTCGACGGCTGCCGCATCCCCGCCGGGAACCTCCTCGGCGAGGAGGGAGAGGGCTTCCGGATCGCGATGCGGATCCTCGACCGCTCCCGCCCCGGGATCGCGGCACAGGCGCTCGGGATCGCGCAGGGTGCGACCGACTACGCCCTCGAATACGCGAAGACGCGCGAGACGATGGGGAAGCCGATCGGCCAGCACCAGCTGATCCAGGCGAAGCTCGCCGACATGGAGACGGAGTGCGAGGCGGCGCGCGGCCTCCTCTACCGCTACGGGCGCATGGTCGACGAGGGCGTCGAGGGGCAGGAGCTGACGAAGGCGTCGGCGATGGCGAAGCTCAAGTGCGGCGACGTCGCGATGGCGGTGACGACCGAGGCGGTGCAGATCCTGGGCGGCTACGGCTACATCCGGGAGTACCCCGTCGAGCGCTTCATGCGCGACGCGAAGATCACGCAGATCTACGAGGGGACGCAAGAGATCCAGCGGCTCGTGATCGCGCGCGAGATGCTCCGCGAGTCGCGCGCCTTCCTGCTCGCAGGCGTTGGCTGATCTCTTCCGCCCGTCGGAGCACGAGCCGCTCGCCGCCGGGGAGTGGGACGACGCGCGCGTCGAGGAGGCGATCGCGACCATCGTCGCCGACGCGGAAGCCGCGTTCGACGGCACTCGGTGGCCGTGGCACCCGCGCGAAGACGAGGAATGGGGTTTCTCGGACGTCTACATCGGCGGCGCGGGGGTGATCTGGGCGCTCCACGAGCTCGGCTCGACCGGCTGGGGGGACGCGGCCGTGTCGTTCGTCGAGCACTACCGGGCGCGCCCCTCTCCCTGGGACGAGGATCCCGTCGAGACGAGCTACCACTTCGGGGAGGTCGGGATCGCACTTGTCGCCTTCCGGCTGACCGGCGACGCCGGCCTCGCCGACCGCATCCACGAGCTCGTTCTCGGCGGTCTCGATGCCGAGGCGAACGAGGTGATGCTCGGGACGCCCGGGTCGATGCTCGTCGCCGAGGCGATGCTCGCGTGGACGGGCGAGCCGCGCTGGGACGAGGCGTGGCGCGCGGCCGCGGAGCGCGTCGAGGCGGCGCGCGATCCCGATGGGCTATGGACGTCGCACATCGGCTCGAGCGCCGCCCGGTACCTCGGCCCGGCGCACGGCTACGCGGGAAATGTCCGCGCGCTCGCCAACCGGGTCCCGGTGCAGCTCGTCGACCTCGAGCCGTACGTCCTCCGCGACGGCGAGCTCGTGAACTGGATCCCGGCCGAGGGGTGCGGACCGGAGGAGACCCGCGTCCAGTGGTGCCACGGCGCGCCCGGGATGGTTGCGACGCTCGGAGATCTGCTCGACCTCGACCTCGCGGTCGCCGGCGGCGAGCTGACGTGGCGGGCGGGGCCGCTCGGGAAGGGTCCCGGCCTTTGCCACGGCACCGCCGGCAACGGGTACGCGTTCCTCGTCCTCCACCGGCGGACGGGCGACGAGCTCTGGCTCGACCGCGCGCGCGCCTTCGCGTTGCACGCGATCGGCCAGGTCGAGCGGGAGCGGGCCGCGGTGGGCCGCGGCCGCTACTCCCTCTTCGCCGGCGACGTCGGCGTCGCCCTCTTCCTCCGGCACCTCCTCGACGGCGAGGACAGGTTCCCGACCATGGGCCCGTTTGGCTCCTGACGAGCCGGAGCGCTGGTGGCACGCGATCGAGCTTCCCGACGGCTCTGTCACCGACGCGTGGTGGGACTTTCGCCCGCTCGTGCCGAAGCTCCCGTGGCCCGACCTGCGTGGGAAGCGCTGCGTCGACATCGGGACGGCAGACGGCTTCTGGGCGTTCGAGCTCGAGCGACGCGGCGCGGCCGACGTCGTCGCGATCGACCGGCCGTCCTACTTCCAGTCGCTGTGCCGGGCTCGATTCGAGGAGGCACAGACGAAGCTCGGCTCGCGCGTCCGCTACGAGGAGTGCGATCTCTACGAGCTCGACGGTGAGTTCGACTTCGCGTTCATGGGTTACGTGCTCCAGGTAGTGGCCGATCCGCTCGGCGCTCTCGAGGCGGTGCGGCGCGTGAGCCGCGAGTTGCTCCTGCTCGACACCGTCTCCCTTCCGCTGTCGCTTCTTCCGGCGCCGCTCGCCAGGCTCGACGCACGGCGCGATGGGGGCGAGTGGTTCGTCTTCAATCCGCGCGGGCTGCGAAAGGCCGTCGAGACGGCCGGCTGGAATGTGGAGGCGCAGACGCGAGTTCTCGCGGACAAGCGCGGCCTCGACTGGAAGCACCGCGTCGGCGTGCGGGGACGCGCGTGTGCAATCCTCGCGACGGCATGAGGTTCGACGGCATCCATCACGTCACGTGCATCACGGCTGACGCGCCCGGCAACGTCGACTTCTACGCGCGCGTCCTCGGGCTCCGGCTCGTGAAGAAGTCCGTCAACCAGGACGATCCGACCGTCTACCACCTCTTCTACGCCGACGAGGAGGGGCGCCCCGGCTCGGACATCACGTTCTTC
The DNA here is from genome assembly GCA_025936995.1 of Thermoleophilia bacterium. Classification (GTDB taxonomy): domain Bacteria; phylum Actinomycetota; class Thermoleophilia; order Gaiellales; family Gaiellaceae; genus Palsa-739. The sequence goes on along the minus strand of JAICSH010000006.1, from coordinate 14,182 downwards.
GAGTACCCGGACGCGCACCCGGGCGTGGCCGGCGCCGGGATGATCCACACCGTCGTCTGGCGGGTCGGCTCCACGGACGCGCTCGAGTTCTGGGCCGATCGGCTGAGCGCCGAGGGGCACGAGGTCGAGCCCGACGGCGAGACGCTCCGCTTCGCGAATCCCGAGGGCCTCGCGCACGAGCTCGTCGTCTCGCGCGTGAGTGACGAGCCGCTCGTCGCACTCCATCCCGAGATCCCGCGGGAGCATGCGCTGCAGGGATTCGAGGGGGTTCGCGCGTACGGCCGGCCGAGTGACGAGTTCCTCGTTGCGCTCGGCTTCGAGCGGGAGGACGGCCGCTGGGACACGCGCGCCGAGACGCGTGGCGGCTGGATCGATTACGAGGACGCGCCGGACGTCCACGGCGTCGGCGGCGCCGGCACCGTCCACCACGTCGCGTGGGCCTCGACGATGGAGGATCACCAGGCCTGGCACGACCGTGTCGTCGAAGCGGGCGGGAACCCGACGCAGATCATCGACCGCTTCTGGTTCCGCTCGATCTACTTCCGCGAGCCGGCAGGCGTGCTCTTCGAGATCGCAACGCTCGGTCCCGGGTTCGCGACCGACGAGGATCCCGCGCACCTCGGCGAGAAGCTCATCCTGCCGCCGGCGTTCGAGCATCTCCGCGAACGCGTCGAGCCGCTGCTCACCCCGCTGCCCGACCCGCGGGCCGACTGGGCCGCCCGCTAGCCGCGCCGTCCGCGACCCCTGTTCAAACCGGACACGTCCGGTACCAGGTACCGGACGTGTCCGGGGAGGACGGCTCATCCATGGAGCCGTGCGGTTCCGCCGCAGCGAGGCATGGCTGAGCCGGACACGTCTGGAACCAGGTTCCGGACGTGTCCCGCGTGGCCATGGCCTACTTGCCGGGTTCCGGGAGCGAGGCGGTGTCGACGACCTCGAAGTCCGCTCCCGTGAGCCGGTCGAACGAGTGGAGGGCGTCGTTCGACCAGTGCTTGTTCGGCGCGCCGGAGACGTACCAGGGCAAGCCGTTGTCGGCGAGGATCATCCCGTAGCGCTGCATGGCCCGGAGGACGACGCGCGCCTGCCGCGGGAACGAGGCGACGTTCACGCGCGCCTTCAACCTCACGCGCAGACCCATCGGCGGCAGCGAGGGGTCGTTCGAGCTCGATGCGTAGTGACGCGCGGGATAGACGTACGCGCGGCGGGTCTCGGGCGCGGTGAAGCGGAGCGCATGGTTGATCACGCCGCGCTTGACCTCGTCCCAGCGGGCGAGGCCGGGGAAGATGGGCAGGCCGGCTGCGTCCGCCGAGGTCCAGCCCGCATGGCGGAGGTGATTCGAGCGCAGGTTCCAGACGGCGCCCGAGCCGGCCCTCCAGCCGTGCCGCGTGTGACGGAGGTCGTACAGCTCGTAGAGCCGGCACGAGGACTTGTCGACGAGGAGCGCGTGCCGGTCGCCGCTCGGATGCCGGCCCCCCTCGATATGGACGTGCCGCGGGATCGGATAGCGCACGCGATCGGACTCGTCGGCGTAGGCGAATCCGACGCGAGACCGGTGCGTCTTCCGCGAGACGACGTCGAAGGGGATGCCGATCGTGCTGCCGGCCCAGGTGCCCGAGCCGAAGTCCGCGTGCACGGACGCGTTTACCCCGATCGAGGCGATCAACTGCGCTGAGTCGGAGGCGACCGGGAGCTTGTCGACGCGCTGATTCCAGGCGTTGGTCGCCGGGAAGACGGGGCAGTGCCGAGCGGCCGGAAGGCGCAGCGCCTGGGCGGAGGAGCCCGTCAGGAGCGCCGCCGAGAGCGTCGCAATAAGCGTCGAAACGGAGATGAATCGCTTCATTCGACCTATCATCGGCCGAACGGTGCGAGATACTGAGCCGCAGTGGTGACGGCACCTTTGCGGCGGGTGCTGGTCGTCGATGACAACGACGACATCTGCCTGCTGCTCGCAGAGCTCCTACGGAGCGCCGGATACGGGGTCGAGACGGCCAAGGACGGGCGCGCCGCGCTGCGGGCCTTCCACGCGACTCCGGCCGACCTCGTCGTCCTCGACCTGTCGATGCCCGAGCTCGACGGCTTCGAGACGCTCGAGCGCCTCCGGGACCTGAGCGACGTCCCGGTGATCCTGCTCACCGCGCGCAGCGGCGAGATCGACAAGGTTCGCGGCTTCCGCGCCGGCGCCGACGACTACGTCGTGAAGCCGTTCGGCCGGCAGGAGCTGCTCGCCCGGATCGAGGCGCTCCTCCGGCGCGCGCCCGAGCCCAAGCACCTCGAGCACTACGACGACGGCGCGATCTCGATCGACTACGCGCGCCGGCTCGTCCTGAGCCGCGGCCTACCGGTGACCCTCACGCCGCTCGAGTTCCGGCTCCTCAATGCGTTCACGCGTCACCCGGGCCAGGTTCTCTCGGCCGAGCAGCTGATCGAGCATTGCTGGGGACATGAGGCTGGAGTCTCCCGCGACCAGGTGAAGCTGTACGTCTCGTACCTGCGGAAGAAGCTCGGCCAAGCGACCGCCGACTGGCAGCCGATCGAGACGGTCCGCGGCTTCGGCTACAGGTACGTGCCGCCGTCGGGCTGACAGAGCGGGAGCGTCACTGTGACGGTCGTTCCCTCGCCCTCGCGGCTGTCGAGAGAGATCGTGCCGCCGTGGCCCTCGACGATCGCGCGGGCGATCACGAGGCCGAGGCCGGTGCCGGGAATCGCGCGACGGGTGGCGTTCGAGGCCCGGTAGAAGCGCGAGAAGAGCTGGCCGAGCTCTTCATGCGGGACGCCGATGCCGTTGTCGGCGACCTCGATCCGCCGGTGTGCGTCACCGCCGCTCGCCGAAAGGACGATCGCGCCGCCGGCGGGGGTGTACTTGATCGCGTTCGACAGGAGGTTTTCCAGCACCTGTCCGAGCCGTGCGCCGTCGGCCTCGAGCGGGAGCGATCCCTCGACGTCCAGAGTGAGCGCGATGTGCTTCTCGTCGGCGGCGGCGCGGGTAATCTCGACCGCGGCGGCCGCGAGCTCCCTGAGGTCGACCGGCTCGGTACGGAGCTCGAGGCGCTCTGCCTCGATCTCCGCCACGAGGAGGAGATCCTCGACGATCCGCTGGAGGCGGGTGGTGCCGCGACGGGCGGCGGTCAGGTACGTGCGCCCAGAGAGCTTGAGGTTGTCCTCCTCGTCGCCGAGCAGCTCGAGGAAGCCGGAGACCGAGGTGAGCGGCGTGCGCAGCTCGTGCGAGACGGCAGCGACGAACGCGTCGCGCAGCCGCTCGAGCCGCCGGTCGGAGGTCACCTCCCGCAGCGACCAGATCCGGCCGACGAGCGTGCCGTCGCGTCGTTGCACCGGCGCGGTGCAGCCCTGGAACACGCGGCCGCTCTCGGTCAGCTCGAACTCGTCCTCGCTCGCCGCGGGATTCTGCGCGAGCTCGCGCATCCGGTCGCGGAAGCGCGCTGGCTCGGTCGTCCGGTCGGCGAGCGAGAGCAGCCGCTCGATCACCGTTCCGTGTGGCGGGATCCCGAGCTCCACGGAGATCCGTTGCAGCGGAGCATTCGCGAGCAGGATGCGACCGGAGGCGTCCGTGAGGCAGATGCCGTCCAGCGTCGAGTCGAGCAGCGCCTGCTGCGCCGCACTCGTCTTCTGGAGCTCCAGGGCGTCCGAGGAGATGCGGCGCGACGACAGACCGGCGGCGACGCCGACACCCACGAGCGGGGCGAGACGCAGCACCAGCGTCACCGGGTCGTGGGGGAGCCCGACCGATTCCGCGGCGGCGAAGTAGAGGCCGGTCGCCGCGATTCCGACGAGCACGCCGGCCGCCGGCCCGAGCTCGGCCGCGAGGAGCGCCACCCACGGGACGTACATGATCGTGCCGATCGTCCCGGAGCCGCCGGTGGTCAGCATCCCCACGAAGGTCAGGAGCAGGCTCGTGATGCCGACCCCGACCACGACCTTCCGCCGCTGGGTCACCCGCAGAACGGCCGCGTGCAGCCGCGCAGGCAGGGCGGTGCGCTCGGCGAGGTATGCGTCGGCGATCGCGCTCATCTCAGTCCCTGCTGTGTCCCGCCGGCCGCGTCGTCCGAATCTCCGCCCCCGCTGAAGGCCACCCAGAAGAAGATGCCGAAGCCGGCCAGCAGGCCGAGGAAGAGCGGCGTGTGGAGGAAGCGGAGGGCGAGCCACGCGTCCGGGATGCGTAGCAGCTTGGCGCCGAGGACGTTTCGGTCCGTGGGGTGCCAGAGGTCCGCCGCCGTCCGGTTGTCGCCCTGCAGCGTCCAGCCGGTCCGGCCGTTGCCGCCGACGATCCGGTGGATGACGACGTATCCGGCGCCGACCTGGCCCTTCGGCACGCGGTACGCGACGACCTCCCCGACGTGGTAGGCCGACTGGTGGTCGACAAGGACGACGTCGCCGGTGTGGAGATGGGGCAGCATGCTCGTCCCGCTCACGAGCACCCAGTCGGCGCGGCCGCCGAAGCCCTGCGGTAGGCAGAACCAGAGCAGCGCCGCCACGAAGGCGAGCTGTGCCGCGATCAACGCCACCTTCCGTGCGTGGGGGAGCCGAGGCCGGAGGGCGACGCGAGGCGCGAGAGGGAGGACGCTACTTCTCATAGTTGATGGAGAGAGACGGTGGGTTGGTCGTCGACGAGATCACGGTCGTCGCAGTGCCGCTCGTGTCCCGGATCTCCCAGCCCCAGAGGGCGCCGGCCTTGATGGCTGCGTCGACGTCGCCCGTGACGGTGAAGCTGAACACTCTTGCGCTGTTGACCGGTTGCGTATCACTGGCCGTCGATCCGATCGTGACGCCCGCGAGACCGTTCCACGTCAGCGTCGCCGGGTCCCAGGCCGAGAGGACCGGAAAGACCGAGATCTTGTCGTGCCCCGCGGCGGTCACGTTGATCGTGAGCGTCGCGTTGTCTGCACCCCCGGTCGCCGGGATGTTGCACCCGGAAAGGTCGAAGCGGACGAACGTGTAGTTCTGCGCGTTCACTGCGCCCGACACGAGAAGGGTCGGCGGCGCGTTGCCGATGGGCGTGTTGGGAGTCGCCTGGCTGACGTAGGTGTCGAACAGCGTCGACGGGCTGCACGTTCCCTTGGTCAGCGTCTGGCTCCAGGCGTGGAGCTTGCCGGAGCTGAGGCCGAGGCTCGCGGCGTACGCGACGCCGGTCGAGACGCACGCCGCCATGGCGATCGCGGCGGCGAGACGGAGCGGCGTGGAACGGAAGCGGCGCATGGTCGGCTTACTGCGTGAGCGAGAGCGCGTAGGCGGTGACGTTGGCGGCGGAGACGGTCCCGAACCCCGAGAGCGTCATCGAGCAGCCGCCCGTGCAGGATCCGACGACGGCCGAGGCACTGCCGAGACTCGTATGCGAGCTGTTCTCGAGCGTCGCGGCGAGGGTCTCGCCTGCGCAGGCCTGGGGGACACCGGTCACGCTGAGCTGCGTGACGTTGCCGCTGTTGTCCACGTTGCGGGTCGCGGTCAGGGACGACGACGTGCAACCGGCGACCACGGCGCTCCCGGCGCCGAGCTTCCCGCTGGTGAAGCCGAGGCCGGCGGCCGACGCGACTCCGACCGACAGGAGAGCCGCCGTGACGACGATCGCGAGGATGTTGGCCAGCCGCTGCACGCGTTACCTCCGAGAGACGGAACGAGCGGGACGCTGTAGGCGCGCCCCGCTCGCAGTCCGCCGGTACGGAGACGGGTCGCTACGAGACGACGACCGAGATGCCGGTGACGAGACTTGCGTCGACGTTCCCCGAGGTTGCGACGCTCGCAGTGGTGCCCGAGGCGGGCAACGTCCCGGAGACCTCGGACCCGACGGTCGCGCCGGCGGTGCCGGTCAGCTGGATCCTGTACGCCTTGCTCAGGCAGGCGGCCGGGATGCTGGCGAGGTTCACCTGGCTGACGGAGTAGCCCGGGATCGTCGCGCTGTACGCGGTCGTGTACGACGCGGTGATGCCGGTGCCGCAGGATGCGACGACCGCGTTGCCGGCGCCAAGGCCCGACGACGTGATGCCGAGTGACGCGGCGAAGCCGTAGACGCCCGCGAAGGCGATCGACGCCACTACTGCTGCGACAACGAACTTCGTGGTCCGCGTCGCGGTCTGAATCTTGCGCATTGTCAAAGCTCCTCTGGTCTCGTTCGTACCGGCCGGACTCGTTGTCCGGTGACCAGAGCATCGGGTAGCGCCTTATGAAATCGAGTGGCCGCGCGGTATGAGTCCCGTATGACCGGGAATCCCCCTAAAGGGCGACCGCGGGGTAACGCGCGCGTATCCCGTCGACGAACGCGGCGAGCTGCTCCGCGAGCCGTGCATCCTCGAGCTCGAGGACGTTCTCGGCGTTCAGCTCGCCCGAATGGGAGAGGTTGAAGCTGCCGACGAAGATCGTGTCGTCCGCGACGGTGACCTTGGCGTGCATGTAGTCGTGCACCGTGCCGGGCCCCCACGGCGTCGTCTGCTTGCCGGAGAAGGGCGCGCGCGTGAGCACCGTCCGGAGCAGCGGGCCCTTCCAGTCGACGTTTCCGTTCTCGCGCCACTGCTGCAGCACCTCGGCGATCTGGGTGGCGTCGACTACCCCGGCGAGGTCGACCTTTCCGTCGGAGGCGACCTGGGCAAGCGTGCCGAGGATCGGCGCCGAGGTGATGACCGGCGATGCGATCCGGATGCGGCGCCGGGCGGAGCCGATCGCCTTCGCGATCCGGTGCGCGAGCTTCTCGCCGCGGCCGGGGCAGAACCATGCGCGCATCCCATCGACCGGGGCCGTGTCGACCTTGCCGCTGCGCGCGACGTCGCGTGTCGTCCAGAGCTGCTCGAAGTCCTCGCGGTAGCGCGCGGCGATCGCGGGCGAGTCGACGGTGACGACGACGTTCTCCTCCCGCGTCCACGAGTCGGCGGTCCAGTTCGTCGAGCCGGTCCACACGGAGGCCGCGTCGCGGACGACGTACTTGTGGTGCATCAGGTCGGGGACTCCCGGGATCGCCTCGGTCGGGAAGGGCTGGTCCTCCAACGCCCCGGTGTTCGTACGCGGCGGCGGCGGAACCGGCACGGCCTTCGGATGGTCGAGGTTGTACGCGAGGCGGACGGCGACCCCGCGCTTCTGCGCCGCGACGAGCTCGCCGCGAACGATCGACTCGAGCTCGTCCGGCAGCTGGAGGTCGTAGACGGCGATCTCGAGCGTCTGCTTCGCCGCCGCGAAGAACTCGGCGAGGGCGTGCGCGGTCTCCTCGGCGGGCTGGCCGCCGTCCGTCAGCGTGCGGACTTGGACGCCAGCCACTCGGCCTTGTGTGCCTTCTTCGCCGCCTGGTAGCCGGCGAGCGCAGCGGGAGAGTCGACGTCGCCGAGCGTTGGGTGGGCGGGAGCGAGCTCCGCGGCGGCCGCCACGCCGAACCGCTTGGCGAGCACGGCGCCCAGCGACTTGATCTTCATCTCGCCGAAGCCCGGCAGCGCGGAGATGCGGCGCCGCAGGTCTGCGCCGTCCGCGGCCTCGGTCCACAACCGGGAGGCGTCGCCGCCGTACTCGTCCGCGACGGTGGCCGCGAGCTCGCGCACGCGCTCGGCCATCGCGCCGGGGAAGCGGTGGATGGCCGGCTTCTCGCGGAAGAGCGGCTCGAGGTCGGCGTCGGCGACCGCGCGCGGCTCCAGCGTACCGAGCCGCTGCTTCAGGCGGAGCGGGCCGAGAAACGCCTGCTGCACGGTGACCTGCTGGTCGAGCGCGAAGCCGACGAGCAGCGCGAACGGGTCGTCGGCAAGGAGCCGGCAGGCCTCCTCGTCGTCCGTGAACCAGAGCGCCTCGGGCATTGGTCTGATCCTACGCGGAGGCCTGCATCAGAGCGCGGCAGCGCTGGACGTACGGAGTGGCGCGCTGCTCCTCGAAATACGCGAGGGCCGACTCGAGCCGGGACGTGTCGCCGCGCTCGGCCGCGAGCAACCCTGCCCATGCCTCCGCGAAGCGCGCGCCGATGCGCCCGTAGCGCTCGGCCGCGCCCGCGAAGTCCCCGGCGGCCGCGGCGCGCCCGGCAGCGAGCCACGCGTGCCCCTGCCGGTCTTGCACGGCCGACAGGAACTCCTCGCCGCGACCCAGCTCCGCAAGGTGGAGGGGCAGGTCGAAGACGTTCTCGCCCGGCGAGCCGGCGAGTACCTCGGCCAGCAACGAGTCTGCCTCGTCATCGCGGCCGGCGGAACGGAGGGCACGCGCCGCACTGATGAGGACGACCGGGCCGACCTGGGCGTCCGTACCGCTCTCGCGCAGGCCGGCAAGCGCGCGCTCCGCGTCGGCCAGCGCCTCGTCGATCTGTCCACGCGCGAGCCGCGCCCGTGCGCGCTCCGCGAGTAGCGGTCGCTCCTGATAGCCGATCGCCGCGGAATCGTTCGCGAGGATTCGTGTCGTGCCCTGGACGACGGCCTCGAGATCGCCGCGGAAGAAGGCGTCGTAGACCAGCTCGGCGTCGTTCCAACTGAGCGCGGTCGAAAAGCCGTACCGCTCGCACAGCGCCCGGGCCTCCCGGATGCGGGCGGAGCCTTCCTCCAGGCGCCCGACGTGCCAGAGCATGTTCGCGAGGTTGTTCAGAGCGCTGTGGACATGGAAGACGGAGCCGGCCTGTGCCGCCCGCTCGACGCTCTGCTCGATCTCGTCGATTCCGGCCGTGTCGCCCTGGTGGACGCGCGCCATTCCCATCGTGTTGAGAGCGATGGAGGCCGCCTCGTCGTCGCCGACCTCCTCGGCCACACGTAGCGCCTCTCGTGACGACTCGAGCGCAGGTCCGAGATCCCGGTCGAGGACGTACAGCGAACGCGCGGAGCTCGCGAACGCGCGCGCCGTCGAAGACGAGGGCGGGGCGAGCCGGGCGAGCTCCAGCGCGCGTCTCCGCGCAGCACGGGTTCCGCTGATGTCTCCGAGGTAGAAGAGGTGGCCGCCGAGCGTCGACGCGGCCTCTGCGGCATGTGCCGTGTCGTCTTGCGCGACGAACGCGTCGACGGCCCATCCCATGAGAGCCGCCAGCTCTTCGTTCACGCCGGCCAGCCTGCCGGCGTAGCCGAGGACGAGGACGAGAGACGGCCGTTGTGGATCGTCCTCCGCCGTGAGCGCGAGCGCCTCCAGCGCAAGCGCCTGCGCGGCCTCACCGGATCCCAGCGAAAGGGCACGCTGGGCTCCCTCCGCGAACGCCCGCCGCGCCGGCTCGTGGAGTGAGATCGTCTCCAGCCCGGAGGCTTCGGCGAGCGACAACGCCTCGCGGTAGTGATGGGCCAGCATTTCGGCGTGGTCCTCCGTTCGGTCGCCAGCGAGAGAGGCGAGCCACTCCGCCGCGCGGCGGTGCTTGTCCGCCCGCTCCCCGCGTGGGATCTGGCCGTAGGCGACATCCCGGACGAGCGCGTGAAGGAAGGCGTACTGCGTCTCGCCGGCGATCGAGGAGCGGCGGTCGCGGCGGATGAACTCCTTCCGCTCGAGCGCGTGCAGGACGTTCTCGTCCGCGCCGGACACGGCGCCCGGCCAGAACACCTTGCCGATCACCGACGCGTCCTGCAGAAGGGCCTTCTCCGCCGGCGCGAGCCCGTCGATCCGCGCCGCGATCAGCCCCTGCACGGTCTCGGGCAGGGGCAGATCCCCGTTTTCGTGTTCGGCGAGCATCCGCGCGTACTCCTCCGCGTAGAGCGGGTTCCCCTCCGCGCGTTGCAGCACCGCCCGCTGGGCGTCTGCATCGAGGACGGCCCGGTCGAGCAGCCGCTGCAGGAGGACCGCCGTCTCCTCGTCAGTGAGCGCGCCGATCGAGAGCATGAAGGAGTTCCGCTTGCCGCCGCCCCAGCCCGGCCTCCGGTCCAGCAGCTCCGGCCGGGCCGTGCCGACGATGAGGAGCGGGACGGTCGTCGCCCAGTCGGCGAGATGGTCGACGAAGTCGAGCAGGCCGTCGTCGGCCCAGTGGAGGTCCTCGAACACGAGGATGAGCGGCCGCTGCTCGGCCGCCGCCTCGAGCAGCCGCCGCCAGGCCGCGAACGCCTCCTCGCGCTCCGCGCGTTCCGCCCCTTCGAGGCCGATGAGGGGACGCGTGTGCCGCGCCAGCCAGTCCCGCTCCTGTTCGTCCTCGGTGAGCGACTCGACCATCGTGGCGAGCTTCTTCTCCGCGGCCGCCGTGTCGTCCGACTCGAGAATCCCCGCGTGCGCCTTCACGATCTCGCCGAGCGCCCAGAAGCTCACGCGCTCGCCGTACGGGAGAGACCTGCCCTGGCGCCAGGAGATGATCTCCTCGTCCGCGTCGGTGATCTGGAACAGCTCGGCGATGAGGCGGCTCTTGCCGATCCCCGGGACGCCGACGAGCGTGACGAGCTGTGCGGACTGCTCCCTCCGCGCCCGCTCGAACGCGTCGGCGAGGAGGCTTCGCTCGCGCTCGCGGCCGACGAGCGGTGTTCGCAGCTTTTGCTCGACGTCGGTTCCGAACCGCGACCTCGCGCCGACCGCCTCCCACACCTTGACGGGCTCGGCCTTTCCTTTCGCGTCGACAGGAGGGGCATCGCGGTAGTCGATCGCCTGCCGGGTCGCGCGATACGTCGCCTCGCCGACGAGGATCCCGTTGACCGGCGCCGCGCTCTGGAGCCGCGCCGCCGTGTTGACGACATCCCCTGAGACCATGGCCTCGCCCTCGACCGCGCTGGCGCCGAGCGCGACGAGCGCGACCCCGGTGTTCACAGCCGTGCGGATCTGGAGCTCCTCGCCGACCGAGTCGCGGATCGCGAGCGCCGCCCGCACCGCGCGCTCGGGATCGTCCTCGTGGGAGACCGGCGCGCCGAAGACGGCCATCACCGCGTCGCCGATGAACTTCTCGACGGTGCCGCCGTGCCGCTCGAGCTCGGCGCGGAGCTGCGCGTAGTACCGCGAGAGCGTGGCCCGGACGTCCTCGGGATCGAGCCCCTCGGCACGGGCGGTCGAGCCGACGAGATCCGTGAAGAGGATCGTGACGACCTTGCGCTCCTCGCGGCCGGGCGCGGCCGCGGGCGTGAGCGCAGCTCCGCACATCCCGCAGAGCCGGAAGCCGGCGGGATTCTCCTGCCCGCAGGAAGGACAGGTGACCATGCTCGTACGGTAAACCGCTCAGCCGAGCCGGTCGAGGACTCCCGGCGGCATGTGCCCCAGGCGCACGTAGCGTTCGAGCGTCTCGCGCCAGCGGAGATCGGCCTCGCCGGCCGGGCGTAGGCGCGCCGCTGCCTCGTCGAGGTCGCCGCGTGCGACGGCCGCGATCGCAGCCGTCAGCGCGACCTGATCCTCCGGGAGTCCCGCCGCCTGCGCGACGTCGACCTCTTCCTCGAGGTCGGTCTGCTCGCCGAAATCGCGCCTCCGGCGGTACGCGGCGGCGATCGCGTGCAGACGGCGCAGCTCTTGCAACGGCTCAGCATGGTTGTCGACGCGCAGGTCGAAGACGCGCTCCCACGCCTCCGCGTCCCTGTCGCCGGAGACGACGACGAGGGTCGAGCTCTCCCGCCCGCGGAAGTCGCCGCCCGCCTCCTCCGCCGCGTCGAGCGCCGCGAGCAGCCGCTCCGCGAGCGTTCCCTCGGCCGTGGCGAACGTGTCGGCCGCCGCGTGCCAGACGGCCGGCGAGGCGAGCATGTTCCCCTGCGCGGAGACGCCGTCCCGGGCGGTGTGGCCGCAGTCGGGGATGCACGCGGTGCCCGTGTGCGCTGCCGTCCGCCCGTCGGCCGCGAGGAAGGCGACCTGGCGGAAGTCGCGCTGCTCGTCCGCCTCCAGGAGCTGCGCGAGGGCGTCCGCCGGCGCTTCGCCGCGCGCGAGCCTGGCGAGGCCGCGCGGGCCGTAGCCTCGCTCGGTGAACGACTGCGTCGCGACGGCGCCGACCCCGGGACGCGCCCACGCGCAGAAGCCGACGCAGAACGCGCGAGACTGCACCGCCACGCCGAGCTCGCCGCTCTCCTCGTCCCGTCCGACGATCGAGTACGTCACGGGGCGAGCCTATCCGGCGAACACCTGTTCCGCGCTAGGCTCGCGGCATGGAGCCGCTGTCGCTTTTCCGGCCCGAGACGCGCGCCTGGTTCGAGCGGAACTTCGCGGCTCCGACGCCGGCGCAGGAGAAGGGTTGGCCCGCGATCGCGAGCGGCGGCCACGTCCTCATCCAGGCGCCGACGGGCTCCGGGAAGACGCTCGCCGCCTTCCTCTCCGCGATCGACCGATTCACGGAGCTTCCCGGGCACGGGCTCCGCGTCCTCTACGTCTCGCCGCTCAAGGCGCTCAATTACGACGTCGAGCGGAATCTGCGCGGCCCACTCGCCGGGCTCCGCTCGGAGCTCCGCGTCGCGGTTCGCACCGGCGACACGCCGCAGAAGGAGCGCGCGGCGATGCTCCGAGAGCCGCCGGACATCCTCATCACGACTCCGGAGTCGCTCTTCCTCCTGCTCACCTCGCGCGCCCGCGAGCTGCTGCGGAGCGTCGACACGCTGATCCTCGACGAGGTGCACGCGGTCGCCGGGACGAAGCGCGGGGCCCATCTCGCGCTCTCGGTCGAGCGGCTCGAGGCGCTCGCCGCGCAGCCGGTCCAGCGGATCGGCCTCTCCGCGACGCAGCGCCCGCTCGAGGAGATCGGCAAGTTCGTCTCGGGCTCGCGGCCGATCCAGCTGGTCGACGCCGGCGTCGCGAAGGAGCTCGACCTCGAGGTCGTCGTCCCCGTCGAGGACATGCGCGAGCCGGGCGACTCGCGCGAGGAGGGCCACGAGGCGCGGTCGATCTGGCCCTCGATCTATCCGGCGCTCGTCGAGCTCGTCCGCGCGCACCGCTCGACGATCGTGTTCGTCAACAACCGCCGGCTCGCCGAGCGGCTCGCGCTACGCCTGAACGAGCTGGCCGAGGAGGAGATCGCCAGAGCTCACCACGGATCGCTCGCGCGCGAGCAGCGGACGCAGATCGAGGAGGACCTCAAGGCCGGCCGCATCCCGTGCCTCGTCGCGACTTCGTCGCTCGAGCTCGGGATCGACATGGGCGCCGTCGACCTCGTGATCCAGGTCGAGTCGCCGAAGTCGGTCGCGCGCGGGCTGCAGCGGATCGGCCGCGCCGGCCACTCGCTCGGCGAGGTCTCGCGCGGGCGCATCTTCCCGAAGTTCCGCGCCGACCTGCTCGAGTCGGCGGTCGTCGCGCAGCGGATGCGCGCGGGCCTGATCGAGGAGACGCAGATCCCGCGCAACCCTCTGGACGTCCTGAGCCAGCAGGTAGTCGCGATCTGCGCCGACGAGGAGATCGAGGTCTCGGAGCTGCACGAGCTCGTCCGTCGCGCGTATCCCTTCGCCGACCTCTCGCGGACGCAGCTCGAGAACGTCCTCGACATGCTCGCGGGCCGCTACCCGTCGGACGAGTTCGCCGAGCTCCGGCCGCGCATCATCTGGGACCGGACGGCCGGCACCGTGCGCGGTCGCCCGGGCTCGCGGCGGCTCGCCGTTACGAACGCCGGCACGATCCCCGATCGAGGCCTCTTCGGCGTCTTCATCGCGGGGGAGACCGGCGGACGCGTGGGCGAGCTCGACGAGGAGATGGTCTACGAGGCGCGCGCCGGCCAGGTGATCGTGCTGGGCGCCTCGTCGTGGCGGATCGAGGAGATCACCCGCGACCGCGTCCTGGTTTCGCCGGCGCCGGGCGTCCCGGGTGCGGTGCCGTTCTGGAAGGGCGAGGGCGTCGGCCGCCCGTACGAGCTCGGCGAGGCGATCGGCAAGTTTGCGCGGGAGCTCCTCGCGGCGCGCGAGCCCAAGGTGCCGGATCTCGACGAGCGGGCGGAGCGGAACCTCGTCACGTTCCTCCGCGAGCAGGAGAAGGCGACCGGCGCCCTGCCCTCCGATCGCACCGTCGTGGTCGAGCGCTTCCGTGACGAGATCGGCGACTGGCGCCTCTGCATCCTCACGCCGTTCGGCGCGCGCGTGCATGCGCCCTGGGCGATGGCCGTCGGAGCGCGCTTGCGCGAGTCGCTCGGCCTCGAGGTGCAGTCGATCTGGTCGGACGACGGCATCGCGTTCCATCTGCCCGACGCCGACTCGCCGCCCGCGACCGACCTGTTCATGCTCGATCCGGACGAGCTCGAGGATCTCGTGCTGGCGGAGGTCGGCCAGACCGCGCTGTTCGGCGCGCGCTTCCGCGAGAACGCCGCGCGTGCTCTTCTCATCCCGCGCCGGCGGCCGGGTGAGCGTACGCCGCTCTGGCAGCAGCGGCTCAAGGCGCAGGGCCT
>JAICSH010000025.1 GCA_025936995.1 Thermoleophilia bacterium | reverse complement strand
GGCGAGCAGGCTTTGCGTGCTTGCCCGCTACTCCGCGGCGGCGTAACGCGGCGTTACGCCGCCGCCGTCGCCGCCATGAGGGTTCGAAACGCTTCGAACCCCGCTCAGACCAGGGGCCGGAGGCTAAGACAGGCGAAGCCGGCTTAGCCGGAGGCCGGACTGCGCTCGTGCCGGCCTCTGCCGCGCGCGAGCGCACAACAGTGAGCGCTCGTCCAAGCGACACCAAGACAAAAACAGCACGAAGCGGGTCGGAAACCGCGCTTTCCGGCCCGCGGAGTTCCGTCTCCCAGCGAGCGAGACGCCGTCTCGCGAGCTACGGGACGCGCCGGGCGCCGTTGAAGCTGCCGAAGCTCGAGAGGCTGTCGATGCGGACGACCGAGCCGGTGTGCGGCGCGTCGACGAACTGGCCGCCGCCGATGTAGATCCCGACGTGGCCGAGCCCGTCGAAGAAGACGAGGTCGCCGGGCTGCAGCTCGGAGGGCGAGATCGGGATCGTCGAGCTCCACTGCGCGACCGTGTAGTGCGGCAGCGAGATCCCCAGCTGGGCGTAGACGTACATCACGAGGCCCGAGCAGTCGAAGCCGGCCGGGCTCGCGCCGCCCCAGACGTACGGGACGCCGAGGTACTGGAGGGCGATCGAGGCCGCCTGCGGATGGCCGGCGCCCGTGCTCCCGACCGGGATCGTCACCGGCGGCAGCACGACGCCCCCTCCGCTGGACACCGGCGACGTGGCCGAGGACTGCGCCGCCTGTGCGGCGGCCGCGCGCGCCGCCGCCTGCTCGGCGAGCTGTTCCTTCAACCGCGCCTCGGCCAGAGCACGCAGCCTCCGCTCGCGGGCCGCTTCCTGCTGCTGGAGCTTGTCGATCGACGAATGGATCGACGCGAGCAGGTGCTTCTCTCGCGCGAGCTCGGACGTGATCGTCCGCTGCTTCGCCTGGAGCTCGGCGAGGGCGGCGACGCGCTGGCGCTTCAACTGCTGCAGCTGGCGCTCCCGCCGCTGCACCGTGTGCTCGAAGCGGAGTGCCTGCTGGCCGAGCGCCGCGTCCTGGCTCGAGAGGACCTGGGCGGACTCGGCGCGGTCGATCAGCTCCGAGATGCTCTTCGCGCCGGCGATCACGTCGATCGTGCTCGGCGAGCCGTTCACGTAGAGCGAGTAGATGCGGGACATGAGGCGGCGCTGCGCGGCCCGGAGGTTCCCCTTGGCCAGGTGCAGCTGGTACTCGTTCCGCTTCAGGCTTCCGTTCACCGCCGTGAGGCGCTGCTTCGCGTTCCACGCCTGGTCCTCGATCTTCTGGAGGTTCGCGCCGATCTGGTCGACCTGGGCGAGCACCGCCCGCGCGTGTGCCTGCTGGGCCCGGATCTGCGGCGTCGAATGCGCCCACGCGGTAGCCGCCACCGCCGTGGCGAGGGCGAGCGTGCAGAGGAGTACGAGACCGTGACGTCGCATAGAAACGGCGTTTGAGAGACGACCCGCGCCCGAGACGCTAGCGCACGGAGCCGACGGAGTCATGTTCGTGACCCGCGCAACGAACCCTTCCGCGGCCCGCAGCCCCTCCTACACTGACCTCGTGCAGACCGTGCTGGACGTCTCGAACGAGGTCGCGGCGGAGCTCGCCGGCATCGGCGACGGGGTGCTCGACGCGCTCCGCGACAGGCTCGGCTGCACCGTCAACCTGCGCGGCAACCGGCTCACGCTCGCCGGCGACGACCTCAAGGTCGCTGAGGCGCAAGCCGTCGTCGCGGAGCTCGTCGAGCTCGTCGAGGGCGGCCAGGATGTCGGCGCCGGCACCGTCGACGCCATCCTCGGCGCGATCGACCAGGCCGAGGACGTGCGCGACATCTTCTCCGACGTCGTCTGGTCGCACCGCGGCAAGCGGATCACGCCGAAGACGGTCACGCAGAAGCGCTACGTCGACGCGATCCGCGACTGCACGGTCACGTTCGGGATCGGCCCCGCCGGAACCGGTAAGACGTATCTCGCCATCGCGCTCGCGGTCGCTGCGCTCTCGGAGCGGCAGGTCGGCCGGCTCATCCTCACGCGTCCCGCGGTCGAGGCGGGCGAGCGGCTCGGCTTCCTGCCCGGAGACGTGCTCGCGAAGGTCGACCCGTACATGCGCCCGCTCTTCGACGCGCTCTACGACACGATGGACCCGGAGAAGCTGAACGCGTACATGGAGCGCGGCACGATCGAGGTCGCCCCGCTCGCCTTCATGCGCGGGCGCACCCTCAACGACAGCTTCATCATCCTCGACGAGGCGCAGAACACCTCGCCCGAGCAGATGCAGATGTTCCTCACGCGGCTCGGGTTCGGCTCGAAGGTGGTCGTCACCGGCGATGTGACGCAGATCGATCTCCCGCGCGAGCAGGCGTCGGGACTGATCCAGGTGCGTGAGATCCTCTCGACCGTGGACGGGATCGCCTTCGTCGAGTTCAGCCACCAGGACGTCGTCCGCCACAAGCTCGTGCAGCGGATCGTCGAGGCGTACAAGCGGCACGCCGACCAGACCGGCACGCAGCGGAGCCGGTGATAGAGGTCGAGGTCGTCAACCGTTCGGGCCGGGAGGTGGACGAGACGGCCGCGGTCGAGCTCGCGCGCTCGGTGCTCGCGGGAGAAGGCGTCGGCGCCGGCGAGCTCGGGCTCGCGTTCGTGGCGCCGGAGGAGAGCCGCGCGCTGAAGCGTGAGCACCTCGGCGTCGACGAGGCGACCGACGCGCTCGCGTTCCCGATCGACGGGATCGGGGATCTGCCGGACGGCATGCCCCGCCAGCTCGGCGACGTCGTCGTCTGCCCGGAGGTGGTGGGCGAGGCGTGGCGCGGGCCGCTCGTGCACGCGCTCCTGCACCTCGTCGGCTACGACCACGGCCCGGAGATGGAGGAGCGCGAGGCGGTGTACGCGGCGTGAGCGTCACGCAGCTGCCGCGCGATCCGGAGGACGAGCAGCGCGACCCCCCGCCGCGCCGCTCCCCGCTGTCGGCCCCGGGCAGCGCGCCGTCCCTCCTCGACAGCTTCAACTACGCGTTCGAGGGGATCATCCACGTCCTCCGCACACAGCGGAACCTCCGCATCCACTTCCTCGCGGCCGTCTTCGTGTTCGCCGGCGCCGTCGCGGTCGGCGTCTCCAGGATGCAGCTGATCGCGCTCGTCCTCGCGATCGCCTTCGTCCTCGTCGCCGAGATGCTGAACACGGCGATCGAGGGCGTGATCGACGTCTCGACGACCTCGTTCGATCCCAACGCGAAGCTCGCGAAGGACATCGCCGCCGGCGCCGTCCTCATCGCCTCGATCACCGCGGTCGCCGTCGGCTTTCTCGTGTTCCAGAGCGCGGTCGGGGAGCGCGCGACGCACGTGCTCAACCGGGTGCGCGACGCGCCGGCCGACATCACGCTCGTCGCGCTCGTCCTCGTCGTCTTCCTCGTCATCGCGACGAAGGCGTGGACCGGACGCGGCACGCCGCTGCGCGGAGGCTTGCCCTCGGGCCATGCCGCGCTCGCGTTCGCCGGGTGGATCTGCGTGACGTACCTCATCACCGACCACCACCGCTTCGTCGTCTCCGCGCTGACGCTGATCATGGCGCTGCTCGTCGCACAGACCCGCGTCGAGTCGGGCATCCACTCGGTGCTCGAGGTGACCTACGGCGGCGTGCTCGGCGCGCTCACTGCCCTCGTCGTCTTCCAGCTCGTCGGATAGCGTCACCGGCGTGCGGCTGCTGATCTGGGACTTCGACGGGACGCTCGCGCACCGGCGCGGCGAGACGGGCTGGAGCATCCTGCTCGCGGAGGCCCTCGACGCCGAGGAGGCCGGGCACGCGCACACGCCGGAGACGTTCCGGCCGCACCTGCGGGAGGGTTTTCCCTGGCACCGACCCGAGGTCGAGCACCCGGAGCTGTGCGAGCCGGAGGCGTGGTGGGCCTCGGTGCGTCCGGTGCTCGCCCGCGCGTACGAGGCCGCTGGGTACGCGCCCGCGCGGGCGCTCGAGCTCGCCGACGCCGCACGGAGGCTCTACGTCGACCCCACCGTCGGCTGGGCTCGGTTCGACGACACGCTCCCCGCGCTCGAGCGGCTCTCGGAGGCAGGGTGGACGCACGCGATCCTGTCCAACCACGTGCCGGAGCTGCGCGGGATCGTGGCGGCGCTCGGCCTGGAGGAGGTCGTCGCCCACGTGTCGTGCTCGGCCGAGACCGGCTACGAGAAGCCGCACCCGCAGGCATACGCGACGGTGCTCGACCGGCTGAGGCCGGCGGAGGCGTGGATGGTCGGAGACAACGTCGTCGCGGACGTTCTCGGCGCGGAGGAAGTCGGCCTTCCCGCCGTTCTCGTCCGGCGCCCCGATCCGCGCGCCAGGCGATACGCGGATTCGCTCGCGGGCGTCGAGTCGTTCCTCGCCGAGGCGGCGGCTGCGTCAGCGACCGGGTGAGCGAGCAGAAGCGCTACTACGCCGAGCGCGCGCCGGAGTACGACGACTGGTGGTACCGGCGCGGGCGCTACGAGCTCGAGCCCGGCGCCCTCGCTCGCTGGTGGGCGGACGTGGCCGAGGCGGAGGCGGCCCTCGGGGCCCCGGCACCGTTCGGGAACGCGCTCGAGCTCGCCGCGGGCACCGGGATCTGGACGCGAAAGCTCGTCGACCTGGCGGACCGCGTCGTCGCCGTGGACGCGAACGAGGAGACGCTCGCGCTCAACACTCGCGACGCCGAGCTCGTGCAGGCCGACGTCTTCGAGTGGCGGCCGGCGGAGTGCTTCGACCTCGTCTTCTTCTCCTTCTGGCTCTCGCACGTCCCGGAGGAGCGGTTCGACGAGTTCTGGAGCCTCGTCGGCTCGGCACTCGCGCCGGGAGGCCGCGTGTTCCTCGTCGACAGCGGCGCCGGCGACACGGCCCACACGGGCACCGACCAGGCGGGCTGGGAGGAGACGCGGTCGCTCTCGGACGGGCGCACGTTCCGGATCGTGAAGCGGCGCTGGAATCCGTCCGAGCTCGCGGAGCGCGTCCGGCCGCTCGGGTTCGAGCTCGACCTCCGCGACACGGCGAACGGCCACTTCCTCTACGGCGGCGGGGAGCTGAGGTGACGGCCGAGGAGCTGCTCGCGCAGGCCGACGCCGCCGCCGCCCACGCGTACGCGCCGTACTCGCGGTACCACGTGGGCGCGGCCGTCCTCGCGCGCGACGGGCGCGTCTTCGTGGGAGCGAACGTCGAGAACGCCGCCTATCCGCTCGGCATCTGCGCGGAGCAGTCCACGATCGGGAAGGCGGCCGGCGAAGGCCTCCGTCCCGGAGACGTGGAGGCGATCGCGATCACCGCATCCCCGTGCGGCGGCTGCCGCCAGTGGCTGCACGAGTGGAGGTTCGAACGCGTCCACTTCCGCCGCGCCGACGGGACGGTCGCGACGTACGCCGCGGACGACCTGCTGCCGGACACGTGGGACCTGCCGTCGTAACCGTGCGAGCCGCGCGGGCCGCCGACGAGGGGCGGCTGCGCGAGCTGACGTTCGAGTCGAAGGCGCACTGGGGGTACGAGCACGACCTCGTTCGCGGCTGGGCTGACGGTCTGACGTTCGAGGACTCGCAGGAGCGCTGGCTGGTCGAGATCGACGGCACGATCGTCGCGTGGGCCGCCCTCGACCCGCCGACCGGCGCGATCGCAGTTCTCGACCACCTCTGGGTCGCTCCGGCGGTGATGGGGCGCGGACTCGGGAGCCGGCTCTTCCACCTTGCCGCGGACCGGGCGCGCGAGCTCGGCGCGGAGCGGCTCGAGTGGAGCTCAGAGCCGAACGCCGTCGGCTTCTACGAGAAGCTCGGCGGACGGAAGCTCCGCGATCAGGTCACCGAGTGGGGACGACTCGCACCCTGGATGGGGCTCGACCTGTGAGGAGTGGATTCATCGCCGTCGCGGGGCGGCCGAACGTCGGCAAGTCGACGCTCGTGAACGCGCTCTGCGGCGGCAAGGTCGCGATCGTCTCGGACAAGCCGCAGACGACGCGGCGCCGGATCTTCGGGATCGCGAACGGCGACGACCATCAGCTCGTCCTCGCCGACCTGCCAGGTTTCCAGCGTCCGCTCGACGCGCTCACCGAGCGGATGCAGAAGACCGTCGACGCCGCGTTCGAGGAGGTGGAGGGTGTCCTCTTCGTCCTCTCGGCACGCGAGCGGATCGGCGCCGGCGACCGGTTCATCGCGTCTCGCGTCTTCGGTCTCGGCGTGCCCGTCGTGATCGCGCTCAACAAAGTCGACCGGCTCAAGGCGGGTCACATCGCAACCCAGATGAACACCGCCGCACGGCTCGGTAACTTCCACGCGCTCCATCCCGTGAGCGCGAAGACGGGCGACGGCGTGCCTGCGCTGCGCGACGAGCTCGTCGCGCTGCTCCCCGAAGGGCCGCTCTACTTCCCGCTGGAGCAGCGCACCGACCTGTCGCTCCAGCTGCAGCTGGCCGAGCTCATCCGCGAGAAGGCGCTCTGGCTGACGCGCGACGAGGTGCCGCATGCGATCTCGGTCGAGGTGGAGGAGATCGAGGAGAAGGTCCTGCGGGCGTCCATCCTCGTCGAGACTGAGTCCCAGAAGCAGATCGTCGTCGGCAAGGGCGGCTCGGTGGTGAAGGACATCGGGACGCGCGCGCGGCCGGAGATCGAGGCGCTGCTCGGTCATCCGGTCTTCCTCGAACTCAAAGTGAAGGTGCGGCCGAGGTGGCGCCGCGACACGGCGACCCTGGAGCGGCTGGGGCTCTAGGAGCAGGTGGCGCCGCTGTGCGCGGCCAGCCACGCTTTGAGCGCCCGGATCCGCGCCGCTGCCTGCGTGAGCCGTGCCTCGAGGCGCGGTGAGCCGGGGGCGTCCGCGACGAGCGTTGCGTACCCGCGCTCGCTCGCGCTCTCGGCGCCGAAGATGAGGAGGTCGGAGCCCGCGAGCATCGCGCGCGACGCCGTGTGCGGGATCCTGTCCGCCGCCGGGGCGGTGAGGGAGTCGGTCACCGTCACGCCCTGGAAGCCGAGCTGCTTCCGCAGCAGTCCGTGGACGATCGGGGGCGAGAAGGCGGCCGGCCTGTCCTCGCCGTCGAGGTTGGGGTAGATCGCGGTCGAGAGCATCACGAGCTTCACGCCCGCCTGGATCGCGCTGTGGAACGGCAGGAGTCCCTCGCGGACCTTCCAGGCGGCGGATCCGATCACGATCCGCCCGTGGTCGGTGTTGCCGCTTGCGAGACCGAGACCCGGGAAGTGCTTCGCGGTCGCGGCTACCCCGTTCGCCTGCAGGCCCTCCACGAAGGCGCGGGCCATTCCCGCGTTCCGCGAGCGGGAGCGCGAGAAGGCGCGCGACCCGAGGAAGCTGTGCGTCGAGCTCGGCGTGTCGACGACCGGTGCGAAGTCCACGTCGATGCCGACCGAGTGCAGCGCTGCCGCCGTCTCCGTGGCCTGCTCCTGCGCGACGGCGGTGCCGGTCATCTCGGCGGGCGCTTCCGTGGGCGGCGCCCAGAAGAGACGGCGGACGAGTCCGCCTTCCTGGTCGACCGCGACGAGGAGCGGCTCGCCGCGCGTGCACGCCGTCCGCTGCAGCTCGGCGGTCACGGTCGTTGCGGTGTCGCGCGTGAGCCAGCCGTTGCCGAGGAGCACGACGCCGCCCATCTTCCCGTTGCGGATCCGCGCGAGGAACCGCGCGCTCGGCGGGCCGACGAGCGTTCCCATCACGGTCTCGGCCGTGTCGGAGAAGCCTCCCAGCGTTGTGGCCCGCGTCTCCTTGGCCGGCTCCGAGTTCGTCGGGCCCGGCTTGACGCATGCCGTGACGACCGCCACCGCGGCCACGGCGGCAAGACCCGCGAGTGCCCTCCGCATGGGAACAGCGTAACCCGCGTTCCCGCGGTCGATCGGGGCGTCGATTGCGGTTCAGCAGCCCGGGACTAGACTCAATGCATGGCGCAGGCGCCCGTACTCCCGGCCGGATTCGAGCTACCGCTCGAAGCGCGCCTGCCGCGGATCGGCGCGGTCGACGCCGTCGCGCTCGAGGAGCGGGCCGGTTCGCTCGCGAAGCGCTCGATCAAGCGCGAGGCGAAGGTCTGGGCGCTGATGCTCGCGATCCGCACGACCGACCTGACGACGCTCGAGGGCGCGGACACGCCGGGGAAGGCGGCGGCAATCGCCTCGAAGGCGCGCCGGCCCGATCCCTCCGATCCGTCGATCCCTCCCGTCGCCGCGGTGTGCGTCTATCCGAATCTGGTTCCGGCCGTGCGCGAGCGGCTGGCCGGCAGCGACGTGAAGATCGCTGCGGTGGCCACCGGGTTCCCGTCGGGCCAGTACCCGACGGCGGTGAAGGTCGCGGACGTCCGGGCGACGGTCGAGCTCGGCGCGGACGAGATCGACATGGTGATCGACCGCGGCGCCTTCCTCTCCGGCCGCTACGCGAAGGTCTACGACGAGATCGTCCAGGTGAAGGAGGCGTGCGGCGAAGCGCACCTGAAGGTGATCCTCGAGACGGGAGAGCTCGGCACGTACGACAACGTGCGGCGCGCGACCCTGCTCTCGATCGCGGCCGGGGCCGACTTCGTCAAGACGTCGACCGGGAAGATCTCGCCGGCTGCGACGCTCCCGGTCGCCCTCTGCATGCTCGAGGCGATCCGCGACGTGTACGAGGAGACGGGCCGGCGGGTCGGCTTCAAGGCGGCAGGTGGAATCCGGCAGGCGAAGCAGGCGGTGCAGCATCTCGTCCTCGTGCACGAGACTCTCGGGCCGGAGTGGCTGACGCCGGAGCTCTACCGGCTGGGCGCGTCGACGCTGCTCAACGACGTCCTGATGCAGCTCCGCAAGGAGCGCACCGGCGCGTACCAGAGCGGCGACTACTTCACGCGCGACTAGCGGCTTCGCCTCTACAGGATTCCGCGGTCCTCGAAGGCCTGCCGTACGGCGTGCGCTGCACTGTTCCCGTACAGGGCCTGCGCCGCGGCGACCGTCCGGTTCGCGAGGTCAGCCATGGTCGTCCCCGGGAAGTCGAACGTGCTCTGCAGGATCACGGTGTCCGCCTTGACGTGGCCGAGGGCCTGGCGGATGTCCCAGAGCGCGCGCGACCAGATCTCGCCGTCGTCGTGGACCTCTCCGTCCAGGTCCTGCGGGTAGTGCTTGTTCCCGTCGAGCCGGCGCAGGCAGTGCGGCGTCGTGCTCGTGTAGGAGGTCGAGTCCCAGTCGGCCACGCACGGAAGCGGCTCGCGCTCGGGCACGCCGAGACGCTGCGACACGACGTCCGAGACGGTCACGGCCCAGTAGTCGCCGAAGCCCTCGCTGATCGCTCCGGCCTCCTCCGACGCGAAGCTGAAGTTCTGCGACGAGTGGATGGCGTGGCCGTACTCGTGGAGGATGACCTCGGCGTCCTCGGCGTCGTCGACGCCGCCCTTGCCGTAGCGGATCTCGAGGATCGGGTGGTCGTTCTCGAACGAGTTGTCGTATCCGAGCTGGTCGATCCGCACCTTCTGCGGCTGGTCGTCGATTGCGCGGCGCGTGACGCCGTCGAAGCCGAGGCTCTGGATGTACTTCTGGGCCTGCGTGATCCAGTAGTACGCCATGACCTGCTCGAACTCGTCCTGGTGGCGCGTGTAGTCGAAGGTGTTGGTGGGGGAGTAGGCCTGATTCCCGGTCGCGCTGTAGACCGTCGCGTAGTCGCCGTGCAGGAAGCCGCTGCCGTCGAGATTCGTCAGCTGAACCTCGTGGTACGCGGCCGCCGGCACCGCGGAGTCGGCGTCCTTTTCGTCGGTCAGCGACTCGTTGCCGAGGCTCTGCACCGGGTTCGGGACGAAGACCTGGGCGGTGCCGATCGAGCCGCCCGACCCGGGCTTCGTCGCGCTTGCCGTGGCGACGAGCGCCGCGCTAGCCATGAGCACGGCCACGCCGATCAAGAGCTTGGCTTGCATCGTCCTTCCCCTTCAGCCGCTGTCCGCATGCGCACCGTAGCGCCGTCGCTGGCGTGCGTCTAGAGGCGGGCTAAGCTAGCCGGCAAGTGAGCGAGCTCGAGCGAAAGCAAGACGGCGCACCGGTCCCCGCCGACTGGACCTACGCGAGCGCGCCCGAGTCGCGCGACATCGTGCAGATCGCCGAGCGGTACGGCCATTTCGTCGGCGGCGAGTGGCTCGAGCCCACGGAGACCTACGAGACGATCGCGCCCCGCGACGAAGAGCCGCTCGCTGCGGTCGGGCAGGGCACGGAGGCCGACGTCGGCAAGGCCGCCGCCGCCGCCCGCGCCGCGTACGCCGACGGCTGGTCGTCGCTTCCCGGCTCCGAGCGCGCCAAGTACCTCTTCCGCATCGCGCGCCTTCTCCAGGAGCGGGCGCGGGAGTTCGCCGTCCTCGAGTCGCTCAACGGCGGCAAGCCGATCAAGGAGTCGCGCGACGTCGACGTCCCCCTCGCGGCGGCCCACTTCTTCTACTACGCCGGCTGGGCGGACAAGCTCGAGTACGCGTTCCCCAACCGGCGTCCCCGCCCCGTCGGCGTCGCGGGCCAGATCATCCCGTGGAACTTCCCGCTCCTGATGCTCGCGTGGAAGGTGGCGCCCGCCCTGGCCTGCGGCAACACCGTCGTCCTCAAGCCTGCCGAGACGACGCCGCTCAGCGCCCTCCTCTTCGCCGACGTCCTGCGCCAGGCCGAGCTGCCCCCGGGCGTCGTGAACATCGTCACCGGCGACGGCCGCACCGGCGCCGCGATCGTCGAGAGCGAGGACGTCGACAAGATCGCGTTCACCGGCTCGACCGAGGTCGGCAAGGAGATCCAGCGGCGGCTCGCAGGCACCGGCAAGCGGCTCACGCTCGAGCTCGGCGGCAAGGCCGCGAACATCGTCTTCGACGACGCCGCGCTCGACCAGGCGGTCGAGGGGATCGTCAACGGCATCTACTTCAACCAGGGCCACGTCTGCTGCGCCGGCTCGCGGCTCTTCGTCCAGGAGTCGATCTACGAGCCGCTCGTCGCGAAGCTCGAGCGCCGCCTCTCGACGCTGCGCGTCGGCGACCCGCTCGACAAGAACACGGACGTCGGTGCGATCAACTCCGCCGCCCAGCTCGAGAAGATCCGCGAGCTCGTCGCGTCCGGGGTCGAGGAGGGCGCCCAGATCTACCAGCCTCCGTGCGTCCTGCCGGAGAAGGGCTACTGGTTCGTGCCGACCGTGTTCACGAACGTCGCGCAGAGCTACCGGATCGCGCAGGAGGAGATCTTCGGCCCCGTCCTCTCCGTCCTCACCTTCCGCACGCCCGAGGAGGCGCTCGAGAAGGCGAACAACACGCCGTACGGGCTGAGCGCCGGCGTCTGGACCGAGAAGGGCTCGCGCATCCTCTGGATGGCGCAGCGTCTCCGCGCCGGCGTCGTGTGGGCGAACACGTACAACCGCTTCGATCCGAGCTCGCCGTTCGGCGGCTACAAGGAGTCCGGCTTCGGCCGCGAGGGCGGGCTGCACGGGCTCGGGCCGTACCTGGAGTTCGACGAATGAGTCGTCTCCCCGTCAAGAAGACGTACAAGCTGTTCATCGGCGGCGCCTTCCCGCGCAGCGAGTCGGGTCGCACGTACGACGCGGAGGGGCAGAACGTCGCCCGCGCCTCGCGCAAGGACGTCCGCGACGCCGTTCGCGTCGCGCGCGACGCGCATTCGGGCTGGGCAGCGGCGACCGCGTACAACCGCGGGCAGGTGCTCTACCGCGTCGCCGAGATGGTGGAGGCCCGCGCGGCGGAGTTCGCGGAGCTGTCGAGCGGCCGCGACGAGGTTGAGCGCTCGATCGATCGCATCGTCTGGTACGCGGGCTGGGCCGACAAACTTCCGCAGGTGCTCGGCGGCTCGAATCCGGTCGCCGGCCCATACTTCAACTTCACGGTGCCGGAGCCGACCGGCGTCGTCGCGGTCCTCGCGCCCGACGAGCCGCCGCTGCTCGGCCTCGTGACTCGTCTGCTCCCGCCGCTCGTCGGGGGGAACGCTGTCGTCGCCGTCGCGTCGGAGACGCGGCCGCTCGCGGCGATCGAGCTGGCGGAGGCGCTCGCGACGAGCGACGTGCCCGGCGGCGTCGTCAACCTGCTGACGGGTCAGCACGCCGAGCTCGCGCCCGTGCTCGCCGCTCACATGGACGTGAACGCGATCGACCTCTGCGGGGCCGACGGCGACGGCCCCGAGCTCGAGCGGATCGCCGCCGACAACGTGAAGCGCGTGGTGCACGGCCGCGCCGACGTGCAGAGCCCGTGGGAGATCGCGTCCTTCCTCGAGCTGAAGACCGTCTGGCACCCGATGGGACAGTGACCGATCGTCCGCTGAGTCATGCGATCGCCGAGGGCGACGGCATCTCGCTCGTCGTGCTCGTGAGCGATGCGGAGACCGCGCGGGCGGCGGAGGCAAACGGCGCCGAGGCCGTCGCGGTCGTGGGAGACGTCGCAGCGGTGCGGGACGCGACCACGCTTCCGATCCTCTGCTTCTGGGTCAGCGCCGGCGCGGACGGAGTCCGGCACGCAGACGCCTGCGTCGTCCGTGTGTCCGACGCGGATCAGGTCGGGGCGGGGGAGAGCGTCGAGCTCGCGCTCTGGGTCGACGACGAGGCGCAGCTCGAGGAGGTGCTCGAGAGGTTCGATCCCGAGCTGCTGCTGCTCAACGGCACGTTCGAGAGCGTCCTCGACCTGCTCGCGGACGTCCCGGCCGGGAAGCTGGTGATCGCCGAGCTGCGAGAGACGGAAGAGGCGTTCTTCGAGGAGCTCGAGCGGGCGGGAGTCGACGCCGTCATCGTCCGCGACCGGGAACTTCTCTGACCGGCGGCGCGACCGCGATCCCCGAGGTGCAGGCCGTCCTGCGGGTGCTCGCGGCCGGCCGGGACGTCGCGGAGATGGGCACCGCTTATGGGGAGACCGCGGCGGTCGTCGCCGAGACTGCGCGCAGCGTCGTCACGGTCGAGCGTGATCCCGAGCGCGCAGCGATCGCGCGCGAGCGCCTGGCCGGCTTCGACAACGTCGAGCTGCTGGAGGGGGACGTCTACGACGAGCTCCGCGACCGGGGCCCGTTCGGGCTCGTGTTCGTCGACGGCGGGCTACGGCCGGTCGATCCAGCCCGTTGGGAGGCGATTTTCGCCCTCGTCGAGCCGGGCGGGATCCTCTTCAAGGACGACATGACGCCGGGCCGGCCCGTCGAAGGCGACGAGGTACGCGAGTTTTTCCTGCGCGACCCGCGGCTCGTCGCCACCGAGATCCTCGTGACGCCCGAGATGGCCGCGATCGTCGCCGTCAAGCTGCGAGCCGGTTGAAAGAACGCGGCGCGCGCCCGCATACTCGTCCCGTGCGGATCATCGACCTGTCGCACCACTACGCGGACGACATGCCGCTGTATCCGGGCCTGCCGTCGCCGTCCTTCCACGACTTCGCGGAGGTGGAGCGCGACGGCTACGCGATGTCGGAGTACCACCTGCTCAACCACATCGGCACGCATGTCGACGCCCCCTCGCATCAGATCGCGGGCGGCGCCACGCTCGACGAGATCCCGCTCGAGTCGCTCGTCACCGACGCGGTGACGCTCGACCTCTCCGGCCGTGACCCGGGCGCGGTCGGCTGGGACGAGCTCGAGCCGCTCACCGGTGATCTCCACGAGGGCGACTGGCTCTTCGTCTGCTCCGGCAACGGCCGCAACTGGGGAACCGAGGACTACTGGACGGGCTGGTCGTATCCGGACTCGGAGGCGTCGCACGCTCTCGTCGCTCGAGGCATCGTCGGAATCGGCTTCGACGGCCCGTCGGCTGATCCCGTCGACACGGAGACATTCGACCTGCACAAGGTCTGGCTGGGTGGGGGTCGAATGATCCTCGAGAACCTCACCAACCTCGACCTTCTGCCGGCGCGGACGCACGTCGTCGTAGCGCCGCTGAAGGTACGGGCGGCCAACGGGGCACCCGCGCGGGTCCTCGCCTTCGTTCCCGACTAGCAGGGAGGGAAAGATGCTCGAATCGATCGGCCGCGTCGGATCTCTCCGCCGCGGCATCCTCGGTGTGGGAGAGACCTTCGGCCTCTCGCTCGCCCTCCTCGCGCTCGTCATGGCGAGCTCGATCGCCACGAGCAGCGCCGCTGGCTTCGCAGGTCCGACCGTCCCGCTCGTCTACCTCACGGCCGGCGTCGGCTCGCTCTGCCTCGCCTCCGTGATCATCCGCTTCACCCGGCGGATGGCGAGCGCCGGCGGGCTCTACACGTACACGGCGCGTGGTCTCGACTGCAACGCGGGGTTCATCGGCGGCTGGCTGTACGCGTGGGGGTTCGCAGCCGGGATCTCGTTCGTCCTCATCGTCTCGTCGTTCTTCCTCTCGACCGTCCTGACGGTCCACACGTCGATCGACCTGAGCTGGTTCCAGTGCTTCTGGATCCTTATCGCACTCCTGACCGTGTTCGCGCTGCTGGACATCCGGCTCTCGACCAGGACGCAGCTCGTGTTCGCGGCGCTCGGAGTGCTGCTCTTGCTCATCCTCTCCTGCGTCATCCTCGGCAAGGGCGGCCAGTCGGGCGTGACGCTCCAGCCGTTCAACTTCCACCACGCGCACAGCGCCCACGACTTCTTCTACGCCATGGTCTTCGCCTTCACCGGGTTCATCGGCTTCGAGGCGGCGGCCGCGCTCGGAGAGGAGTCTGCGGAGCCGCTCCGGATCATCCCGAAGGCGATCCTCTCGGCGGTGCTCGTGGCCCTCGTCTTCTACGTCTTCGTCACGTGGGCGATGTCGGTCGGTTTCGGCACGGCCAACTCGGCCGCGTGGGCGGGCAACCCCGGCGCGCTCGACGCGCTCGCGACGCAGTACGTCGGCAGCTGGTTCGCGACGCTCGTCGACATCGCGGTCGTCGTGGACGCCTTCGTCGCGGCGCTCGCCGGGACGGCGCTCGTCTCCCGCACGGCCTTCGCGATGGGTCGCGAGGGCGGCCTGCCCAGGGTCTTCGCGTGGACGCATCCGCGCTTCAAGACGCCCTGGGTCTCGATCCTCGCCTCGCTCGCCCTGACCGTGATCCTCGTCAGTTGGCTCGCGCGCGCGACGTGGAACGACCCGTTCACCTACTTCGGCTTCATGGCAACGACTGCGACCTTCGGGATCCTCGGGACGTACATCCTCGTCGCGCTCGGCGGGATGACCTACTTCTGGCGAACGCGTTCGGCGGCGGCGGTCGGATACAACGTCGTGCTCGACGTCGTGCTGCCGATGGCCGCGATCTTCGTCTGCGGCCTGACGATCTACTGGTCGATCACACCGCGGCCTCCGGCGCCGATCAGCTACTCGATCTGGGTCGCGCTCGGCTGGCTCGGGCTCGGCGTCGCGTATCTCCTCTGGCTCCGGGTCAAGGCTCCGGACAAGGTGGCGCAGTTCGGCTCGGTGCTGGCGGAGGGAGGTGACACGCCTCCACCGCCGGCCGGCGAAGCCGTGCCTGCCTAGCCGAAGAACGCGCGCGCGACCTCGTGCCACTCGCGTGGCACGACCTTGAGCTCCGCGGTCGCTTCTGCGAGGGGGACGGCGGCGACGTCGTCCCCCTGCAGCGCAGCCATCTGGCCGAACTCGCCGCTCAGTGCGAGGTCGGCCGCCTTCAGGCCGAACCGCGTGGCCAGCACCCGGTCGCGCGGGGTGGGAGTGCCGCCGCGCTGCACGTGGCCTAGCACGGTCACGCGGGTCTCGTATCCGGTGCGCTGCTCGATCTCGCGGCCGAGCGCGTCGCCCACTCCGCGCTTCGAGAGGATCACGTGCCCGAACTGGTCGCGTTCCTCGGCGTCCGCCAGACCCGGGAGCTCGCAGCCCTCGCTCACGACGACGATGGAGAAGTTCTTGCCGCGGGCGTGGCGCTTCCGGATCGCCTCGGCCACCTCCTCGAAGTCGACGGGGATCTCGGGCACGAGGATCACGTCGGCGCCGCCGGCGATCCCGCTCATCACGGCGATCCAGCCGGTGTGCCTGCCCATCACCTCGACGACCATGACCCGGTTGTGCGACTCGGCCGTCGTGTGGAGGCGGTCGATCGCCTCGGTCGCGATGAACACGGCGGTGTCGAAGCCGAACGTGTAGTCGGTGCCGGAGAGGTCGTTGTCGATCGTCTTCGGGACGCCCACGACCGGCAGCTGGTGCTCCGCGTAGAGGCGAGCAGCGACGCCGAGCGTGTCCTCGCCGCCGATCGCGACGAGCGCGTCGAGCTCCCGGTCGGCGAAGTTCTGCAGTACCTGGTCGACGGCGTCGAGCTTGAACGGGTTCGTGCGGCTCGTGCCGATGATCGTCCCGCCGCGGGGCAGGATCCCCGACACCTGCTGGGGGCCGAGATCCTCGAAGATCGGCTCGACGAGCCCGCGCCAGCCCTCGCGCACCCCGACGGCGTCCCAGCCGGCCGCGTCGGCGCGACGGACGACCGCGCGGATGACCGCGTTGAGCCCGGGGCAGTCGCCGCCTCCCGTGAGAATCCCGACGCTCTTCGCCATCCGGCCCGAGCCTAGATGGTCGCGATGCCGAAGGTGGGAATCGAACCCACACGGCCCGAAGGCCACCGGATTTTGAGTCCGGCGCGTCTGCCAGTTCCGCCACTTCGGCGTGGCCCGCGAATCGTACTTCTAGGCCTCGCCGAGGTAGGAGGCGCGCACGCGCTCGTTCGACCGCAGCGCCGTCGCGTCGTCGGCGAGCGTGACGCGCCCTGTCTCGAGGACGTAGCCGCGATGCGCCACCTCGAGCGCCCGCGCAGCGTTCTGCTCGACCAGCAGGATCGTCGTCCCCTGCTGGTTGATGTCGGAGATGACCTCGAAGATCCGGTCGACGAGGTTGGGGGAGAGGCCCATCGACGGCTCGTCGAGCATGAGCAGGCGGGGGCGCGCGAGCAGGGCGCGCCCGATCGCACACATCTGCTGCTCGCCCCCCGAGAGCGTCCCCGCTTTCTGCGTCCGGCGCTCGGCGAGGCGGGGAAAGAGCTCGTAGACGCGCTCGAGGTCGGATGTGATCTCGCTGCGGTCGCGCCGCTGGAAGGCGCCCATCTCGAGGTTCTCGAGGACGGTCATCCTGGAAAAGAGCTGGCGGCCCTCCGGCGCCTGGGCGATGCCGAGCCGGACGATCCGCTGCGAGCTGGCGCGGACGATGTCCTTGCCCTCGAAGCGCAGCGACCCGTTCCGCGGCCGCAGCAGGCCGGAGATCGTGCGCAGCGTCGTCGACTTGCCGGCGCCGTTGGCGCCGATCAGCGTGACGATCTGCCCCGGATCGACCCGCAGGGACACGCCCTTCAGCGCGTGGATCGCCCCGTAGAAGACGTGGACGTCCTCCAGCTCGAGCAGCGGATCGCCGCCGTTTGCGCTCACGACACCGGCTTCGTTCCGAGGTACGCCGAGCGCACGCGCTCGTCCGCGGTGACCTCATCGGGCGTGCCCTCGGCGATCTTCTCGCCGTAGTCGAGCACCGTCACCCGCTCGGAGACCTCGACGACGACCCGCATGTCGTGCTCGATCAGGAGGACGGTGAGCCCGCGCTCCTCGCGCGCCTTCCGCACGAAGTCGACGAAGGCGATCGTCTCCTTCGGGTTCATCCCCGCGGTCGGCTCGTCGAGGAGCAGCAGCTTCGGATTCGTCGCGAGGGCTCGCGCGACCTCGACACGCCGCTGGTCGCCGTAGGCCAGGTGCCGCGCGTACTGCTGCTCGGCGCGGGGGGAGAGCCCGCAGTACGCGAGCAGCTCGCGCGCCTGCGCCCGTCCGTCCTTCTCCTCGCGACGTTGCAGCGGCGTCCGCGCGAGGCTTCGGAAGAGGCCGCTCCTGAGCCGGGAGTGCATGCCGACGAGCACGTTCTCGAGCGCGGTCATCGCGCCGAAGAGCCTGATGTTCTGGAACGTCCGGCCGATGCCGAGGGCGGTGATCTTGTGCTGCGGAAGGCCGACGATGTCGCGGCCGTCGAAGACGATCTCGCCCGACGTCGGCGTGTAGGCGCCGGTGAGCATGTTGAAGAACGTCGTCTTGCCCGCGCCGTTGGGGCCGATGAGGCTCACGATCGCGCCTCGCTCGACCGTGAAGTCGATGTCGTTGCACGCGACCAGCCCGCCGAACTCCTTGCGGATCGCCCGGGCGTCGACGAGCAGCTCGGCGGTCACGCCGGCGAGGCCTCCGCCCCGACGTTCTCCTCCTCGGGTTCTTCGACCAGCTCGGCCCGCCGCCGGGCGCTCGGGATCAGCCCCTCGGGCCGGACGAGCATGAACAGGACGATCGCGACGCCGTAGATCAGGTACGCGTACTGGGAGATGTCGACGTTGGTGCCGAAGGTCGAGTTGAACGTGTTGCCGGCGGCGAACAGGCCCTTGTAGTTGACGTAGGCGAGGAGGATCCCGCCGAGCGTGACGCCCCATACGTTCCCGATCCCGCCGAGGATGACCATGCAGAGCACGAAGATCGACACCTGGAGGCTGAAGGCGTCGGGCGAGGTGGCGCCCGCCTGAAGCGTGATCATGGCGCCGGCCGCGCCGCCGAAGAACGCGCCGATCGCGTAGGAGAGCGTCTTTGTCCGCATGAGCGGCACGCCCATCGCCGCCGCCGCGTCCTCGTCCTCGCGGATCGCGATCCAGGCCCGCCCGAGCCGCGAGTCGCGCAGGAGCAAGGAGGTCACGATCGTGACGACCACGAGGGCGAGCGCCGTCCAGTAGTACCAGCGCGAGTCGAGCTCGTTGAGGAAGTTCGACGGCAGCGTGTGGATCGCGTGGTGCACGGTGTTGCCGAAGCCGAGGCCGTCGATGCCGTTCATCCCGAAGGCGCCGTTGGTGAGGTTGAAGCCGCCGAGGTTGTCGCCGTTGCGCACGAACTGCGGGATGATCTCCCCGAATCCGAGCGTGACGATGGCGAGGTAGTCGCCGCGCAGGCGCAGGGTCGGGACGCCGATCACGACGCCGAGCAGCGCCGAGAAGAGCGCCGCCGCGAGCAGCACGAGCCAGGGCGAGAGGTGGATGCCGGGCGTCTTGGGCAGGACGGTGCCGCCGAACACGACGGAGCCGGCGTTCGCGAACTGCTCCGACGCGAGCCAGCCTGCGACGTAGGCGCCAGCCGCGAAGAACGCGACGTAGCCCAGGTCGAGGAGCCCCGCGTAGCCGACGACGAAGTTGAGGCCGAGCCCCATGACGGTGAACGCGAGGATCACGAACGCCGTCGACGTGTCCGGGAGCCACTGCGTGAGGGTGGTGGAGAGGTAGTTCGAGTAGAGCCATGGATAGAGCGCGAGCGTGCAGAAGCAGACGGCGAGAAGCGCCCGTTCGAGGCGCGTCCTCGTCGCCGGCGGCACAGAGGGAAATCGCAGGCGGCTCCTCACGATCGAGTGCTCAGCTCCTCGCCGAGCAGTCCGTGCGGCCGGAACACGAGGATCAGGAT
The DNA here is from genome assembly GCA_025936995.1 of Thermoleophilia bacterium. Taxonomy (GTDB): domain Bacteria; phylum Actinomycetota; class Thermoleophilia; order Gaiellales; family Gaiellaceae; genus Palsa-739. The sequence goes on along the minus strand of JAICSH010000025.1, from coordinate 6,797 downwards.
CAGGAGGATGAAGATGAGCGACTCCGTCCAGCTCGGGCCGGGCGCGTGCCAGGTCAGCCCGCTGTTGTAGTTCTCGATGAACCCGATCAGGTAGCCGCCCAGTGCGGCGCCGAGGATGTTCCCGATGCCTCCGAGGACGGCGGCCGTGAAGGCGAAGAGGCCGATCTGGAAGCCGAGATCGAAGCGGCCCTGCGTGAAGTAGACGAGGTAGACGAAGCCGCCGATGCCCGCGAGCGCGCCGCCGATGCCGAAGGCGAACGCGATCGCCCGGTCGACGTCGATGCCCATCAGCCTGGCGGCGTCGCGGTTCTGCGCGGTGGCGCGCATCGCCTTCCCCCACCGTGTCCGCTTGACCACGACCATCAGGCTCATGAGGGTTGGGACGGTGATCAGGAGCACGATCAGCTTGTCCCAGCCGTACGACTGGCCTTCGATCGTGAAGAGTGCGCGGCGCGAGAGCAGCGGCTCGCTGCTCACGTAGTTGAAGCCGTAGACGACGGCGATCGCGTTCGACAGCACGAACGACATCCCAATCGCCGTGATGAGCGGCGCGAGGCGCGGAGCGTTGCGGAGCCGGCGGTACGCCACTCGCTCGACCGCAACGTTGAGCGTCGCGCAGAACGCGCCGGCGCAGAGGAGGGCGACGGCGAGGATGCCGAAGAGCTCGATCCCGGAATGGTTGTCCGCGCCGAGCCAGCTGATGGCGACGCTGTAGGCGATCATCGCGCCCCAGCTGAAGACGTCGCCGTGCGCGAAGTTGATCAGCTCGAGGATCCCGTAGACGAGCGTGTAGCCGATCGCGACGAGCGCGTAGATCGAGCCGTTCGTGATGCCGTTGAGGGTGACGAGCCCGAACTGGCCGATGTCGTGGACGGCGTTCTCGACGAGCCAGAACGCGACGAGCCCGAGCAGCAGGATTCCGAGCGCCGTGACGGCGCGGGACCGGATGCGGGGAACGAGCGCGAGGATCGGCCGCCTGCTTGACGCCGCGGCCGTCCCCACGCCTGTTCCCATACGAAACGCGTTCGGCTACCGGATCAGCCGAGCGCCGCCTTCGCGAGCGACAGCGGCGGATTGATCAGCGTCAGCGGCTTGATCGCACCGCTCTTGATGACGTCGACCGTGACGCCCGCGAGCGTCGGGTCGCCGGTCGAGTCGATCTTGAACGAGCCGATGATCCCCTTCGGGAACTTCTGGTTGAAGAGGTGCTTGTCGATGGACGTCCGCGAACCGTTGCTCTGCTTGATCGCGTTCGCGAGGACGAGCGTCGCCTGCGCCGCATATGCGGTGTAGGCCTCGAGCGTCTTGGCGTGGTAGGCCTTCTTGAAGGCCTTCACGAACGCCCTTCCGCTCGGGTTCGACAGCTTGTTCGGATCGGAGCCGCCGATGGTGACGTACATCCCGTTCGCGGCCGAACCGGCGTCCTTCGCGGTCGCCGAGTCGTTGAACCCGTCGGTCGCGAGCAGGAGCACCTTGGAGTTGCTGCCGACCACGGACACCTTGTCCTTGATCAGCTGGCCGCCGTTGTTCGAGACGATGCCGCCGAGGAAGATCGACTGCGGGTGCTTCGAGGCGATCCCCTGGTACAGCGACTGGTAGTTCGGCTGGTTCGAATCCCACTTCGAGTTGCCGAGCACCCTGATCCCGAGCTTCTTCGCGGCCCGCTGGAAGTTGTTCGCGATCCCGAGTCCGTACGCCTCGGCGTCGTTGAGGATGTAGACGCTCTTGATGTGCTTCTGCTTCAGGTACAGCGCATCCGCCGCGCCCTGGAAGTTGTCCGGCACGGCCACGCGGGCGTAGTTGCGCTTGCCCGTCGGGAAGTACTTCTGCGGCTCGCCGGCGACGCCGCTCGCCTTCGTCAGGCCTACGTACGTGTTCGCCGGGCTGATCATCGGGATCCCGCCGCCCGGAGCGCGGTTGAGGATCGGCGCGATGATCTCGGCGCAGCCGGAGTTGTACGTCCCGATCACCCCGAGCAGGTTCGAGACGGACTTGTAGCTGTTCGCGTTGTTCGTGCACGTCTGCGGATCCCACGAGCCCTTGGCCGCGGTCGAGTCGTCGCAGCTGACGTACTGCACCGTATACTTGCCGATCTTGTAGTGCATCTGCTTCAGCTCGAACTTGATCGCCTGGGACATCTGCACCGAGAGCGGGCGCAGCGATCCCTGAAGCGGGAAGTCGCTGGCGATCACATACTTTCCGTTGCCCACGGGCTTGCTGCAGGTGTTCGGCAGTCCGTTTGCGTGGCTACCCGTGAGCGTGTGTGCGCTCGCGGCGGCGGTTGCCAGCACCGCGGTGGCCCCCGCGAGGAGCAAGAAGCTCCCCAGTCTCCTCATGCTCATGCTCGTCCTTTCCTCGACGACCGGCGCCCCCGTGCCGGCCCCGCGTTGCGGCTGGCGGCGTGTGCGGGGGCTTCGATCCTAATCCGTTGCACATCTGATTACGAATCGCGAGGCTCGCGGACGGCGAGCGGGAAGTAGGGCGGCGCGAGGAGGAAGCCGATGCGTGCGTCGTGGCCGCGGTGGCCGCGGGCCATCTGGAGGGCCGCGCCGATCCCACCGATAGGGACGAAGCCGAGTTGCCGGACGGCGGCGGCGTCGCGCGCGCCCGCGACGTAGACCGCGCCGAGCCGGTCGAGCGCGGGGCGGCAGGCTTCCCAGTCGCGGAACGGCAGCAGCGGGTGCACCGTGCGGCCCGCCCGGTACTCCTCGACCGCGCGTGCGTCGGCCGAGACCCCCTCCTCCGCGGCGGCGAGCAGGTCCGCGTCGCGGGCTATCGGATCGGAGCGGAAGAAGACGTGGTACGGCTGCTGTGTCGGCCGCGCGAAGACCCGCCGGAAGCGGTGGACGAGGATGACGATGCCGCCTTCCGCGACGGGGAAGGCGTCCCGCCACAGACCGAGCGCGTGGGCGAGGCCGAGGTGGGCCGCGAGGAGCGGATTCGGCTTCTCGCGCGGCAGGAAGGGCGTCGTCGCCGGGATCCCGATCACGAGCGCGTCCAGCGGCTCGTCGAGTCCGGCGCGACGCAGCTCGATCGCGCGGAGCAGCGCCTCGGCGTGTGCGACGGAGGGAGGACCGGCGAGCACCGCCGCCGCGGTGCCCGTCCCCCGCAACGAGCGCAGCACGCGGCGCCGCACCGGCTCCGGGGCGACGGCGAACGCGTGGCGCAGCGGCGACCGCGCGATCCTGTCCACCGCCTCGAGCTCGTAGGGGTAGCCGCGAAGCGGCCCGGTGAACTGCGGGTGGTTGAGGACGAGCGACACGCCGAAGAGCGGGACGCGCGCGGTCAGCGCCTGCTCGACGAGGGTCGCGAGCCGCCAGCCCTCCGAGCCTCCGGTCACGAGCAGCGATTCCGCGGAGGCGCGGCGCTGCGTCTCGGCGTCGGCGGCGGCGAGTAGCGACGCCGGCCCGCCGTGGAGGACGGTCTCCGCGGCGCTGACCACGACCACTAGGTCGGTCTCGACGAGCTCGCGCGCGACACGCACGCGCGGGGAGCCCTCCGGAACCCCGGCGAGCGCCGGGTCTGCCGCGTCGTGCACCGCGAGCCTGCCGTGAAAGCGGCGGCGAAACTCCGGCGTGACGAGCGCAGCCGCCTCCGCCCGGCCGGCGCGGCGGGCGAGCCCGCCGGCGACGAGCAGGGTCTGGTGCGCGCTCGGTACGCCGAGCTCCTCGAGCGTCTCGCTCACGGCGGCGATCGCCTGCCGGCGCGGATCGAGGAGGACGCCCGCGATCGGCAACGCCGGCGGCTCGACGACGATGGTTGCGCGCGAGCCGGGTTTGACGAGCTCCGCGAGAGGTGGGCCGTCGAGCGGGAAGCGCAGCGCCTCGCGCGTCGCCGCGTCGACATCGGTGCCGCGGCCGGGAGGCGGTGGGCGCAACACACGCGCGTCGGCGGGCGCGGAGGCCACGACGAGGCGCGTGCCCGAGAGCAGCGGAACGCGAGCCACTAGGGAATGGAGCGGTAGAGCCGCAGGAACGTCGTACGGAAGCCGCGCTTCGGCCAGAAGCGCGATGCCCACAGGTTCGTCATCCGCCAGTCGGTCGTCATCGCCGTGTAGCCGTTCTCGTATGCCCAGCGGATCCCGTGGGCGGTCAGCGCCCGCCCGACTCCTGTGCCGCGTGCGTCCGGGTAGGTCGAGGCTTGCGCGAGGTCGATCGAACCGGCAGGGACGCGGAGGTCGTGTGGGCGCCGGTAGAGGAGGAGGTGGCCGACGACACCGCCGTCTCGCTCGGCGACGAAGAGCTCGTACGGCGAGAAGTCGTCCTCGCGCCACTCCGCTTCGGTCTCCTCGGGGCTCTTGAGCGGGATGTCGGAGAAGCTCGGCGGCGGCTCCATCGCCTCGTGCATCGCGATCTCGAGCCGCGCCGCCGTGCCGAAGTCGTCCGGTCCGCCCGGGCGCATCGTCACGTCGCCGTCGAACGGCTCCTCCGATGCCGTCTCGCGCATGGCGAAGACGCCGGAGGCGCCGAAGCTCAGGCGGAACCACGCGTCGACGAGCGGTTCGTCGGACGACGGGAGATAGATCGCGTGCTGCGTCCGGCCGGCGTCGACCCAGCGCTGCGCCGCCGCCGCGTAGAGGTCGCGGGCGTGCTCGCGGTCGCCGTCCACCGCGTGGCCGCCGATGCCGACCGTGAACCATCCGTGCGCCGGCCGCCCGAGGAGATAGCCGTGAGGCGAGATGACGCCGCTCGCGCCTTCCACCGACCACTCGCTCTCGACCTGGGCGCGGAAGTCGACCTCTGCCGGCAGCAGCGGCTCGGCTTCGCGATGCCGGGCGTGCCGCGCCGCCAGCATCTCGGCCGCCGCGTCCAGGTGCTTCTCTGCAAAGGGGACGATCCCCGCTGGGTTGGAATTCACCGGGCCGTACACTCGCAGAGATGTCGCCGAAGACGCTCACGGGGGCCGAGCTCGACCTCAACGACGCGCCGGCTCGCGACTCCGAGCTCTTCCTCGTCGACGGCAACAACCTCGCCTACCGGGCCTTCTTCGCGCTGCCGGAGGAGCTCGCGACGACCGAGGGCTTCCCGACGGGCGCGCTGCTCGGCTTCACGAACATGCTCTTCAAGCTCCTCTCGGACTACCGGCCGAAGGGCGTCGCGGTCGCCTGGGACACGCGTCCGGTGCACCGCGCGGCGCAGGCCGAAGCGGTCGAGGTCGTCTACAAGGAAGGCCGCCGCCCGATGCCGGATCTCCTCCGCGAGCAGTTCCCGCACTTCCGGCCGATCGTCGAGGCGTTCGGCTACCGGAACCTCGAGTTCGAGGGCTGGGAGGCCGACGACGTGATCGCGACGCTCGCGACCCGCGCCGACGAGGCCGGGATCAAGACCTGCGTCGTCTCGACCGACCGGGATGCGTTCCAGCTCGTCTCGGAGAACGTCTGTCTGATGATGACGCCGCGCGGCGTGAGCGACGTCAACGTCTACACACCCGAGCGCGTCGAGGCCCGCTACGGGATCCGGCCCGACCAGATCCCTGACTTCATCGGACTCAAGGGCGACACGTCCGACAACATCCCGGGCGTCCCGGGGATCGGCGACAAGACCGCGGGCCAGCTCGTCGCGCAGTACGGGTCGCTCGAGGAGGTGCTCGAGCACGTCGACGAGCTCTCGCCGGCGCGGCGGAAGAACCTGACGGAGTTCGCCGACCAGGCGCGCGCGGCGAAGGTGCTCGCGACGATGCGCCGCGACCTCGACGTCGACAGCGATCCCGCCGAGCTCGTCCTCGCGCCGCCCGACCGCGCCGAGCTCCGCGAGACCTTCCGCCGCTTCGAGTTCCGGGCGCTGCTCGGGCGGGTCGAGGATCTCGACGAGGCGGTTCCGGCGCGCGAGCGGATCTCGGCCGGCACCACAGTGTCCTGGCGGGAGGGCGAGGTGCCGCCGCGGGTCGACTCGATCGCGGGGATCGCGGCGGACGAAGGGCGTGTCGCCGTTGCGCTCGGCGACGAGGTGGTCGTCGCGCTTCGGCCGGAGCGGCTCGAGGGCACGTTCGTCGCCCACGACGCCAAGGCACTGCGCGTAGAGGCCGCCGACGACACGATGATCCTCGCGTACCTGATCGAGCCTGCGCGCAGCGAGTACCTCCTCGACGACCTCGAGGCCGAATACGCAGTCGAGGCGAAGCCGGAGCCCGAGGCGGAGGAGGAGACCTCGCGCCTCGTCCGCCACGCGGCCGTGACGTTGCGCCTGCGCGAGCCGCTGCTCGACCGCGTCCGCGAGCGCGGCGCCGAACCGCTCTACCGCGACGTCGAGATGCCGCTCGTGGGCGTCCTCCGCCGGATGGAGGAGGCGGGCGTCCGCATCGACACCTACCGCATGGGGGAGATCACGGCGCGCCTCGCCGACCGCGTCGAGGAGCTCGAGTCGCGCGCCTACGAGCTCGCCGGCGAGGAGTTCGTGCTCGGCTCGCCGATGCAGCTCGGGCGCATCCTGTTCGAGAAGCTCGAGCTCACGCCCGGCCGCAAGGGCAAGACCGGCTACTCGACCGACACGAAGGTGCTGCGCGCGATCCGGGCCGAGCACGAGATCGTGGCGGTGATCGAGGAGTGGCGCGAGCTCTCGAAGCTCCTCAACACGTACCTCCAGCCACTCCCAGAGATGATCGGCGAGGACGGGCGCCTGCATACGACGTTCAACCAGACCGTCGCGGCGACCGGGCGACTCTCGACGACGAGCCCGAACCTCCAGTCGATCCCGATCCGCACCGAGCTCGGCCGCGAGATCCGTTCGGCGTTCGTCTCCGAGCAGGGCGCGCGCCTCATCTCGGCCGTCAACTCGCAGATCGAGCTACGCATCCTCGCG
>JAICSH010000027.1 GCA_025936995.1 Thermoleophilia bacterium | reverse complement strand
GTCGGCGAGCCGATCAACCCGGAGGCGTGGATCTGGTACCGCGAGCACATCGGCGGCGACCGGACTCCGATCGTCGACACCTGGTGGCAGACCGAGACCGGGATGGTCCTGATCACGCCGCTGCCGGGTGTCACGACGCTCAAGCCGGGCTCGGCGACCCAGCCGTTCCCCGGTGTCGTGCCGGGGGTGTACGACGAGCAGGGGAACGAGGTCGGGCCCGGAGGGGGCGGCTATCTCGTCCTCAAGCGCCCGTGGCCGGCGATGCTGCGAGGCATCTTCGGCGACGACCAGCGCTATCGGGACACGTACTGGTCAAAGTACGAGGACATCTACCTCGCGGGCGACGGCGCCCGGATCGACCAGGACGGCGACTACTGGCTGCTCGGCCGGATCGACGACGTGATGAACGTCTCCGGGCACCGCATCTCGACGATCGAGGTCGAGTCGGCGCTCGTCGACCACCAGGAGGTCGCGGAGGCGGCCGTCTGCTCACGCGCCGACTCGGTCACGGGCGAGGCGATCGTCGCGTACGTGACGCTGAAGGGTGGAGGCGAGGGCTCCGTCGAGAAGCTCGAGGAGCTGCGCGACCATGTCGCGCAGAAGATCGGGCCGATCGCGAAGCCCGCGAACATCGTCTTCACGCCGGAGCTGCCCAAGACCCGCAGCGGCAAGATCATGCGCCGCCTGCTGCGGGACGTCGCGAACGACAGGCAGCTCGGCGACACCACGACGCTCGCGGACCCGACCGTCGTCGACGAGATCGCGAAGCGGGCCTCCGACGAGAAGGTCCAGGAGGCCGAGGCCTAGCCAGTAAGCGGAACTACGCGGGCCCGAGATCGCGATCTCGGGCCCGCTCCTCGCCGCGTAGGATCGCGGCGTGACACCCGAGGAGCATCGCCGGCTCGGCGTCGAGCTCTACAACGGGACCTGGACGCTCATCGCGCGCGAGGACCGGACGCCGGACGAGGACGACGAGATGCTCCACCGGGCTCATGCCTCCGCCTACCACTGGCTCCACGGGCCGCACACGGCGGCCAATCGCGCCCGCTCGCACTGGCTCTGCTCCCGCGTGCATGCGCTCGCGGGGCAGCCGGAGGGTGCGCTCCACCACGCCCGCCGCTGCCTCGATCTCGTCGAGGGCCACAGCGAGGAGATGGAGGACTTCGATCTCGCCGCCGCACACGAGGCGCTCGCTCGTGCCCACGCGGCCGCCGGAGCGCCTGAGGAGGCGCGCCGTCACCTCGAGCTCGCGCGGGCCGAGACCGCGAAGATCGCGAACCCGAAGGACGCGCAGCACATCGAGGCGGATCTGGATTCGCTCACCCTGTAGAGGGTCGAAGCCGTCCGCGGCGAATGCTAGAACCTCGCGTACGAGCGGCTGCGGAGGTTGAAGGCACTCCAACGGGCGAATCCGGGCCAGGTGCCAACTGGACCGCCGACCTGCGAAGGCGCCGCCGCCCGTCCTTTTGAACACGCCGGGGCACGATCGGCTCGGCGTGTCCAAAAGAGCGGATTGAGCGTCCGCGCGACCTGGCCGAGCGAGCGCAGGCGAAGCTCGACGCCGACCGCTCCGGCCGCTGAGCTAGCCGTCCAGCAGCGCTTCGAACCGCGACGGATCGTCGAACGGGCCGATCACGGCGAGGCGTAGGCGGTCGGAGGCGATGAGGTCCGTCGCCACCCGGGCCACGTCGTCGCTCGTCACCGCGTCGATGCCGCGTACGACCTCGTCGGGATCCGGGAGCCGTTGCTCGAGGACCTCCTTGCGGAGGCCGAACATCATCAGGCCCTGCGGGCTCTCGAGCTGGAGGACGAAGCGGCCCTTCGTGAAGTTCCGCGCCTTCTCGAGCTCGTCCGCCGGCAGCGGCTCCGCCGCGATCTTGCGCAGCTCGGCGGCGATCGTCGACACGGCGTCGTCGATCCGGGCGATGTCCACGCCCGCCTGGGAGTAGAGCGTGCCCGCGTCGGTGTAGCTGTGGTTAAGCCCGTACACGTAGTAGGCGAGTCCGCGCCGCTCGCGGACCTCGGTGAAGAGGCGCGAGGACATCCCGCCGCCGAGGGCGGTAGCGAGCAGCTGGATCGCGTACCGGTCGGGATCGCCGAGCGGACGGCTGGGCACCCCGAGGATCACGTGCGCCTGCTCCGACTGCTTCGTCGAGACCCGGACGCGCCCGTTCGCGTACGGCGCCGTCGGCTCCGGCTCCCCGGTGTCGGCATCGGCGAGGTCGCCAAGCAGCTCCTGGGCTCGCTCGAGGAGGCCGTCGCCGATCCGCCCGGCGACCCCGAGCACCGTCCGTGAGGGCCTGTACCAGCGGTCGAGGTACCCCATGAACGTGTCGCGCGAGGCGTCGCGGATCGTCTCCTTGCGGCCGATGATGTCGCGGCCGAGCGGCTGGTCGCCCCACAGGAGCCCCTCGTAGACACCGCCGATGAAGTCGCGCGGGGTGTCGTAGTACATGTTCATCTCCTCGATGATCACGCCCTTCTCCCGCTCGATCTCCGCCTCGGCGAAGCGGGAGTTGCGCAGCATGTCGACGAGGACGTCGAGCGCCACGTCCCGGTGCTCGGCCGCGCACTTGACGTAGTAGGTCGTGTTCTCCTTGCCGGTGAACGCGTTGAACTCGCCCCCGATCGCGTCGATCTCGCCCGAGATCTCGCGCGCGCTCGGGCGCCGCTCGGTCCCCTTGAAGAACATGTGCTCGGCGAAGTGCGCGATCCCGCTCGTCTCCGCCGTCTCGTAGCGGGAGCCGGCGGCGAACATGATCATCACGGCGACCGACTGCGCATACGGCAGATCGGCCGTCAGGACGCGCAGGCCGTTGTCGAGCATGTCTCGCTGGAACATCGTCACCCCCTTCGATCGTATAGACCTACCTCCGTGCAGGGCGAGGAGACGAGACGGGCGATCGCTGCGCAGCCGGACTGGCTGTCGCAGGTGCCCGCCGGGAAGCGCTTCCCCGACGGCGCGCGGATCCTCTTCACGGGGTGCGGCACGTCCCTTCACGCGGCGATGACCGGCGGCGAGGCGGTGCAGGCGCTCGAGCTCGTCCTCCGGCCCGAGCGCGATGCCGATCTCCTCGTGCTCGTCTCGCACGAGGGCGAGACGCCGCTCACGCTCGCCGCGGCGCAGGCATGGCGCGGGCCGCGCTGGCTCGTGACCGGGAAGGCGGACGGGCCGATCGCCGAGCTCTGCGACGAGGTCGTCGTCTGCACGCCGGAGATCGAGGAGAGCTGGTGCCACACCGCGAGCTACACCTGCGCCGTCACCGCGATCTCCGCGCTGCTGGGCGAGGACGTCGCCTGGTTGCCGGCGGCGGTCGAGGCCGCGCTCGCCGCGCCGTTGCCGGAGGTGGGGGAGCAGGAGCGGTTCGTCGTTGCCGGGGCCGGCCGCGAGCTCGCGACCGCCCACGAAGCGGTGCTGAAGCTGCGCGAAGGCGCCTGGGTCGCCGCCGAGGCGTACGAGACCGAGCAGCTCCTGCACGGCTACCTCGCCGCGGTGGACGAGTCGGTGCGCGCGTTCATCCTCGAAGGGGAGGGACTGGCGGCCGAGCGCGCGGGCGCGGCGGCGGCGGCGCTGCGCGAGCTGGGTTGCGACGTGACGCTCGTCGCAACGCGCCATCCCGTCGTCGACATCGTCCTGTTCCAGCGACTCACGGTCGAGCTCGCCGAGTCCCGCGGGCGCGAGCCGGACCGGATCCGCCGCCACGACCCGCGCTGGGCCGCTGCGGCAAAGGCGGCGAAGGCCGACAACGCGGCCTAGAGCGCGTCGAGCAGCCGGTCCACCTCGTCGAGCGTGTTGTAGTGGACGAAGCCGGCGCGGACGGCTCCCTCGGGCTGCAGGCCGAGCCGGTCCATCCCCTCGACCGCGTAGTAGTCGCCGTCCCAGACCGCGATGCCGCGCTCCGCGAGCCGCTCCGCCACTGCGCGCGGCGGGACGCCTGCGACCCGGAACGCGAAGGTGGGGACGCGCCCTTCCATCGTCCGGAGCCCGTAGAGCGTGCAGCGGTCGGGGAGACCGTCGAGGAAGCGCTGGCCGAGCGCGTGCTCGTGTGCGCGGATCGCGTCCCAGCCCAGCTCCTCCACGTACTCGACCGCCGCGACGCAGCCGGCGAGCAGCTCGTGCGCCAGCGTCCCGGTCTCGAAGCGGTGGCCGACGGGCTCTTCCGCCGCGGGCCGCACCTTGTACGGCCGCCACGTGCGCAGAAGCTCCTCCCGTCCGTAGGCGAGGCCGAGGTGCGGGCCGAAGAACTTGTACGGCGAGCAGAGGAGGACGTCCACGCCGAGCTCGGCGACGTCGATGGGGCCGTGCGGCGCGTAGTGGACGGCGTCCGCCCATGCGAGAGCTCCCGCGCGGTGCGCGAGCTCGACGATGCGCTCGGCGTCGGGCGTCGTGCCGAACGCGTTCGAGGCGAGCGGGAAGGCGACCACACGGGTGCGCTCGGTCAGCTTCCGCTCTAGGTCGTCGAGATCGAGGCGCGTGTCCTCGTGGATCTCGACGAAGCCGACCCGGAGGTCGAGGTCCCGGGCGAGCTCGAGCCACGGCGCGATGTTCCCGTCGTGGTCGAGTCGGGTGACGAGGATCTCGTCCCCGGCGGAGAGCGTGCGGCCGAGGGCGCGCGTGAGCGCAAAGTTCAGCGTCGTCATGTTCTGGCCGAAGATGGTCTCCTCGGGCCGGCAGCCGAGGAACCGCGCCGCGACGGCGTGCGAGCGCCCGACGAGGTCGTCGCTGCGGCCGCTCGCGGCGAAGGCGCCCCCGAGATTCGCGTTCGAGTCGCGGAGGTAGCCCGCGATCGCGTCGATGACCGACTGCGGGCACTGCGTCCCGCCGGGCCCGTCGAGGAAGACCGCTCCGGAGGAGAGCGCAGGAAAGCGTGCGCGCACGGCTTCGAGGTCGAGAGTCGCGGCGTCCATTCAGCTCTGCTCCAGCGGCGCCAACGTCAGCCTCCGCTCGCGCAGCTGCTCGAAGTAGAGCTCGGCCTGCTCGCGGAGCCCCGACCAGACGACGGCCTGCCCGGAGTTGTGGATCCGGTTCGCCAGGCGCATGCCGTCGTCGTACGAGACGCCCGGAATGATGGCCGAGAGAGCGGCGGCGACTCCCTCGAACGTGTTGTGGTCGTCGTTCAGGACGATCACGAGCCAGGGCCGGCCGAGGTCGGTGTCGTGGCCGCGGTCGAGCCGCTCCTGCGGCGGCGTCAGCGTGCCGCTCACGGGTGGATCGCCCTCCCGTTGACCGCCCACCGATAGCTCGGCTTCGCGGTGAGGGAGGAGCCGACGAAGCAGTCGCGCTCTGCGAGCGAGAGGAGCTCGGCGAGAGCCGCCGGCTCCGGTTCCGGCTCGAGCTCGACGGCGAGCTCGACCTCGGTCTCGACGAGGGCGTAACGGCCGTCCGTCTCCCGTCTCGTGACCAGCGTCCGGGCGCTGCCGGACTGCGAGCGGACCTCGATCCGCTTCCGCTGTGCGTGGTAGCGGAGGCTCTTGAGCGAGCAGCGGACGAGCGCCGCGAGCAGGAGGTGCTCCGGCGACCACTCCGCCGGCGCCTCGAGCTGGACGCCGTGCTCTTCCGCGAACTCACCTCCGCCGGTCAGCTCGACCGCATAGCGCAGCTCTTTAGCCCTGACAGTCACGGACCGCATGGTCTCAGATCGGTGTGCAACCACGGCTGCCCGGCGCGCTCGGCTCCGTCCGGACCGCGTCGTACGCTGCTTCGTGTGCGACGGCTGCGTACGCTGTCCGAGGCGGAGTGCTACGTCCGGTGCTACGGCGGCTGGGACCCGACGGTGACGATCGTGAAGATCGAGCCGCGGCGTCCGCGATACGAGTTGAGCGTGTCGGGCGAGGATCTTCGCCGCGAGTTCGAGGCGCGGATCGACGCCCGCACGGACGAGTTTCCGGCCGAGCTCGACGCGGCCGAGGCCGCCGCCGAGGCTGCCTAGCTCCCGCGCGACATCCGGCACGAAGACGCGACCCGGCCGTGACAGCTCGTCGCGTACCGTTCCCAAAGGAAGCCTCGCTCCCCCATTGGGGGAGTAGGTGGCTCGCCCGAGGGACATGGCCCGGCAGGACGTGACGCCGAGCGACGTGCCGGACGTCCTCGCGTCCGGGCTTCGCGTCGTCTTCGTCGGCATCAACCCCGGCCGCGTGTCCGCAGCCGCCCGCGCGCATTTCGCGAACCCGCGCAACGACTTCTGGCGCCTCCTCCACGCCGCGCGCCTGACCTCGCGTCTCTACGAGCCGCACGAGCAGTTCGCGCTGCTCGAGGAGGGGATCGGCGTCACGAACGCGGCGTACCGGACGACACCCGGGTCGGGCGACCTCCGGCGCTCGGACTTCGCCGGCTCCGCCGATAGGCTCGAGCGGATCGCCCGCGAGCTACGTCCGCGGTGGTTCGCCTTCGTCGGCAAGGAGGCGTACCGCGGTGCCTTCGGCGAGCGACCCGAGCTCGGCGTGCAACAGCGCACGCTCGGCGACACGCAGCTCTTCGTCCTCCCGTCCACGTCGCCGGCGAACGCCGCGGTGCCGTGGAAGGAGCGGCTGCGCTGGTTCCGCGAGCTCGCACTTCTCGTGGACTAGCCGGCTGCGACGCAGCGGTCAGCTCCGCCAGCGGTTGGTGATCGGCGTCCGCCGGTCGCGGCCGAACGCCTTCGGCCGCAGCCGGACTCCCGGAGGCGCCTGGCGCCGCTTGTACTCGGCGCGATCCACGAGCGCCACAGCCCGCGCGACCACCTCCGGATCGAAGCCGTCGGCGCCCAGCTCGTCGAGCGAGCGGTCCTCCTCGACATAGGCTTCGAGCACCTCGTCGAGCACCGGATAGGGCGGCAGCGAGTCCTCGTCGAGCTGGGCCTCTCGCAGCTCGGCGCTCGGCGCGCGCTCGATCGTCGACGCCGGAACGAGCTCGCGGCCGGCACGGTCGTTCAGGTGGCGGGCGAGCCGAAACACGTCCGTCTTGAACACGTCCTTGAGCAGCGCGAACCCGCCCGCCATGTCGCCGTAGAGCGTCGCGTAGCCGACTGACAGCTCCGACTTGTTCCCGGTCGCCACGAGCAGCCAGCCGAACTTGTTCGAGAGCGCCATCAGGAGCGTGCCGCGGATCCGCGCCTGGAGGTTCTCCTCCGCGAGGTCCGGCTCGCGGCCGGCGAACGGCTCGGCGAGCGTGGAGGCGAAGGCCTCGACCACGGCCTCGATCGGAAGCTCCCTGAAGTCGCAGCCGAGGTTCTCCGCGAGCCGGCGCGCGTCGCTTCGCGTCCCCTCCGACGAGTAGCGCGACGGCATCGAGACGCAGTGCACGTGATCCGGCCCGAGCGCGTCGGCGGCGAGCGCGGCCGTGACCGCAGAGTCGATCCCGCCGGAGACGCCGACGACCACCTCCTCGAAGCCGTTCTTGCCGACGTAGTCGCGGAGCCCGAGGTCGAGCGCGCGCCGCATCTCCTCGAGGTCGTCGTCGAACGGCGCGATCCCCGCCTCCTCGGGCCGTTCGAGGTCGACGACGAAGAGCGTCTCCTCGAAGCCCGGCGCGCGGGCGAGCACGGTGCCGTCCGTCTCGATCACGAGCGAGTGCCCGTCGAAGATCAGCTCGTCCTGGCCGCCGACGGTGTTGCAGAGCGCGACGCGGACGCCGCTCTCCCGCGCGCGCGCCGAGAAGATGGCCTCGCGCTCCTGTGCCCGCCCGACGTGGAACGGGGAGGCCGACAGGTTGACGACGAGCTCGGCTCCCGCCGCGGCGAGCTCGCTCGTCGGCGCGCCGGCGATCCACATGTCCTCGCAGATCGTGACGCCGACGTTCGTGCCTGCCACGTCGACGAGCGCGAGATCGTGGCCCGAGGCGAAGTACCGCTTCTCGTCGAAGACGCCGTAGTTCGGCAGGTGCCGCTTCTTCGCCCAGCCGATGATCTGGCCGTGCGAGCAGACAGCGCAGGCGTTGTAGAGCTCGCCGTCGTGGAGCGGCACGCCCACGAGCGCGACGATGTCCTCCGTCTCGGCCGCGGTGCGCTCGAGCGAGGCGCGCGCGGCCCGGACGAAGCCCGGCCGCAGGAGCAGATCCTCGGGTGGATAGCCGGTGACCGCGAGCTCGGGGAGGACGACGAGGTCGGCGCCTGCCGCGCGCGCGGCGGCGATCTGCGAGACGATCAGCTCGCTGTTGCCGGCGAGGTCGCCGACGACGGGGTCGATTTGGGCGAGGGCGAGGCGCATAGGTTTACGCCTCAGAGTCTAAAACATTGCCGACACCCGTTGCGCGACTGCCTCACCGACCGCCGCGTGTCCTTCGATGTCGAGGTGGATCCCGTCCAGCGCCGAGTATGCGGTGACCTCGGAGAGATCGAGCCGGTCGACTCCGAGCCACGCCGCCTGCTCCGCGAGATGTCGCGGCAGCTCGGCGGCCTTCTCCTCGGCGGCGACGAAATCCGGCGGCAGCGTCGGGCCGAGTCGCGGCAGCCCCAGGAGCAACACGCGCGGGCTCGACGACGCGCCAGCCCCCGCCGAGCTCGCGGGCCAGCACGCCCGGCCAGCGGATGTCCGGGCCGTGTCGCCCTCCGACTTCGCCGGGGACCGAGCCGTATGTGTTTGAGTCGCCGAAGCAGAGGACCGTGCGGGTCACCTGCGCAGCCTGATCGCGTTGAGGTCGTCCGCGACGACCTCGTCGATGCGGCCGCGCAGCGACTCGGGCGGGTCGTGCTCCGCATGGAGATAGCGGCCGGCGAGCGCGTCGAACTCCCCTGACGCGAGCGCGAGCACGAGCCGCGGGGCGCATTCGGGGGGCGTCCACGCAGCGTCGTCCGGGAAGTCGGCGGTCATCGCGGTTCGCACCATCCCCGGGCTGATCACGAAGACGGGGATCCGGTCGCGGAGCACGTTCGCGAGCGTCTCGCCGTAGCGGCAGATCGCGGCTTTCGAAGACGTGTACGCGGTCTCGGTCTGCCCGGGAAGGTAGGCGGATCCGCTGCCGACGATCACGATCCGGCCGGAGCCTCGCTCGAGCATCCCGGGGATCGCGGCGCTGCAGCAGAGGTGGACGCCGAGCACGTTCACCTCGAACGTCCGCCACCACTCGTCGACGGCGATCTCCCACGGCGGGCCGCCGCGGTTGCCTGTGCCCGCGTTCGCCACGAGGAGGTCGACGGGGCCGAGCTCCGCGAACCACCGCTCGACATCCTCGCGCCGCGTGACGTCGCCCACGAGGGCGCGGCCGCCGGTCGCCTCCGCGACGCTCTCGACCTGCTCCGCGGTCCGCCCGCTGACGGCGATCTCCATCCCGGCCGCCGCGAGCTCGCGCGCGACGTTCTCGCCGATGCCGCGACCACCGCCGGTCACGAACGCTCGCTGGCCCGCCAGGTCGCTCACGGCGCCACTCTAAGCGAGCGGCGGTAAGTTAGCGTCCGCTAACCTAGTGAGCGCTAACTTCCGGAGGAGATGCACGTGAGGGCACGGGTACTGGCCGCGCTGGCCGCAGAGGAGAACCGCAAGTGGTGGACGCTGTTCGCCGTCTCGTTCGGCCTCTTCATGATCATGCTCGACAACACGGTCGTGAACGTCGCGCTGCAGACGATCAAGCGCGACCTGCACATGTCGCTGTCGTCGCTCGAGTGGATCGTGACGGCGTACGCCTTGTCGTTCGCGGCGCTACTGATCACCGGCGGCAAGCTCGGTGACCTCTTCGGCCGCAGGCGCATCTTCATCGTCGGCCTCGCGATCTTCACGCTGTCCTCGCTCGCTTGCGGGCTCGCGCCGAACGCCGGCTTCCTCATCGGCGCGCGCGCGGTGCAGGGCGTCGGGGCGGCGCTCATGAATCCGGCCTCGCTGTCGATCGTCACCGCGACGTTCCCGCCGCGGCAGCGCGGGACGGCGATCGGCATCTGGGCAGGCGTCTCGGCCCTCGCGCTCGCGATCGGCCCGCTCGCCGGCGGCCTGATCTCCGAGAAGCTCAACTGGAACTGGATCTTCTTCGTCAACGTCCCGGTCGGCGTGCTCGCGATCCTCGTCTCGCTGCTCGTGATCCGGGAGTCGCGCGACACGTCGCACGAGCAGAGCATCGACCTGCCGGGCCTCGTCACGTCGATGGGCTTCCTCTTCTCCCTCAGCTACGCGCTCATCGAGGGCAACGGTCACGGGTGGATGTCAGGCGAGATTCTCGGCCTCTTCGCGATGGCCGCCGTCCTTCTCGTCGCTTTCCTCCTGCTCGAGCACAGGCAGCGCCTGGCGATGCTCGACCTGTCCCTGTTCCGGATCGGCGCCTTCACCGGGGCGAACGTCGTGGCGATGCTCGTCTCGCTCTCGATGTTCGGCGTCTTCTTCTTCGTCTCGCTCTACATCCAGAACATCCTCCACTACTCGCCGATCCAGGCAGGCGCGATGTTCCTGCCGATGACGACGCTGATCATCCTGATCGCGCCGCTCGCGGGGAGATTCTCCGACCGGCTGGGCTCGCGATGGCTGATGGGCGGCGGGATGACGCTCGTCGGCAGCTCGCTGCTGCTCTACGAGCGCGTCACCGTCGACTCCACCTTCTGGACGCTGCTGCCGGCGATGGTCATCGGCGGGATCGGCATGGCGATGACGATGTCGCCGATGACGTCGGCTGCGATGGGCGCCGTGCCGGTCGACAAGGCCGGTGTCGGCTCCGGCGTGCTCAACAGTTTCCGCCAGGTCGGCGGTTCGCTCGGGATCGCCCTCATGGGGGCGATCGTCGCCGCGTATGTCCCGCACGGGGCGAAGGGCCCGGCAGCCGCGCAGGACTACGTCAACGGGCTGCACGCCGGCTTCGCCGTCGGAGCGGTGATCACCTTCCTCGCGGCGGTCGTCGCGGTCGTCACGGTGCGGACGCGGCCGGAGGTCGTCCGCGAGCACATCGCGGAGATGGCCGCGTGAGCGCTACGGCGACCCGGATGGCGGCCGCCGAACGTCGCCAGCACCTCGTCGAGACCGCGATCCGCCTCTTCACCGACGGGAGCTACCGCGGGACGACGACGGCGGAGATCGCCCGCGCCGCCGGAGTCTCGGAGCCGATCCTCTATCGCCACTTCGCGTCGAAGCGGGAGCTCTACCTCGCGGGGCTCGAGCACGTCTGGGCAAAGACCAGGGAGGCCTGGGAGCGAAAGCTCGACGAGGCGTCCGACGCGTGCGCCGGGGTCGAGGCCATCGCCAAGGAGCACATCTCCGTCCGGTCGCCGAAGCTGCAGCTCGCGGAGCTGTGGGTGCAGGCTTTGAGCGAGGCGTCCGAGGATGCGGAGCTGCGGCGCCACCTGCGCCGCCACATGCGCGAGGTGCACGACTTCGTCGCGGACCTGGTCCGCCGCGGCCAGGCGGACGGAGCGATCGCCGCGGAACGAGACGCCGACGCGGAAGCGTGGATCATGCTCGCGGGAGGCATCCTCGGCATGGTCGGCCGCCGAGTGGGCCTGCTGGACGACAAGGATCTGTCCGCCATCCGCGCAGCGCGCCTGTCCTGGCTCCGCGGCTAGCTCAAGTGGCCGGAGGCTAAGCCGCGGCGGAGCCGGGCTTAGCCGGAGGCGATCCCCGCTCCCGCAGACGCCGCGAAGCGGCCTCGGCGGGCGGGCAACGGCAGCTGCACGGAGCGAGCCGGAAACCGCGCTTTCCGGCTCGCGCAGTTCCTCTTCCGGGCTCGCGGTCGCGAGCCCGGACCAAATGAAAAGGCCCCGGCTGCGGCTCCAGGGCCTTCTCGAGAGGCGCGCCACTCTCGGTGGGGTTATAGGAAGCGGATCTGCGGCCCATCCGCTTTCCGTCCCGTACCGGGAGCTCCCGGCGCGCCCCCTGCGAACCTCGGCCTGGCGTCCGGCCTGGTTGCAAGGTGCGCTCACTATAGGAGCGTCGGCGGCGGTCGTCAAGTAGCTCGGTCAAGTGATTCTGCGTTTCGCATGGTTGACCGAATTTCGCGATGAATACGCTCAAACGAGGGATACCCAAACCGCCTGACTTGCGCTTCAGTGAAGTATGCGCTTCACTAAGCGCGCCGATAGAGATGCCCATGAGAGACACGGCCAGCCGCACAGCCCGCCGCACCACCTCCGAGGGCGTTCGCCTAGGTGAACGCCTCCGGCAGCTCCGCGTCGCCGCGGGGCTGACGCAGAGCGAGCTCGCCGGCGATCGCTTCTCCAAGGAGTACGTCTCCCAGATCGAGCGCGGCAAGACACGCCCGACGGCGGGGACGATCGAATGGCTCGCCGACCGCCTCGGGGTCGATGCCGGCTTCCTCGCGAGCGGCGTCGCCACCGACGAGCGCGCCCGGCTCGAAGGAGCACTCACTCGGGCGGAGGCGCTGTACGAGGCGGGCGACGATGTCGAGGCCGCCGAGGCATTCGAGCCGCTGCCTGCAGCGGCCCGCGCGACCGGCGTCCCGGAGCTGCAGGTGCGGGCGCTCGTCGGCACCGGCCTCGCGATGATGCGCATCGGCGACCACCGCGCCGCCCTCGTGGTTCTGAACGAGGCGCGCGCGATCTCCGAGGCCGAGTCGTTCTCCGACGTCGAGCGGGCGGACGTCCTGCTCCGGCTCGGCGGTTGCCGCTTCCAGCTCAGCAGCATCCAGACGGCTCTCGGCCTGCTCAACGAGGCGTTCACCCTCGCCGATCGCTCGGGCCTGCCGTGCGATGCCCTCAAGGCGAACATCCTCTCCTGGCGCGCCCGCTGCTGGCTCATCCAGCGCGACTACGAGGCGGCCAAGGAGGACGTGGAGCGCGCGCTCGAGCTCGCCCACGCCGTCGACGACCTGCGCACCGTGGGCGCCGCGTACTTCCAGGCTTCGCTTGTCGCCGACCGCGAGGGCCGCTGGGTGCTCGCGCGCAACTACGCCGAGCGGGCGCGTGAGGCGTATGCCGAGCTCGCCGACCGCGTGCATGTCGGTCAGCTGACGAACAACCTCGGCGGACTCAACTTCCTGCTCGGAAACACGGAGGACGCGATCAGGCTGCTCAAGGAGGCGTTCTCGATCGCGCTCGACGCAGGTCAGGACGCCGACGCCGGTCGCGCCGTCTCGTCCCTCGCGCAGGTCCATCTGCGCACGGGCGACGTCGAGCAGGCCGAGGAGCAGGCGCGCCACGCGCTCGCGCTCCTCGACGGTCGCATCGACTACGTCGACGAGAGCGGCAATGCGCAGGTCGTGCTCGGCCGGGCTCTGCTCGAGCAGGGCCGGCTCGACGAGGCCGAGGCGGCGTTCACCGCCGCAGAGAACAGCTTCGGTGAGCTCGGGTCGGCCAGCCACCGCGCCGCGGCCTGGATCGCGCGCGGCGATCTGGCGGCTCGCCGGGGGGAGCACGAGCGTGCGGCAGAGCTCTATCGCAATGCCGCAGAGGCTCTCCAGGACGTTCGCTTCTAGGAACGGAAGGAGGTGACGACTTGACGAAGGCACGGTTCATCTATCTCCTGCTCATCGCGTCGCTCTTCGCGTACTTCCTCGCCTGCTTCCACGGCGGTTGGGGCGGCATGAGCAACGGCGGCGGCTTCTAAGCAAGCCTCTGCTGCGGCGACCCGCACCGGCGTTTCCCGTCTCGTCAACTGTGGGATGACGCCCTCGTGGGCGCACGACTCGAGCGCGCTCGGCGCGCGCTGAGCGTCGGGCGGGTCGCACACCAACGCGGGCTGCGGCGGATCTTGGCGGAGATCGGCGTTGCCGGCCGCCGCGAAGCCACGCGCGAGGGGGCGCAGGCGTTCCGTCGGGGCCTGGAGGAGCTCGGGACGACGTTCATCAAGCTCGGGCAGCTCCTGTCCTCGCGTCCCGACCTCCTGCCCGACGTCTACATCGAGGAGCTCGGCGGGCTCGTCGACGAGGTGTCGCGGGTCCCGTTCCCGGAGATCGAGGCAGTCGTGCGGGAGGACTTCGGCGGCGACGCGTTCGTCAGCCTCGATCCGGAACCCCTCGCGACCGCCTCGATCGCCCAGACGCACCGCGGCCTGCTCGCGACGGGTCAGGACGTCGTGGTGAAGGTGCGGCGGCCGGGGGTCGTCGAGCAGGTCGATCTCGACCTCGCCGTGCTCCGCTCGACCGTGCGCTTCGCCGCTCAGCGCTTCGAAACCGCACGGAAGGTCCAGCTCGAGGAGCTCGCCGACGAGCTCGAGATCCACCTCCGTGCGGAACTCGACTTCGTCGAGGAAGCGCACAACACCGAACTCGTGCGGGCGCTTGTCGAGCCGTTCGAGGGGCTCGTCGTCCCGCGCGTCATCCGGCCGTACGTGACCGAGCGCACCCTCGTCCTCGAGCGGATCGCCGGCGGCAAGATCGAGGCGGGGCACGGACTCGAGCCGGAGCGCGCGGCTCTGCTCGCGCGTGAGTTCTTTCGCTCGTACATCTTCCAGGTCGTCGTCGAGGGCGTCTTCCACGCCGATCCGCACCACGGGAACGTGCTCCTCACCGACGACGGACGCCTTGCGCTCCTCGATTTCGGGTTGCTCGGCCGGCTCGACGAGGACACGAGGACGGGGCTCGCGCTGCTGCTGCTCGCGCTCGCGCAGAATCGAGCCGACGACGTCGCAGACCTCGTCGGCTCCCTGTCGCTCACCTCGGCGCGGTCGGATCCGGCGGGATTCCTGCAGGACGTCCGCCGCACGCTGCCGCGCTTCCACCACCGTCCGCTCGCCTCGCTCGAGGTCGGCCAGGCGGTCGCAGACCTGCAGCGGGCGGCGATCCGGCGGGACATCCGGCTTCCCACCTCCTTCGCCCTCGTCGGCAAGACGCTCGCGCAGGCCGACTCGATCGCCAGGCTCCTCGATCCGGAGCTCGACCCCATCGCGCTCATCGAGGAGCAGTCGCTCGAGGTGATGACGCGGGAGGTCGAGCATCGGCTCGAGCCGAACCGCGTTGCCGCCTACGCGTTCACGCAGCTGGCCCCGCTCATCCGTTTGCCCGGACGCGTCGGGCATCTCGTCTCCGAGCTCGAGCAGGGCACGCTGAAGATCGGGATCGTCCCGACCGGGCTGGACGAGCTCGAGCACAACCTCCGCTCGATCGCGAACCGGATCGGGGCCGCGATGATCGTGGGCGCGCTGCTCCTCGCCTCGTCGCTGCTCGTGCGCGCGAACTCGGTGGAGTGGCTCGGCATTGCGGGCTTTTGCCTCGCCGCCGTGCTCGGCCTCTACATGATCTGGAAGATCATCCGCACGCCGGGCGAGCTCTAGGCGTCGCCCTGGACCGAACCCGCGCGTTCGATCACAACTTGCGGGATGCGGGCGTTCGGGCTCAGGCGGACGCACATGCGGACGACCTCCGCGCAGTCCTCGGGGCGGATCATCTCGTCCGGCTCGATGCCCGACCATTGCGCCATCGGCGTGTCGACGAAGCCCGGGCACAGGGCGATCGCCCGGACGCCGTCCTCGTCGAGCTCCGCGTTGAGCGAGCGGGTGAGCGCGATCACGGCGGCCTTCGTGGCGCCGTAGGTCGCGAGCCCCGGCGTCGGGAGCGTGCCCGCGATCGAAGCGAGGTTGACGACCCAGCCCCGCGACTCGCGCAGGAGCGGGATCGCGGCCTGCGTGACGAGGAAGAGCCCGCGCAGATTGACGTCGAGCTGAAGGTCGAGGTGCTTGACGGGCAGATCCTCGATGCGGCCTCCGACTCCGACGCCGGCGGAGTTCACGAGCACGTCGAGCCGGCCGAACCGATCGCGGTGCTCGGAGACGATGCGCTTGCAGTCGTCCGCGTCGGCGACGTTCGCCGCCACGGCCGCCGCGCCGAGCTCGGCGGCCGCGGCGTCCACCTTCTCCTGCCGGCGGGAGACGAGCGTCAGCTCGAAGCCTTCGTCGCGCAGCATCCGCGCGATCGCGAGCCCGATGCCCGACGAGCCGCCCGTGACGAGTGCAGCCCGAGCCATTGCGCCTACAGTAAACGGCGTGGAGACCGCCGGACTGACGAGCCTGACCGTCGGCGGCGGCTGCGCCGCGAAGTACTCGGCCGCGCGTCTCGAGGAGCTGCTCAAGGGCTTCGTCCCCGCCGAGGCGGAGGACCTCCTCGTCGGACTCGATCCGGCGGACGACGCCGCCGTCTACCGGCTCGACGACGACCGGGCGCTCGTCTTCACCGTCGACTTCTTCCCGCCGCTCGTCGACGACCCGGCGCTCTTCGGCCGGATCGCGGCGACGAACGCGCTCAACGACGTCTTCGCGATGGGCGGGACGCCCCTCCTCGCGCTCTCGGTCGCGGCGTTTCCCGAGGAGCTCGCGACCGACCTCGTCGCCGCCGTCTTCCACGGCGCCGAGCAGCAGGTGCGAGCCGCGGGCGCGATCCTCGCCGGCGGGCACACGATTCGCGACACCGAGCCGAAGTACGGCCTCGCCGTCGTCGGCACCGTCCATCCCGACGGCGTCTGGATCAAGAGCGGCGCCCGGCCCGGCGACGCCGTCTTCCTCACGAAGCCGCTCGGCACGGGGCTCGTGCTCGCTCGGAAGGGCGACGTGACCGAGGCGGCACGCTGGATGACGACGCTCAACGACCGCGCCGCCGATGTGCTGCGTCCCTTCTCGCCGAATGCGGTCACCGACGTCACCGGCTTCGGTCTCCTCGGCCACGCGCACGAGACCGCGGAGCGGAGCGGCGTCCGCATCCGCCTTCGCGCTTCCGCGCTTCCCGCGCTCGGGGGCGCGCTCGAGGCCGCGCGCGACGGCGTCCGCACGGGCGGTGATCCGCGCAACCGCGACTTCGCCGGCGCCCACGTCTCCAGCGACGGAGTGCCCGAGGAGCTGCTCGCGCTCGCGTACGACGCGCAGACGGCGGGCGGGCTGCTCGTGACGCTGCCGGCCGAGCAGGCGCTCTCGCTGGAGGCCGAGTTCGAGCGTGCCGGCCTCTTCCTCGCGCGGGTGGGCGCTGTCGAGGACGGAGCGGGCGTCGTGCTCGAGCGGTAACGCCGGAAAAGCCCGTCTAAACTCGTGTTCGTGGATGTGGGGTCCGCATCGGCCGCGGTGCCGCGCCGGCTCGCCCGGACGGTTTCCCCGGTCGTCTTCCGGCGCGTCGCGCTCGCGGCAGTCGGAGTGCTCGTGATCATCGTCGCCTCGGGGGCGACGGTCCGCCTCACGGGGTCGGGGCTCGGGTGTCCCGAGTGGCCGACGTGCACGAACCAGCACGCACTGCCGCAGAGCTACCACTCGTACATCGAGTTCGGGAACCGTGTCGTCTCGGCGGTCACCATCTTCACGACGCTTGCTCTCGCCGTCGCGGCATGGCTGACTCGCGGCCTCGGGCGCCGCGGGCGTCGGCTCGCGACAGGCGTCTTCGTGGGGACGCTCGCGCAGGCTCCGCTCGGCGCGATCACGGTCTACTACGACCTCAACCCATACCTCGTGATCACGCACCTCCTGCTCTCGTTCACGCTCGTCTCGCTCGCGGTGCTCACGCTGCTCGAGGCGTCGCGTCTCGCTCGCGGCGGGGCGCCGCCGCTGCCGGGGCTCGTACGGCTCGGCGGGCTCGTTCTCGTGGTCGCGGTCGTCGTGCTCGCGGTGAGCGGGACGGCGGCGACGGCGGCGGGGCGCTTCCCGGGTAGCTCCGGGACGCAGGTCGTGCCGCGGCTCGGTCACTTCTATCCCGCCGTCTATTGGCACGTGCGCGCGGTCGCCGCGTTCGGGTTCGTCTTCCTTGCGCTCGCGGTGTGGGCCTGGACCCGGCGCAGTGTTCATCCGTGGCTGCTGCGCGGCTGCGTGGGACTGCTCGCGATCCTCGCCGCGCAGATGACGATCGGCGAGGTGCAGTACCGGACGTACGGCGACGTCCCCTGGTGGCTCGTGCTGCTGCACGTCGCGACCGCCGCGAGCCTCGTCGGCTGGACGGTCGGGGTGGCCGCGCGGCTCTGGCGCCCGATCAGGGCCGACTAGACTGGACAAATGTCGGAGCTGAGCGTTTCCTCGCGGCCGGAGCTCCGCAGCCCGGTCCTCGTCGCGGCCTTCCGGGGCTGGAACGACGGCGGCCAGGGCGCGACCCTCGGCGGGGGCTATCTCGCGAAGCAATGGGGCGCGGAGCTGTTCGCCGAGATCGATTCGGAGAACTTCTACGACTTTCAGGCGGTACGCCCCCAGGTTTCGCTCGAGGACGGTCTCACGCGAAAGCTCGAATGGCCCGAGAACACGTTCCTCCACGCCCCGATCCCGGGCCTTGACCGCGACGCCGTGATCCTGCTCGGCGTCGAGCCCAACCTCCGCTGGAAGACGTACTCGGGGCTCGTGCTCGAGCTGGTGCAGGATCTCGGGGTCGAGCTCGTCGTCACGCTGGGCTCGCTGCTCGCGGACGTGCCGCACACGCGGCCCGCCCCGGTGAGCGCAGCCGCGAGCGATCCGTCGCTCGTGGCGGAGCTCGGCGTCGAGCCGTCCCGCTACGAGGGGCCGACCGGCATCGTCGGCGTCCTGCTCGACGCCTGCAGGCGGGAGGGGATCCCCTCGGTGAGCCTGTGGGCTGCCGTGCCGCACTACGTCTCGCTCGCCCCGAGCCCTCGCGCGGCGCTCGCGCTCTGCCGCCGGCTCGGCGAGCTCGTCGGCGCGGACATCGACGTCGCCGAGCTCGAGCAGGCGGCGGAGGAGTACGCCGAGCAGGTGACGGACGCGGTCGCCTCCGATGCCGAGACCGCGGCCTACGTGGAGGAGCTCGAGCGCCGGGTCGACCTCATGGAGGCCGCCGAGGAGCTTCCTTCCGGTGAGAGCCTCGCGGCCGAGCTGACGCGCTTCCTCCGGGAGCGCGAGCAGAACGGCGACGACGCCGGCGAGAGCGCCGGCGGGCCCGCGGGCTAGCTCAGGCCCCACCGGCGCCGACAGCGCCGTAGTTCCTGGTCAGCCGGACAGGGTCGGTTCCGTCCGGCCTCACCGTGTAGACGTCGGAGGGGCCCGTCTTCGTCTTCCGGGCGACGACGACGAAGCGCGTGCCGTCGGGCGACCACGCGAGCGAGGTCACCCTGGCGAACGGGAGCTTCACCTGGGTGGCGTCGACGACGACCGTGAGGTTTCCCGCGCCGGTGACGTATGCGAGCCGGCCGTCCGCGGACCAGGCGGGGAGGGCGCCGCTCTGTGCAACGAGCCGCTGGTCGCTTCCGTCCGGGTTCGCCGTCCAGAGCCCGTGGTCGGACTGCTCGCTCCCGACGTACGCGATGCGCGACGGCCCCCACGCCGGGCTCTGGCCGGCGATCCCGAGATCGTGCGGCGTTCCTCCGGCCGCCGAGATCGTGAAGAGCTCCGGCGCGCTGTCGCAGCCGGACTCCGAGTAAAGGATCGTGCCTCCGTCCGGCGACCAGGTCGGCGAGTCGTCGAAGGTGCAGTCCTCCGGATGCGTGAGCGTGCGACCGCCCGAGCCGTCTGCCCCGAGGAGGCCGATCCCGTCGGAGCAGCCCTTGCAGCCGAGACCGGTCGCGCTCGCCCACACGTAGGTGATCTCGCTGCCGTCCGGCGAGAGGGCCGGTTGCGTCTCCTCGGCCTGGACGTTCGTCAGCCGCCGCAGCCCGCTTCCGTCCTGAGCGACCGAGTAGAGGTTGGCGAACGGCTCGTCGCAGAAGTTGCCGGACTGATAGACGAGCGAGCGTGTCCGGCCGGCGAACTGGATCGAGACGGCGGCCGGGAGCCAGACACCGTCGCCGAAGCAGCCGTCGATGCGGGCGTATCGCTCGAGCGCGCCGCCGCCCGGCCGCTCGACGCCGAAAGCAAAGGGCCTCCCGCGCCTGGCGGGAGGAGTGACGATCGCAAGCCTCCGGTCGGGCGAGAGGGTGCCGAGCCAGTCGGGGTCCGCCGGCAAGACCCTCCCCGTCCGGACGTCCACGGCTCGCGCCTTGCACAGGCAGTTGCCGTAGCCGCCCACGACCACATGGAGCGCGTCGCTCCAGGCGAGCCCGTGCTGTCCGGGGACCGACTTGCCGAACACGAGCCCGCCGCTCGAGGTCCACACCTCGAGCCGGTCCCGCCGGATCACCGCCAGCCGCCCGTCGGTCGCCCAGGCGAGGTTGCTGCTGACGGCGCCGCTCGCCTTGAAGCGGACGCGCCCGCTCCCGTCGTTCACCTGGAAGCCAAAGCGGCTCCTCAGCGGAAGCGCGAAGAGTCCTTGCGGCGACCAGGTGCCGCAACAGGATCCAGCCGCCCTCCAGAGCGGACGTCCCTCCGGGCTGAAGGCGCGGAAGACACCGCGAAACGGTGACGCGACCAGGACGCCGCCGTCCGGGGACCAGGAAAGGCCCACGAGTCCGTCCTTGCTCTGGAGGAGCTCCAGCGGCCTCCGGCCACGGGGAACGATCCAGAGCCGGCCCGCGAGATTGGCGCACGCCGCGACCGCGAGCACGTCGCCGTGCGGCTGCCAGGACAGCTGCGCCTGGCAGCCTGCGGAGGCAAGGTCGGGCAGTACCAGCCCGATCCGGACGAGCCTCCGACCGTCGATCCCGACCTCGTAGAGGACGGTCCTTCCGGTCCGATCGCTCAGGAAAGCGACGCGCTTCCCGTCGAACGAGACGGCGGGGTTCGTGTCCTGGTACGGGCTCTTGCTGAGGTCGACGCGGTGCCCGTTCGGGTCGAGCCGGTAGATCTCGCCGGTGACCGACGGGGCGCGGTCGGCGGCGAAGACGATCGGCAACGGCGTCGCTGCGCCGCTCGAAGCGGCTCCTAGCGGGAAGGCGAGGAGCGCGGCCAGCGCGAGGAGGAAGCGGGCTCTGGACACCGGCGCGAGGATACGCCGCGGGGCCAACGGATTCCTAGCGCCGGAGCCCGATCGGGTCCGTGTCTACGGCCGGGGAAGCTAGCCCGCCGCGAGCAGCTCGAGCCGGTTGCCCCACGGGTCCGCCGTGTAGAAGCGGCGGGTGCCCGGGAGCGAGTCGTCCCACTCGACGCGCTCGCCCGCGGCCTCGAGCCGATCGGCGAGCTCGTCCAGATCTGCGGCGGGGAGCCTGAACGCGGGGTGCGCCTTCCGCGCCGCCGCGAACGGCTCCTCGACTCCGATGTGGAGCTGATGCTCGCCGTGGAGCGCGAACCACGCGCCGCCGCGGGCCCGCAGCGGCTCCGGCTTCTCGATCTCCTCGAGGCCGAGCAGGTCGCCGAAGAACCGTCGCGCTTCCTCCTCGCAGCCGGCCGGAGCCGCGATCTGGACATGGTCTAGCTCGAGCAACCGTCGAGCTCGGTCAATCGCTCTCGGCGGCTGCTGCGGGCGCGGCCTCGGCCGCCGCCGGCTGCTCAGGCTCCTCCGGTTTCGCCTCGCCGCTGCCGTTCTGCGTGCTCTCCGCCTTCTTGGCCGCGGTCGCCGCGCCGCCGCCCTTCCGCCTCCGCCGCCGGCGCCGCCGGCTGCGGCCGCCGCCCTGCTTCGGGGCGGGAAGGTTCTCGCCCAGCGCGAGGGCCACTTCCTGGATCGCGCCGAGCCGTTCGCGCGCCTCGTCTAGGAGCTTGGTCGCGCGCGGGGTGTAGCCCTCGGCCGAGGCGAGCAGCGCCGCGCCGACCGGCAGCGGTAGCTCGAGCGCGGCCTGGACGAGCTTCGCAGCGTTCTCCTCGTGGCGGTGTCCGCGCGAGTTCGCGAGCGCTCCGAGCAGGCGCTTCGCCTCGGGGTACTCCGCCGACGCGCGCCGGTCCTGCACCTTGCGCGTCGCCCGCGCGAGCCGCCACGTCCAGCGCGCGAGGATCTGCTCCGGCGCGTCCGGCTTCTCCTCGCCGATCGCGCGGAGGAGCGTGCGGATCCCGGGCAGCCGCTCCTTCTCCCACGTGGGCGCCTGGGTCACGAGCGTGACGAGATCGTCGAAGTCGGCGCGCTCGACCCGCATCGAGACGCGGTCCTGCAGCGCCATCATCCGCAGCCGCCGGTTCGGGTTCTCCGCCGCAGCCGTCGTCAGGAACTGCTCGAGCGCGGCCTTGCTCGCGCTGCGGTCGGTCAGCTTCTGGACGAAGGAGGCGCGCTCGTCGAAGCGGATCTGCCGGCCCGCGATCGTCGCCCAGTAGCGCTGCTCGTCCTCGTCGAGGTACTTCGGGTCGATGCGCTGCCACTCGCGCTGGATGACGTTGATGCGGCGGCGGACGTCGGGAGTGACCGGCACCAGCCACGGCGCCGGGGTGAGGCGGCGGCGCGCGCGGCGCTGCGAGCGGCGGCGTGGGGCCGGCGTGACGCGGGCGCCCTCGCGGTAGAAGTCCGCGTCGAGGAGCGAGTGGAGCGAGACGACGCGCTCGTTGTGCGTCGCGCCCTTCGGGACGAAGTCGACGACGATGCCGGCTTCCTTCCGCGGGTGGAGGCGCATGATGCGGCCGATGCGCTGCTGGTAGACGCGGCGCGAGGCGGTCGGCGCGAGGTGCATGCAGACCGTCGCGCGCGGCGAGTTCCAGCCCTCGGCGAGGAGCTGCGCGTTGATGAGCACGTTGATCTCGCCGCGCTCGTAGGCGGCGAGCGTCTCGGCGAGACGCACGGGCGGCGTCCGTCCCGAGACCGCCTCGGCCTTCAGCCCGGCGGCGCGGAACTCCTTGGCGAGGTTGTACGCGTGATCGACGCCGGCCGCGTAGACGATGCCCGGCGTGTTCTCGAAGCGCTCGCGGTAGAGGCTCGCGGCCGCCTGGTTGAGCGCCTCGTGGTCGAGGGTCTTGGCGAGGATCTCCTGATCGAAGTCGCCGCCGACGATCGGCACCGAGTTGATCGCCGCCACCGGCGGAACGCGCAGGTCGCGTAGCGGCGCGATGAGGCCGCGGCGCGCGGCGTCCTGCAGCGGCAGGTCGTCGACCGAGGCGGG
>JAICSH010000021.1 GCA_025936995.1 Thermoleophilia bacterium | reverse complement strand
TGGATCAGTTCCGGCGGGCCGCTACCGACGTTGGTCTTGGTGTCGTTCGCCTTGATGCGGGTCTGGAGCGGCTACTTCACGGGCTGGCGCGCTATCCCGCCCGGCGCCTTGAACTCGAGCGGCCGGGTCTCCTTCGCGTCGATTGCGCCGCGCCCGTCGAGCGGGGTGCCGAGCGGGTCGACGACGCGGCCGAGCAGCGCCTCTCCGACGGGGACGCTCGCGACGCGCCCGGTGCGGCGCACGGGCTCGCCCTCGCTCACCTTCGCCCATTCGCCGAACAGCGCGACGCCGACGTCGTCCTCCTCGAGGTTGAACGCGAGGCCGGTCACGCCGTGCTCGAACTCGAGCATCTCGAGCGATCCCGCATTCTCGAGCCCGTAGACGCGGGCGATGCCGTCGCCGATCTGGAGGACCGTGCCGACCTCGGCGAGGTCGGTCTCGACGTCGTACTGCTCGATCCGCTCGCGGAGGATCGACGTGATCTCTTCGGGGCGCAGCTTCAAGGCTCTCTCCTCATGTCTTCACGAGTTCGTGTCTCAGTCGCTCAAGTCTCCCGCGGACGCTCGCGTCGACGCGGAGCGAGCCCGCCTGCAGAACGATGCCGCCGACGAGGGCGGGGTCGACCTTGCGCGTCGCCTCTACCTTGCGGCCGGCCGCCTGCTCGATCTGCACCAGGATCGTCTTCGCCTCGGCGTCGCTCAGCTCACGCGCCGTCGTCAGCTCGACGGTCAGGCGCCGCTCCTCGCGCGCCATCAGCCGCTCGAACTCGTTCGCGATCTCCTCCAGCTCCGCCGCGCGGCCCTTCTCCGCGACGACCTGGAGGAAGTGCGTGAAGAGCGGCTCCTCGTCGCCGGCGAGGTCGGCGAGGATCGCTGCCTTCGCGCTCGACTCCAGCTGTGGGTTGCGGAGGACGGCGCGCAGCTCCGGCGACTCCGAGACCGCCGTCGCGAAGTCGGTCAGTGCCTCGTTCACCTGCGCGAGCTTCCCCGCGTCCTTCGCGGCGCCGAAGAGCGCCTCGGCGTAGATGCGGTGCGCGACCGCCACTAGGCGGAGTCCTCGAGGCGGGAGAAGTCGAGGCCCGCGATCGCCTCGGAGATGAGCTCCTGGTCGCGCTTCGCGTCGAGCGTGCGACCGACGACCCGGGAAGCCGCCTCGAGCGTAAGGTCGGCGACCTCGGAACGGATCTGCTCGAGCGCCCGCGCGGTCTCGGCCGCGATCTCCTTGCGCGTCTCCTCGAGCCGGCGCTGCCGCTCGGCCTCCGTCTCCTCGCGCATCCGGTGCTCCATCGCCTCGCGCGTCTTGCGCGCCTCGGCGAGGATCGACTCGGCCTGGCCGCGCGCCTCCCCGATGAGCTTCTTGTGCTCCTCGAGCAGCTTCTGTGCCTCGTCGCGAGCGTTGTCCGCGGCCTCGATCGACCGCCGGATCGACTCACGCCGCTCGTCGATGAGGTTCTGGATCGCGCCGAAGGCGTACTTCCGCAGGACGAGGAAGACGATCACGAAGAAGATGATCGTCCAGATCATCAGCCCCGGAATGATCCGGGTGAGCGGGCTCGAGACGGCGATCAGCATCTACTTGACGAGCACGAAGCCGAGGAAGCCCCCGACCAGGCCGTAGAAGACGACGGCTTCGGTCAGCGCGAAGCCGAGCCACATGATCCCCTGCAGCTCGCCGCGCAGCTCGGGCTGCCGGGCGACCGACTGGATCATCGAGGCGAACACCGTGCCGATGCCGATGCCGGCGCCGAGCGAGCCGAGCCCCATGCCGAGGCCGAAGCCGAGCGCCTGCGCGGCCTTGATCGTGCTTGACGTTGCTGCGAGCAGGTGGAGCACCGGTTTCCTCCTTAGTGGGACGGCTCGATTGCCGTGCCGATGTAGATAGCGGTCAGAGCGGCGAAGATGAAGGCCTGAATCGTCACGACGATGACGACCTCGAAGATGTAGAAGGCGATCCCGATCGGGAGCGAGACGACCGCGACGATCCAGAACGTTATCCCGCTCAGGATGAAGAGCAGCCCGATCGAGACGAGGATCAGCATGTGCCCCGCGAGCATGTTCGCGTAGAGCCGGACGCTGAGGCTGATCACGCGGAAGACGTGGGAGATCGTCTCGAGAACGGCCATGACGGGGACCATCCCGCGCGGGACGCCCGACGGCACGAAGCTCTTGAAATAGCCGGGGCCGTTGTAGCGGACTCCCTCGACGTGGGTGAAGATCACGCTGAGGAGGGCGAGCACGAGCGTCACCGAGAGCTGCGAGGTGACCGCGTAGATCCCCCACGTCGGCACGCCGTGCCACGTGTCCCCGGTCAGCGGCAGCGGGATGAACCCGACCATGTTCATCGTGAAGATGAAGAGGAAGAGCGAGGCGACGTACGGGAACCAGCGGCCGATCGCCTTCGTCGGCAGTCCCTGCTCCGCGATCTGCGTCTGCGCGAGCTCGTAGAGCGCCTCTCCGACGGTCTGCCGCTTCCCGGGTAGCAGCGCGAGCTTGCTGCGCATCGTGAAGAGGCCGAGCAGGATCGTCAGCGCAGCCGAGATCGCGAGGTAGACGACGGCCTTGTTGATCGACATGTCGATCGGGCCGAGGTGGATCGAGACCCACTGCTTGAGCTCGAACTCGTTGGCGGGATTGAACGTTCCGGCTGCGAGAAGTCCGCTCATCCGCCGAGCCTCTCACTACCGAAGTACTCGACGAGCGAGACGCCGAGCGAGAGCGAGTACGCGAGCGCGTAGACCGCGAGCGCCGCGATGCCGACGTCGCGGTTGGCGACCGTGACCGCGGCGAGCACGACGATCACGCCGATCCCGCGGAAGGAGTGCGCGAGTGCGACGAGTCCCGAGGAGCCGAGGTGGTCGGCGCCGGTCGGCAGGCGCGTGAGCCAGATCCCGAGCGCCTCGCCCGCCGCCCAGAGGACGGCGGCGAGCGCCCAGCCCGAGAGCGGGAAGCCGGCGACGAGGAAGACCGGCAGCGCGAGGACGACGACTCCGGCGCCGGCGAGCGCGGGAATGCGGCGCCCCGGGACGGGGCGCGGCGTGGACAGGAGCCCGTTCATCACGAGAAGTAGCCCTTGAACCTGCGATAAACGGCGAAGACGCCTGCGGGAAGCCCGATCACCACGCCGGCGAGGGCGCCGTAGCCCGTGTTGCCGGCGGCCCAGCCGACGAGCGCGCCCGCGCCGCCGCAGGCACCCATGGTGCCGGCCAGCACTGCGCCCGCCTCCGCGGGCTGGAAGGTCGAGCGTGAGTTCCCCTGCATCCGGCGCGAGAATAGCAGTGTCGCAGGGTCAGCGAGGGGGTACTTTGTGACACCCGAAACCCGCATGGATAGCCACACTCGCCTTCTGCTCGTTCACGGTTCGGTCGTCAACGCGGACCTGACCTGGAGCGCCCAGAAACCACTCGCCGACCGGTTCGAGATCGTGGCGCCCAATCGGCGCGGCTTCCCGCCCGGGCCCGACGTCGAGCATGTGGACTTCGAGGAGGAGGCGCTCTGGCTCGAGCAGTTCCTCGAGCCGGGGACGCATCTCGTCGGGCATTCGTACGGCGGCGTGATCGCTCTCCTGGCCGCGGCGCGGCGCCCGCAGCTCGTGCGCTCGCTCACCGTGATCGAGCCGCCCGCGTTCGGGGTGGCGCGCGGCGTTCCGGCGGTCGACGAGTTCGTGCGGCGCATCGAGGAGCACTGGACGAGCGGCCCGCGCGACCCGGCCGAGTTCCTCCGCGGCTTCCTCGGTCTTGTCGGTTCTGCGACGCCGCCCGGCGACTTCACGCCGGAGCTGCTCCAGGGCGCGCGCACGCTGATGGTGGAGCGATCGCCGGCGGAGGCCGTGATCCCCCTCGACGAGCTCGCGGCGGCGCCGTTCCCGAAGCTCGTCTTCTCGGGCGGACACGGCGCCGCGTTCGACGCGGTGTGCGACGTGCTCGAGGAACGCCTCGGCGCGGAGCGAGCAGTCCTCCGGGGCGCGGGCCACTCCATCCAGCACCTCGGTAAACCGTTCAACGATCTCCTGACGAGCTTCGCCCTCGCCGCGGAACACGGCTGAACCAGCCACGTCCCGGTGCCGGGCACGCGGCCATGACCGAAGGGGACATCGAGACCGCCGGCTGTTCGCCGATTGCAGGAGGATCGGAGGATCGCGCGGGGACATGGCCACCGCGGACACGTCGCCGTGCCCGGCACCCAGACGTGGCTCACGCGGACGGGAAGCGCGAGGCGATCTCGAGCGCGTAGGCGAGCATCCGTTCCCCCGTCGCCTCGTCGTGGCGGCGGAGCGACCACTCCGCTTGGCGGACGCAGAGGTGCGAGTCGTACACCGCGCGCACACCCGGGTCGACGCCGGTGAGTGCCTGCTCGATGAGCGGCGTGCCGGGCGCATAGAACGCGAGCGTGACGAGATCGAACCGCGGGTCGCCGGGCCGAACGCCCTCCCAGTCGATCACCCCGGTCACGCGGCCGTCGCTCACGAGCACGTTGTCCGGCGTGAAGTCCCAGTGGACGATCGCCGCCGCGTCCGGGACGCGGTCAACGAAGCGGCGCACGGCGTCCTGGCACAGAGCGAGCAGCTCGCGCAACCGGTCGGAGTGGTCGCGGAGCGTCGCGAGCCGCAGGTACGAGCGCGCGCCGGAGAGCACCGACGAGGCGCCGACACACCGCCACGAGCCTGCGCGGGTCACGCCCTCCACCGCCGGAAACGCGTGCGCATGGAGCTCCTCGAGAAGCGCGAGCAGCTCGGCAGCGACGGATTCGGACAGCGGCCGCCACGGCTCGAGCGGCGCGCCGGGGAGCTCTTCCTGCAACGCCCAGTCCGCCGCGACCTGGACATAGTGAGGCGCCGGATACCCGAGCTCGCGTAGCCGCGCCGTCACGGCAGCGGCATGCGCTGCGCTCCGGCCGCGCTTGAGGACGAACGCCCGGCCCGACTCGTCGAGCCAGCGCTCGGCTCCGATCTCGCCGCCGGCGTACCGGCGGTCGAAGCGAAAGCCCGGCGGAGTCAGGCGGTCTTCCGCAGCGGATCCCCCGGCTTCCGCCGCCGCTGGATCCGGTTGCCGAGCTTCACGATCTCGAGCACGTAGACGACGTAGACCGACCAGAACACGGCAAGCGAGCCGATCGCGGCGGCGAGCAACGTCCACCACGGATGCCAGACGCCGTGCGCGCGGAAGGGAACGAACCGGGTCGCGAACGCCGCCGCCGCGAGCGAGAGGCACCAGACCCAGATCGTCACGGCCGCCCGCCGCTGCGAGAAGCCCCGGCGCAGGAAGCGATGGTGCAGGTGCGCCTGATCCGCCTCGAAGATCCTCTCCCCGTGCTTGAGGCGCCGGACGACGACGAACGTCGTGTCGACGATCGGCACGGCGAGGACGAGCAACGGGAAGAACAGGGCAACGGTTGCGGCCGTCTTGAGCAGTCCCTGCACAGCGACGGCAGCGACGACGTACCCGAGCAGGAGGGCGCCGGAGTCCCCCATGATGATCCGGGCCGGGTAGAAGTTGTGCCGGAGGAAGCCGACGCACGCCCCGAACACGATCGCGGAAAGGACCGCCGCGTCGGGTTTGCCGAGCGAGAGCGCGATCACGCTGAACGTGAGGCCCGCGATCGCCACCACCCCCGCGGCCAGCCCGTCGAGCCCGTCGAGGAAGTTGACCATGTTCATGATCGCCACGATCCAGACGATGGTGAGCGGGATCCCGGCGGACGACGGCAGTGTGTGGATGCCGACGAACGGAAGCGTGAAGCGGTCGATCCAGACGCCGAAGCCGGCCGGGACGGCGGCCGCAGCCGTCTGCCCCGCGAGCTTGGCGTACCAGGGAAGGCCGCGGAAGTCGTCGATGATCCCGACGCTGACGGCGACAGCCGCGCCGAGGAGCAGGCCGCGGGTCTCGTGGCCGACGTGAAGGAAGGCGAGCGCAGGCACCAGGACACCGAGGAAAAGTCCGATCCCGCCGAGTCGCGGCACCGGCAGCTGGTTGATGCGCCGACCGCCCGGGACGTCGACGACGCCGAGCCGGCGCGCCATCCCTCCCACCGCCGGCGTCAGCAGCACGACGACGACGCAGGCCACGAGCGCTCCCCAGAGGACTCCGAGGTGATCGCCGAGCTCGTCGAGGACGCTCAGGTGCGGGCTGGTCGCCGCGAGCACGTCGTCAGCGTACTTCGCCGCGAAGACGCGGTCGCCTACGCCGGATCCGACACTTCGGACCACGACGCGTGATCATCGCCCGGCATGTGATTGCCGATACAAGGGGCATGGACGAAGCAGAGCTCAGCGCCCTCCGCGCGGAGCTGGCGACGCTCGAGGCCGGCGAGGCGCTCGTGTCGGCGGAGCGGCGCCGCCTCCACGAGAAGATCGACTTCGGATACGGCAACGACGCCACGCGCGCCCGCGAGCGCGAGGTCTCGGACGAGCGCCACGAGTTGCACCGCCGGATCGACGCGCTCCGAGAACTCCTCGGCGTCGCTCCGCCGGACCCCCCTCCGGCCGGCTCAGCGTTCCCAGCGGACGAGCATCTGCCCCTCGACGGCCGGTAGCGGCAGCGACTGCGCCTCTGCCTCGACCGCGGCGTGTTCCGCCCGCGAGAACCGGCGCCACGGCTCGATCTCGAGCTTCGCCTGCGCCCTGCGCCACGTCCCGGCGACCTCGCCGGCCACGAGCACGGCGCCCGGCCAGACTCGCGAGGTCCACAACGCAGCGCGCCGAGCCGCGTCGGGGACGAGCAGCTCGCGGTCCGCTCCCTGGAGGAGGTAGTACGCGTCGCCGCTCGGGAGGAGCCGAGCCGGAGCGGTCGGCCCCGGCGTCGCGCGGAACGCCGCCTCGTCGCGCGCGAGGATCCACGCGTCCCCGATCGGCGTCCGCACAGCGGCCAGCGACCTGCGCAGCGCATCGAATGTCGCGCGCGCCTCCGCCTTCTTGACGCCGGCCCAGATCGAGAACCCGTGTGCGGTCGCCGGCCCGAAGACGTGCAGGTAACGGCGGGCGAGCTCCCGCCGAGCCTCCAGCGGATCGATCTCGGGGCGTGGGACCGTCCAGACGAGCGGCGCCCGCGCACCCTCCCAGCGAATCAGCACCGTGCCGGTGGTCGCCGCGTACTTGAGCGCGTTGCCGACGCCGAGCTCCCGTTGCGCTGCGTTGTCGGGCCGGCGCCGCCCGGCGAGAAAGGCGTGGAGGCGTGCGGCCATGTCTTCGGCTCTACGGCGCCCGGCGTCGTCCTCGGGCGACCTCCCCACCGTGAATATCGCCCGGTCCCGCGCCGGAACCACGTATGTGCTGTGGCGCGGACCCCAGACCTGGACCAGCGCCGGGTCCTCCCAGGACGACGGACGTGCCCCCTCGACGCGGGCGTGAATCGAGAGGAGCGCCGCCCGGGGCGAGCTGTCCGTCAAGCCGGCGTACGCCGCGCGCCGCAGCGAGCGCGCGCCGGGCGGGAGCCGCTCGTCGAGCGAGGTGGCCCGCCTGCGGAAGGCGAGAATCTGGTCGCGAGAGAGCTCGAGCGGCGATCCGTTCATGGGCCGCAAGACGATATGGCGTGGCGACTCCGGAGGCGTAGGATCGAGGCATGACCGACTTCGCAACGCCCACCGACCTGATGAACAACCGTGGGCTGGTCGAGGACCCGCAGGCGTTCGCGCGCGAAAAGGGCGCAGCGTCGTGGCTCTACCTCTGCGGCGAGGAGTTCGCTTCGATGGAGGGCGGGATGTCGTACGCGGACGTGGAGCGCGCCGTGCCCGTGTCGGTGAACGTCGTCTCGGACCCACCGATTCAGCTCGACGTCGAGCTCGCCCGCCGACAGGTCGAGGCCCTCGACGACCTGCCGCGGCCGACCCTGGTGACCTGCCGGACGGGGCCTCGCTCCTCCGCACTGATCTACCTCTACGCGGGCCTGCGCGCCGGCGCCTCGCCGGACGACGTGCTGGCACGCGCCGAGACCGACGACGCCCAGTTCGTCAAGTCGGACGAGCTGCGCGACTGGGTCGCAAAGGGTCTCGTACAGCTCTCCTGAGCACCGTGAGGGTCACGGCCCAGGCAGCGCGCCGCTTTCTCGCCGCGCGCCACCTCCTCGCGCCGGCGAGGTCGCTCGCGGGAGGACCGGCTGCGGTTCTCGAGGTGATCCGGAAGCTCGGGTCCATCCAGTTCGACCCGATTGCGGTCGCGGGCCGGAACCATGACCTCATGCTCCATGCGCGGGTGGCCGGCTACGAGCCCGCCTGGTGCGACGAGCTCTACGAGCGCCGGGAGATCTTCGAGGCGACGAACAAGGCGCTGTCGTTCATCCCGGCGGACGAGTTTCCCTGGTTCCGCCTGAGCAGCGGCCGCAAGGGGGTGCAGTTCCACGCGGAAGCGCTCGCGGGCAACGCCGCGGTCGCCGAGCGGGTGCTGGAGCGCATCCGGGCGGACGGGCCGCTTTCTTCGGCCAACTTCGAGCGGGAGAGCGGGGCGACCAAGGACTGGTTCGGAGTGCCGGAGAACGCCGTCCGCTCCGTCCTCGAGGCCCACACCGTCACCGGCGCGATCGGGCTTGCTCGGCGTGACCGCAACCTCCGCTACTACGACGTCATCGAGCGACTCCTGCCGGCCGAGCTGCTCGCACGGGAAGTGCCGGAGCGGGAGCAGCTCCGGCACAAGCAGCTCTCACGCCACCGCGCCCACGGGCTCCTCGGCGCCGGCGGCGCCGGCGGCACGTTCGCCCGCATCGCCGCGCCGGAGATTCGCAGAGAGTTGCACAAGGAGCTCGTCGAGCTCGGCGCGCTCGTGCCGGTCGAGATCGAGGGAGCTCGCGGCAAGCGCTTCGTCCTCGCCGCCGAGCTCGCGCTGCTCGAAGCCGCGCCTCAGCCGCCGGTCTCCGTCGCATTCATCGCGCCGTTCGACTCGCTGCTGTGGGACACGTCCTTGCTCGCCGGGCTGTTCGGCTTCGAGTACGTGTGGGAGGGCTTCTTCAAACCG
Source organism: Thermoleophilia bacterium (assembly GCA_025936995.1). GTDB lineage: Bacteria > Actinomycetota > Thermoleophilia > Gaiellales > Gaiellaceae > Palsa-739. The sequence continues at coordinate 23,834 of JAICSH010000021.1, read as the reverse complement.
GAGAAGCGCCGCTGGGGCTACTACGTTCTCCCGATCCTCTTCGGCGACCGCTTCGTCGGCCGGATCGAGCCGCGGATCGACCGGGACGGTGGCCGCGTCGAGGTGCTCGGCCTCTGGTGGGAGGAGGGCTTCGCGCCACGCCGGGCCGACGGATTCGTCGACGCCATGCGCGACGCGCTCCTCGCGTACCTCCGCTTCGCCGGCGCCGACCGCCTCGAGTGGGCACGTCACCTCGCGACGGAGAGGCGGCTCTTCCCCGCTCGGCCCTGAGAGAGCCACTGCTCGACCTGAGGGGAGGTCGGGCACGCGCGCCCGAGTACTGGGCAGCAGTTCATAGTTCGAGGCATGAGCGCGCAGGACGCGAAGGTCGAGGCGTTCCACCGGCTGCACGAAGCGGGCTGCTTCGTGATCCCGAACCCGTGGGACGTCGGCAGCGCGGTAGCGCTCGAGCGGATCGGCTTCGAGGCGCTCGCCACCACGAGCGCGGGGTTCGCGTGGACGGCGGCGCGCGCCGATAACGGCGTCGAGCGCGACCAGATGCTCGCGCACCTGCGGGAGATCGCCGGGGCTGTATCCGTCCCGGTCAACGCGGATTTCGAGGGCGGCTTCGCCGACGAGCCGGAGGAGGTCGCGGCGAACGTGAAGCTCGCGGTCGGGACCGGCGTCGCGGGGCTGTCGATCGAGGACTCGACCGGCGACCCCGACGAGCCGCTCTATCCGTTCGAGCTCGCCGTCGAGCGGATCCGGGCGGCGCGGCGCGCGATCGACGAGAGCGGCACCGGCGTCCTCCTCACCGGTCGTTCCGAGGGCTTCGTCGCCGGCCGGCCAGACCTCGATGAGACGATTCGCAGGCTGAAGGCGTACGCCGAAGCCGGCGCGGACTGCCTCTACGCACCGCGGATCGAGACGACCGAGCAGATCTCCGCCGTCGTGGCGGCCGCCGCGCGGAAGCCGGTGAACCTGCTCGCCAACGCGCCCTTCATCACGGTGGCGGAGGCTGCGTCCCTCGGCGTCCGCCGGATCAGCGTCGGCGGCACGCTCGCTCGCACGGCGTGGGCCGGATTCCTTGCGGCCGCGCAGGAGATCGCGAGCGAGGGCACCTTCTCCCGCTTCGTCGACCTCCCGAACGTCGACGCGATCTTCGGCGACTAGAGGACGTACGGGACGAGCATCTTCGTCGACTGCCTGTACGCCGGGTAGCTGTCCGGGAACTGCTCCGCCAGGAACCGCTCATCGACGGTTCTGTAGACGAAATAGATGCCGGCCAGCCCTACGACGACCAGCCAGATCCAGCTGAGCGCCACGGCGGTGCCCACGGCCGCGACCAGGATCCCGAGTAGATCGGGTGGCGGACGAGGCGGTAGGGGCCGCTCGTCACGAGCTCCGGCTCGATCTTCCGGGTCATCGGCGTCCCCCGGTTCCGGCCGATGTGCCCGTGCGCCCAGATGGCGAATCCCAGCCCGAGAGCGAAGAAGGCGATCGACCGCACGCATCGCGGCTCATCCTTGCTGACCCGCCCCAAGGCTGCGAGAGGCCGCTTGCGCGGCCTCTCGTGGCGTGCTTCAAGAGCGGTGACTCAGGGTCCGATGGCCGTGGCGATCGCCCCGGCGAGGAGCTTCTGCCCGGCGGGAGACGGATGGATGTTGCACGTCCCGTCAGGCAGCCCGATGAGCAGCCCCGCGGCACACGGATCACCGCCGAACGCGAGCGAGGGCCCCTGGAACGCGGCGAACCCATCCGCGACGATGCCACCGTTCGCGATCGCGGCGCTCGCGATCACGGAGTCGAGGAACAGGGTGCCGGCCACCTGCGCCGGGTCGCTGTAGCTCAGGGAGTAGTAGGTCAGCGCGACGATCGGCCCGCTGTAGCCGGCCGCGTCGCGGAGCTGATGGATGATCGTCGCGAGATTCCCGGCGATCTCGGTCGCGACGCCGATGAGCTCGGCGCCCGAGGTGCAGTGATCGACGGTGGTCTCCTGGCACAGGAAGACGTCGTTCGCGCCGATGTCGATGGTGATGAGCCGCGTGTGCTTGTGGGCGGCGAGGTAGTGGAGCGCGTACTCCATCTGCGTTCCCTGGTACTGGACGTGAAGCGGAAAGAGCGTCGCGTACCCGTCCGGCGAGCCGAGCGAGTTCTCGCAGCCGTTGCTCTGTGCGCCGGCGACGAGCATGCTCTCCGCCGTCTCACCCGGGCACGACGCGTTCGAGACCCGCTCGTCCAGCTGCTGGGCGAGGAACTCGGGGTAGCCGACGAACGAATGGGCGTCGAGGTAATTCGGCGCGGGAACGGCTTCGGGTGGCACGTACCCGAAGGCGACCGAGTCGCCTAGCGCGAGATACGTGCCGTTGGCGTCGGAGCCGTTGACCGGGTCGGCCGAGCTCGGTCCGGCGCCGACTGCGGCGAGGACCGTGAGGACGACTACGGCAGCCGCTAGAACGAAAAATCGCCGAGCGGCGGTGGGCGTTGCGCGCATGTACTTCCCCCTCTCATGGCGGGCCGCCGGCCGGCACGGCGCGGCGGAATCGCGGAGCCGACGGGTATCCAACACGGGATTGAACCGCCAGTCAATCGGAGCGGCGCGCGAGTCGACAGGCCCGCCGCGTGTGGCCGTGCGCGTACCCTTACGGCATGCCGAAAGTCTCCATCGCGACCTACCACAGCTGAGCGATCGACTACGCCGAGCGTGTCTCGGTGGCGCTGGCGACGCAGGAGCTGTGGAGGCAACTGGGTGACACCGACGTCGCGTCGCCCGGGTCGAACCCATCTCGTCGCCTCCGACGTTGGTTCAGGCGCGGTTGGCCCGTTCGGCGCTGCGAATGATCCGCCGCCCGGGCGAATTGTATGGGAAAAGCATGGCCTGCGCGGATGGGCTTGTTGCCAGGTCCCGCGACAGTGATGATCCGGCCATGATCGGGTCGAAAAGGGCATGGGGGCTGCGGGTTGTCGCAGCGCTGGTGATCATTTCCGGGGTTCTGGGCGTGGCCGGTGCCGGCTCCAGCTCGGCTTCTGCGCCGATTTCGGCGCCGCTGATTGCCTTCTGGGATGGAACTTCCTGGACACACCAGGTCGCGCCGAACCCCGCCGATTCGGGAACGCTCACGGCAATCGCCGCCGTCTCGGCGGCGGATGCCTGGGCACTTGGCTCATCCGGCTACTCCGCGTCCGCTCCCTCCGCCCAGTGGTTCGACACCCTGGCCGAGCACTGGGACGGCTCCTCGTGGCAGCAGGTGGCGATGCCCACGCCGAGCGGAGCATCCGAGGTTCACCTCTACGGCGCAGCGGCCGTCTCGGCCTCGGATGTCTGGGCGGTCGGCTCGTGGGGGGATTTCGGCCACGGCCACGGACTCGTGCCACTGATCGAGCACTGGGACGGCAAGGCCTGGTCGATGGTTCGAAGCCCGGTCTTCCCGAGTCCGACCGTGAATCACGGCGCCCAGCTCTACAGCGTGACCCCGGTCTCTGCAACGGATGTGTGGGCGGTCGGCTACATCGGCTACGGATCGAGCCGGAGCCTCATTCTCCATTGGGACGGCTCGAGCTGGGCGCGGGTCCCCGCTCCGCGCTCGGGCTCCCGGTCGGCTCTCTCCGGAGTTGTGGCGCTGTCGGCGACGAAGGTCTGGGCTGTCGGAACCTTCCATTTCGTCCACGACAAGCATCAGTTCACGCAGCCGTTCGCCCTGCGCTGGAACGGCAAGACGTGGCAGAAGATGCCGAACATCCATGCAGGCAGCCTGCTGGCCGTCGCCGGCGCGAAGGACAACATCTGGGCTGTCGGGGGATGGAGCAACGGAGGCGCCGGCCGGACACTGATCCAGCACTGGAACGGACGGCACTGGACGACGTTCCCGGGGCGCACCGGCCATCCGGACAGCATCCGCCAGCCTCTCACGAGCATCGTCACCCTGCCCGGGGACGAGGTGTGGGCGGTCGGCTACCACGAGGACGAGCACAGTCTCCAGAGCCAGACCTTGATCGAGCACTTCGACCACGGCGCCTGGTCTCCGGTGACGAGCATGAACCCGGCGACCAACGACTGGTTCGCGAGCGTGGCGGCGGCTTCACCGACAGCCGTCTGGGCGGTCGGCACGTACTTCCCCAACAGCTAGAGCCGGCTCGAAAGACGACCCGGCAACTACAGGCGCCGGTACATCACGTGGAGGCCGACCCTTCCGTGCCGGGGATGGTCGAACGCCTCCGGAACCGTGCCGACGATCTCGAAGCCGAGCGCCTGCCACAGAGCGACCGCAGCGGTGTTCGTCTCGACCACTGCGTTGAACTGCATGGCGGCGTAGCCGGCGTCGCGCGCCCACGCGAGCGCGTACTCGCCGAGCGCCCGCCCGACGCCGTTGCCGCGGCGCGCCGGGTCGACCATGAAGGAGGCCGTAGCGACGTGGGCGCCCCGGCCCGGCCGGTTCGGGCCCATCTTCGCCGAGCCGAGGATCGCGTCCCCGTCGACCGCCACGATCGTCAGGCCCGGCGGCTCCTCCATCCACCACGGGCGGGCCTCCTCGAGCGACTGGCCCAACGGGAACGCGTACGTGTCGCCCGCTTCGACGATCGCCGAGTAGAACGGAAAGATGCCGGCCCAGTCCTCGTCCGCGGCAGGCCTGATCTCCGGCTGCAGCTCCCTCGCCACGGCGTGGAGGCGCTCTCCGCTCACCCGCGAGACCTACTTCGTGCCGTAGAGCCTGTCGCCGGCGTCGCCGAGCCCCGGGACGATGAAGCCGCGCTCGTTCAGGCCCCGGTCGAGTGCCGCGCACACGATGTGCACGTCGGGATGCTGCCGATGCACCTCCACCACCCCCGGCGGAGCGGCGACGATGCACACGAGCGTCACCGACTGCGCGCCGGCCTCCTTCACGGCCGCGATCGCCGCACAGCTCGAATGGCCGGTCGCGAGCATCGGGTCGAGGACGATCGCGTCCCGCTCCGCGAGATCGTCCGGCAGCTTGAGGTAGTACTGCACGGGCTCGAGCGTCTCCTCGTCGCGATACATCCCGACGAAGCCCACGCGCGCACTCGAGACGAGCGAGAGGACACCGTCGAGCATCCCCACGCCGGCGCGCAGCACCGGGCACACCGCCACCTTCTTGCCGGAGATGCGCTTGACGGTCATCCGCTCGAGCGGCGTCTCGACCTCCGCCTCCTCGGTAGCCATGTCCTTCGTCGCCTCGTAGGTGAGAAGGAGCGTGATCTCGTTCGCGAGCTTCCGGAAGTGAACGGTCGGCGTCTCCCTGTCGCGGAGGTAGCCGAGCTTGTGCTGGATCAGCGGGTGCTGGACGACGGTGAGGCGAGGTTCCGTCAAGCGACGTATGTCGTGTAGCCGCGGAACCCCTCGTAGAGCGGCCGCTTCGCGCAGAGCGCCGCGGCCCGGCCGCGGAGCGCGTCGAGGTCGGGCGACTCGGTCAGCGCCTCGCAGATGACCCGCCCGATCTCCCGGAAGTCGTCCTCGTCGCAGCCGCGCATCGTCATCGCCGGAGAGCCGAGCCGGATTCCCGAGGTGACGAACGGCGAGCGCTCGTCGAACGGGACTGTGTTGCGGTTGACGGTCACGTCGATCTCGTGCAGCCGCTCCTCGGCCGCCTTGCCCGTCCACTCCGAGTCGCGGAGGTCGACGAGCAGGAGGTGCGTGTCGGTGCCGCCGGTGACGAGCGAGAGCCCGCCCTCGAGCAGCGTCTCCCCGAGCGCATTGGCGTTGCGCCGGATCTGCGCCTGATACTCGCGGAATGCGTCGGTCATCGCGATGCGGAAGCACGTCGCCTTCGCCGCGATCGTGTGCTCCAGCGGGCCGCCCTGCATTCCCGGCATCACCGCCGAGTCGATCGCCTTCCCGTGCTCCTCGCGACAGAGGATGAAGCCTGCGCGCGGCCCGGCGAGCGTCTTGTGCGTCGTCGAGGTGACGAAGTCGCAGTGCTCGACCGGATTCGGGTGGAGCCCGGCGGCGACGAGGCCGGCGAAATGCGCCATGTCGCAGAGGAGGAGCGCGCCGACCTCGTCCGCGATCGCGCGGAGCCGGTCGGTCTCGACTGTGCGCGGATAGGCGGAGCCGCCGCACACGATCACCTTCGGCCGGGCCTCCTTCGCCTTCGCGAGCACGTCGTCGTAGTCCACGGTCATCGTCTCGCGCGAGACCTCGTAGTGCGCGACGTCGTACAGCCGGCCGGAGAAGTTGACCTTGTGGCCGTGGGTGAGGTGCCCGCCCTGGTTGAGCGCGAGCGCCATCAGCGTGTCGCCGGGCTGCATCACCGCCGCGTAGACGGCCATGTTCGTCTGCGCGCCCGCGTGCGGCTGGACGTTCGCGTGCTCCGCGCCGAACAGCTCCTTCGCACGGTCGATCGCGAGCTGCTCGATCTCGTCGACGACCTCGCAGCCTCCGTAGTAGCGGCGGCCGGGATACCCCTCCGCGTACTTGTTCGTCGCGACGGACCCGACGGCCTCGAGCACCGCCGGCCACGTGAAGTTCTCGGAGGCGATCAGCTCGATCTGGCCGCGCTGGCGCTCGAGCTCGTCACCGAGGAGCCGCCCGATGTCGGGGTCGAGCTCGTCGAGGCCTGCATGCTTCAGCTCCTCGAAGGTCGCCTGCTTCGTCGCCACGGCCTGGATGCTACTCGGGCGGTGGGCCGGCGCCCTCGCGAAGAACGCGCGGCTCCTCTCCGGTGAGGTCGATCACGGTGGACGGGATGCCCGGCAGCTCTCCCACGTCCACGATCGCGCCGCAGGCCTCGCGGATCTCCTCTGGGACGTCCTCGACGCGTCGCGGGTCAGGGCCGCCCGAGACGTTCGCGCTCGTCGCGGCGACGACGCCGACCGCGCGGACGACCTCCGCCGCCTCGGGCGGCAGGTCGGGAACGCGGACGCCGACCTCGCCCACGACGAGCGTGTACGGGCCCGGCAGGTAGCGCTCGATTACCGAGGCGTCGAGGCCGGGCACCGCGGCGACGAGCGCGTCGACGTCGGCGGCGAGAAGCGCCACCGGCTTCGAGCGGTCGCGGCCCTTGAGCTGGTAGAGGACGTCCTCGTGGCCGGGCAGCGCGCAGAGCCCGTAGACGGTGTCGGTCGGCAGGATCACCGCACGGCCGGCCCGCAGCGCCGCGACCGCGGCCTCGCTCACAGCAGGAAGTCGGTGAGTGCGGCGCGGAAGGCGGCGGGTTGTTCGACGTACACGAAGTGCCCGGCCTCCGGGATCGTCACCAGCCGCGAGTTCGGCAGCGCGCCGACGATCGAGTCGGCGCAGGCGGGGCCGCAGATGAAGTCGTCGTCGCCGACCACGACCAGGGTCGGCGCGTCGATCGTGCGCAGCTCCTCGCGGAGGTCGAAGCTCGGGAACTCGACCGTGTTGAACTGGTGCAGCGGCTCCGACTGCGCGAAGTCGCCGGCGAGCTCCCAGCCCGTGTCCTCGTTCCCCTCCCAGCGGTGGAAGTAGAGCGGGATCTGCCGCCGCAGGTTCGCCACGAGCTCCTCGGCCGAGGAGAACCCGCCGGCCTGCTCCTCCGCGATCGCCTGCTGCGCGTCCGCAAACCACGGCTCGCCCCGCCGTGTCTCGATCATGCGATTCATCGCCGCCTCCTCCTCGTCGCCCCAGACGGCGAGCGTGTCGACGAGCAGGAGCCGGTGGACCCGCGGCCGGAATGCGGCGGCATAGGCCATGACGACGACTCCGCCGTGCGAGAACCCGAGCAGGTCTAGCTGCTCGACGCGGAGGTGCTCGCGCAGCGCCTCGAGGTCGGCGATGTACGACGCGAGGCTGTAGTCGCCGGCGGCGTCCGAGCCGAGCGAGCCTCGCGGGCTGAGCAGCACGAGCTCGAAGGTGTCGTCCAGACCCGCGAAGTCGCGGAACTCCGCAGCCGAGCCGCCGGGCCCGCCTGGATGGCAGGCGAGAAGCGGCCCGCTTCCCCGGCGCTCGTACGAGAGCGTGAGTCCCTCCGGTGTGGTGAACGTCTCTCTCACGGCAGCCTCCCCTCGACGACCCTATCGCGGCCGGCGAGATCGGTCGTGATCGCGACGTCGGCGCAGCCGAGCCGTTCGAGCATCCGCGCGACCTCGGGCGCCTGGCCGTCTCCGACCTCGAAGACGACGAAGCGGGCACGCGCGACCCGCGCGATCCGCTCGTGCTCGCCACGGCCGACGAGCGCAACCTGGGGCTCCCACCGCAGCTCGGGCTGGACGTCGTCCATGTTCTCGACGTACGGCGGGTTCGCGACGACGACGTCCCAGCCCTCGGCGGCGACCGACGCGCCGTCGCCCTGGCGCAGCTCGACCTCGAGCCCGAGGCGCTCGGCGTTCTCGCGCGCGAGCGCGAGCGCCTCGGCCGAGACATCCACGCCGGTCACCCGCGCATCCGGCCGTTCGTCCCGGATCGCGAGCGCGATCGCTCCCGAGCCGACGCCGACGTCGAGGACCCGCGGCCGCTCGATCCCCTCCGCGAGCGCGAGCGCCCGCTCGACGAGCGTCTCCGTCTCGGGCCGCGGGACGAGGGCGCGCGCGTCCGTCTTCAGCGTCAGCCGCCGGAACCCCCATTCGCCGAGCACGTACGCGAGCGGCTCGCGCTGCTCGCGACGCGCGAGCAACGGCTCCAGTCCCTCCACCTCGTCGTCGAGACGGGCCACGATCCCTGTGCGCGTCGTCCCGAGAAGATGCGCAACGAGCCACTCGGCGTCGACCCGCGGCGTGTCCACGCCGGCCACCGCCAGCCGCTGCTCGGCTGCAACGAGAGCCTCCCGCGCGGTCACTCTCCGAGCGCGCGGCGCTGGTCGTCCGTCGTCAGCGCCTCCGTGAAATCGTCGAGCTCGCCCTGGAGGATCCGGTCGAGCTGGTGTGCGGTCAGCTTGATCCGGTGGTCGGTGACGCGGTTCTCGGGGAAGTTGTACGTCCGGATCTTCTCCGAGCGCTCTCCGGAGCCGATCTGCGAGCGCCGCGTCGCGTCGAGCTCGGCCCGCTGCCGCTCGAGCTCGCGGTCGTAGAGGCGCGCGCGCAGCACGCGCATCGCCTTCTCGCGGTTCTGGAGCTGCGACTTCTCGTCCTGCATCGAGACGACGACGCCCGTGGGGAGATGCGTGATGCGGACGGCCGAGTCCGTCGTGTTGACCGACTGGCCGCCGGGGCCGGTCGAGCGGTAGACGTCGATCTTGAGATCGTTCGGGTCGATCTCGACCTCGACCTCCTCCGCCTCGGGCATCACCGCGACCGTCGCGGTGGAGGTGTGGATCCGGCCCGCGCTCTCCGTCTCCGGCACCCGCTGCACGCGATGCGTTCCGCCCTCCCACTTGAAGACGGAGTACGCGCCGTCGCCCTTGATCGCGTACGTGACCTCCTTGTAGCCGCCGCCGTCGTTCGGGCTCGCCTCGAGCTCCTCGACCTTGAAGCCGCGCCGCTCGGCGTAGCGCGAGAGCATCCGGTACACGTCGCCCGCCCAGAGCGCGGCCTCGTCGCCGCCCACGCCCTGGCGCACCTCGACGATCACGTCCTTGCGATCTGCGGGATCGGTCGGAACGAGGGCGAGACGAAGCTCCTGCTCGAGTCGCCCGGTGCGCTCCTCGAGCTCGGGAACGAGCTCCCGCAGGTCGGCGTCGTCGCGCGCCGCCGCGAGATCCTCCTGTGCCGCGGACCACTCCTGCGCGAGCTTGTGCGGCTGCTCGAGCTCCTTCAGGCGCCGCCCGACCTCGGCCGCCTCGCGGTGGTCGTTGTAGACGGACGGGTCGGCCATCCGCGCCTGAACCTCCGAGTAGGAGCGCTCGAGCTCTGTGACGAGGTTGTCGAAGTCGGTCGCCATGGCCGCCAAGCGTAGCCCGTTGCCCAGGCCACTTCAGTTTGGATAGCTTCTCGCTTTAACCGGTAAAGCGAGAAGGAGGTCCGCATCATGTCCGTCGTGGACGAGGTCACCGCCGCCAACGAGCGCTACGCGTCCGGATTCGCGAAGGGTGCGCTGCCGATGCCGCCCGGCAGGAAGTTCGCAGTCGTCACCTGCATGGACGCTCGCCTCGACCCGGCGAAGTTCCTCGGCCTCGAAGAAGGCGACGCGCACGTGATCCGCAATGCGGGCGGGCTCGTCAACGACGAGACGATCCGCTCCCTCGTCATCTCGCATCACCTGCTCGGCACCGAGGACGCGGTCGTGGTGGGTCACACCGACTGCGGCATGCTCACGTTCACGAACGAGGAGCTGCAGGAGAAGCTCGGGCCCGAGGCGGAGGGGATCGACTTCGAGCCGTTCCCGGACGTCGCCGAGCGCGTGCGGCAGAGCGTCGAGGCGATTCGCGGCAACCCGCTGCTGCCGGACTCGTTCGGCGCGACGGGCTTCGTCTACGACGTGCACACGGGCCAGATCGACCCGGTCTAGGTCCGCTCGGTCTAGGCGACGAGCGAAGCCGCTAGGCTGATCTCCGGCACGCCCGCGAGCGCCTTCGAGACCGGGCAGTTCTCCTTCGCGGTCTGCGCGGCCTGCTGGAACGCGGCGTCGTCGAGATCCGGGACGCGGCCTTCCACCGTGAGCGCGATCCGCGTGATGCCCTCGCCCGGCTGGAACGAGACGCTCGCGGAGGTGCGGAGCTCGTCCGGAGCGTGACCGCCCTTGGCGAGACCGCTCGCAAGCGACATCGAGAAGCACGCAGCATGCGCGGCCGCGATCAGCTCTTCGGGGCTCGTCACGCCGCCGGCGTCGTCCGTCGACCGCGCAGGCCAGCTCACCGGCTGCTCCCCGATCGCGCCGGTCGTCGTCGAAACGATGGTCCCCGAGCCTTCGAGCAGGTTCCCCTGCCACGTCACCTGGGCGGTGCGCTCCGTCATGCCATTACCTCCACGAGAGATTCCCCGGGCGATTCGAGTGCGAGCACCTCGTGCAGCGCTCGGATCGACACCTCGAGCTGGTCGAGCGTCGGCTCCCGCGTCGTGAGCCGCTGCAGCCACAGTCCGGGCGCGAGCAGCGTCATCAGGATCCGGTTTTGCTGGTGCTTTCCCGCGAAGCGGATGAGCTCGTACGCGAGACCGGCAATCAGCGGCAGGAGCAGGATGCGCGTCGCGATCAGCCAGTACCACGCGGGGCGGCCGAAGAAGGCGAAGACGAAGACGGCGAGCACCATCACCCAGAGCAGGAACGCCGTCCCGCAGCGCGGGTGGATGAGCGAGTAGCGCTGCACGATCTCCGGCTCGAGCGACTCGCCGGCCTCGTAGGCGTTGATCGCCTTGTGCTCGGCGGCGTGGTACTGGAAGACGCGGCGCAGGTCCGGCAGCAGCGAGATGAGCGACAGGTAGGCGACGAACATCGTCACGCGGATCAGTCCCTCGACGATCACGAACCAGCCGCCGCTCGAGATCGGCAGGGCGTCGGTGATGAGCGCCGGCCCCACCTTGAACACCATCACGGCGAACCCGATCGCAATCGCGAACGCAAAGATGAGGGCGCCGCGCGAGAGCTCCGTCTCGACCTCGCCGTCCTCACCCTCCTGTTGCGCCGCGTAGTTCGCCGAGATCGCGAGCGCGCGGAAGCCGATCGCGAGCGACTCGCCGAGCGCCATGACGCCGCGGACGACGGGCAGGCGGAAGAAGAAGTGACGCGCCATCGCCGAGTCGATCTGCCGCGCGACCTGCGCGATCTCGCCGGAAGGAGTGCGGACGGCGACGGCCCAGTTGCCGGGGCCACGCATCATCACGCCCTCGAGGACCGCCTGTCCGCCGACGTTGGCCATGGCTACCGGGGCTAGCCGCGGCGAGCCTGGCCGGCGCGCTCCAGGCGGCGCTGGAAGCGCTCGACGCGACCGCCCGTGTCGACGAGCTTCTGCTTGCCCGTGTAGAACGGGTGGCACTGCGAGCAGATCTCGACGTGCAGCTCGGCCTTCGTCGAGCGGGTCTGGAACGTGTTCCCACAGGAGCACGTCACCGTGGCGACGACGTACTCGGGATGGATGCCGGCTTTCATTGCTCTCTCAAGATAGCAGCGGCCAGTTTCGGCTCCACGTTGCCGCCCGAGACGATCACGGCCACGCCGGGGCCTGCCTCGACCTTCCCGGCGAGGACGGCTCCTGCCGCGGCGGCTCCCGCCGGCTCGCACGCCAGCTTCGCCCGCTCGTAGAGGAAGCGCATCCCCGCCCCGATCTCGTCCTCGGTCACGAGCACGGTCTGCACCCGACCGGCGCAGATCTCGAGCGGCAGCTCGCCGGCGAACGGCGGCGCGAGGCCGTCGGCGATCGTGTCCGTCTCGACGCGGACGCTGTGCCCGGCCGCGAGCCCGGCGGAGAAGCACCGCGCCCGCTCCGGCTCGACGGCGACGACGCGCGCACGGCCGTCGAGTCCCGTGACGATGCCCGAGACGAGACCTCCGCCCCCCACGCCGACGACGACCGTTTCGAGGCCGGGCAGGTCCTCGAGGAGCTCGAGCGCAAGGGTGCCGTGACCCGCGACGACGAGCGGATCGGAATGCGGATGGACGAAGACGCGTCCCTCCCGCTCCGCGAGCTCGAGCGTCCGGTCGTACGCCGCAGCGGGGTCCGGGGATGACACGTCGACGGTGGCGCCGTACGAGCGCGCGGCAGCCACCTTGAACGCACTCGCCGTCTGCCACATCTGGACGAGGCAGTCGACGCCCGCCTCGGTCGCCGCCCAGGCGACCGCCTGCGCGTGGTTGCCGGCCGACCAGGTGACGACGCCGCGCTTCCGCTCCTCCGGCGTGAGCGCCGCGAGGCGGTTGAGCGCGCCGCGCGCCTTGAACGAGCCGGTCTTCTGGAACAGCTCCGCCTTGAGCGAGACTCCGAGCGACCGTGAGCCGAGCGTCGGCGTGCGGTGGATCCGTCCGTCGAGAACCGCGCGGGCGCGTTCGACGTCCTCTCGCGAGACGCTCACGCAGGAAGCGTCTCACGCGCCGCCACCGGCACGCCCAGGCGCACGGTGAAGGCGGTGAGGGTGCCCGGCCGGCTCTCGACGTCGACGCTGCCGCCCATGGCGAGCGTGAGCTCCTTCACGATCGCGAGGCCGAGGCCGGTTCCGACCTTGCGCTCCCGTCCGTAGCGCTCGTGGAGGTAGAAGCGCTCGAAGGCGCGCTGGGTGTCGTCATCGGCGAGCCCCGGTCCCGTGTCCTCGACACGGAGCATGCCGGGAGCCGCGACCACGCGCACCTCGCCGCCCGGCGGCGTCAGGCGCAAGGCGTTCTCGACGAGGTTCGAGACGACCTGGAGGACACGGTCCGCGTCCCCGATCGCAGGGGCAGGCGCGTCGGCGACCGTCCGAAGCTCGACCCCGAACGCCTCGGCCTGCTGCTCGTAGCGGCGGACGGCATCCTCGGCGACCTCACCGAGGTCGATCTCGGTGTTGCGGACGCTGAAGTCCGTCCGGTTCATGCGCGCGAGATCGAGCAGGTCGTGGACGAGCCGCTCGAGCCGCCGCGCCTCGGCGGCGACCGTCGCGGCGGCCTCCCGCGGGTCGACGGCGCCGTCCTCGACCGCCTCGGCGTAGCCGCGGATCGCGGTGAGCGGCGTCTTGAGCTCGTGGCTGACCGAGAGGAGGAAGTTCCGCTCGGCCTCCTGGGCCTGGCGGAGCTGCGCGGCGAGCTCGTTGAAGGAGACGGCGAGCGTCGCGATCTCGGCCGCGCCCTCGACGGGCACCGGCTCCGGATGCGTGCCGCGCGTCAGAGTCCGAGCCGCGGCCGAGATCCTGTCCACGGGCCTCGAGATGCGCCGTGCGAGCAGGAACGCGGCGATCGCCGCGAGCAGGCCTCCCGCCGCCGCGGCGACGAGCAGTCCCCAGACGTACGGCGAGAGGAGCGAGGCTGCTTGGCTCTGCGGGCGGAGCAGGATGAGCGTGCCCGGGTTCAGGCCCTGTGCGGCGAAGTACTCCGGAATGCCCTCGTACGTCACCGTTCCCTGCGCCGGCAGTCCCTGACGCAGCCTCTGCTGCGCGCGGGCCGGCAGGAACGACGGGGCCCTCGCCCGCTCCTTCAGAGCCTGCTCGTGCTGGGCGCGGAAGTACGGTCGGAGCTTGGGCAGGTTCAGCGAGATTCCGGTCACCTGCGTTCCCGCGATCAGGTCCGCCTGATGCGCGAGATCCTTCAGGGTCGCGTGTTCGACCGCGCGCCGGGTGAGCACGAGCCCCAGGCCGATCGTGAGCGCCACGCAGATGAGGACGACGACGCCGATTGCCCGGAACAGCCTCGAACGAAGGCCGCCGCGCATCGCCGGCCTACGCGGGAACGAGCTTGTAGCCGGCGCCGCGGATCGTCCGGATCCCGTCCGGGTCGCCGAGCTTCCGCCGGAGCTGCGCGACGTGGACGTCGACGGTCCGGGTGCCGCCCGGATACGTCATGCCCCAGACGAGATCGAGCAGGCGCTCGCGCGAGAGGACGATGCCGGGATGCTCGAGGAAGCAGGCGAGGAGATCGAACTCCTTGCTCGTGAGCTCGACCTGGGCGCCGGAGACCGTGACCTCGTGGGAGTCCCGCCGCAGCACGACCTCGCGCGCGGTGAGCACCTCTTCCTCGGTACGCCGTTCGGCACGGCGGAGGATCGCCTTGATCCGTGCGGACAGCTCGCGCGGCGAGAAGGGCTTCGAGACGTAGTCGTCCGCCCCGAGCTCCAGCCCGGCGACGCGGTCCGGCTCCTCGTCGCGCGCGGTCAGCATCACGATCGGCACCTTCGATCCGGCCCTTATCTTCCGGCAGACCTCGAAGCCGTCGATGCCGGGAAGCCCGATGTCGAGCACGACGAGCCGCACGGGCAGGCTCCGCAGCTCGAGCAAGGCCTCCTCGCCGGTGCGGCGCCAGACGACGCGCCAGCCGTCCTGCTGCTCGAGGTACTGCTTGACCAGGCGCCCGATCGAGTCGTCGTCCTCCACGAGGAGGAGGGAGCCCCCCGTTGCCTTGCCGCTCACGGCCCCAGGATAGGCGTCGCGGCGGCGCGACAGGTCACGTCCCAAGGCGCCACTACTTGCTCGGGATACGCTCGACGTCGACGGACTGGGCGGCGCCGTTCGCCGGCCACGTCACGAGCACGCGCCAGTGCGGCGCCAGGGTGGTGACCGGCAGGCGCACCCCGAATCGGATCACCTTGGTCGTGGCGGAAAGAGGAATCGCCTGGATCCGGCCGTCGGCTTCGCGCAGCGTGAGCTGGGTACCGCTGCTCACCGAGAGGATGACCCCGCGGTCGAGGCGCCAGTCGGCGCCGCCCTTCTCGATCACCTCGGCGCGGATGAGCTTCGGGCCGAAGAGCGCCCGGACGATGCCCTGGCGGAGCGCGAGACCCGCGGGGGCGAGCCAGAGCGCGAGGTTGAGCGCCACGAGGACGCCGGCGAGGAGGACGAAACGACGATTTCTCACGTACATATCTTCACGCTACTTCCAGGTGCCGTCGTAAGACGTCTGTAAAACGCCGCCGGCCGGGGAGAGGGTCCCCGGCCGGCGGCTGTCGAGCGTTGCAGCGGTCAGGCGTTCGCAGGCTCCCGATCGCCCACGTGCCGCGCCGGGGCGGCCTCGACCTGCGCGAGCGAGGCGTCGCGCGGCGCCCGGATGCGGATGATGACCGGGTCGCCGATCTTCAGCTCGGAGAGCGAGATCACGGTCGGCACCTTCCCCTGCCAGAGCAGGAAGATGGTGTTGTCACCGGTACTGAACGTTTCGGTTCTGGACTGCCCGATCAGCAGCCGCATCGCGTGACGGTTGCCGCCGCGGATGTCCACGGTCAGGCTCGTCCCGCTGACCGACTCCAGGGTTCCACGGAAGAGGTACAGGGGCAGGCTGGGATTGAAGAGCTGGGTCCCGTGGTCGCCGACGAGCGCGGCCGGCTTGTGCTCGATGTAGTCGAGCGAGGCCCAGCGCGGGGCGCGCACGCGCACCCACACGTAGTCGCCTGCCGAGAGGTCGCCCGGCTGGACGATCGCCGGTTTCCCGTGCGACCACTGCAGGAACTCGGTGGAAGCGCCGTACGTGAACGTCTGGGTCACCGGCTGGCCGAGCATCCTGCGGAGGGCCCGCCGGTCGCCGCCGATGACGTTGATCGAGACGCCGCCGTTCGAGGGCGTCGAGGTGAGCTGGCCGTGGAACGAGAAGAGCACGCGGTACCTGAAGTGCCCGTGCCCGTTGGTGCCCGCCGAGGCCGCGCCCGCGGCGACCAGGATGGTCAGCGCGAGGAGCGAGACGGCGAGCATGGATTTCATACGCATCTTTCGACCTCCGGGAAGGGAGCTGAGCCTGTCGGATCGGAAGCTTCGCTCGCCCGTGCCAGGCCGGCGTGCGGTCGGTGTAAAGGAGTGGTAAGTCCGACCGCTACGTGAGCGTGTACTCGGGACCGGAGCCGCCCTCGGGCGGCGTGAGCCTGCCGCCCTTCGCGGTGATCGCGCCGCACTGGACGCAGTTCGACGCGGCGACCTCGAGCAGCACGGTGCCGTCCCCGTCCTCCGCCCCGATCTCGTAGACCTGGGCGGGGCACATGTGCTCCCAGAGGCGGGCCACCTCGCGCGGGACGCGCCGCTCGATCTTGATGTGGTTCGGCTGGTCGTCGCGGGTCTTGTTGCCCGACGCGAAGACCGACGACAGCTTGTCGAACGTGAGCTTCCCGTCGGGTGCCGGGTAGCTCGCGTCGCGGTCGGTGACGAGCAGCGGCTGGTCGGCGTCCGGCTCGGCGCGCATCTTCCCGAGCTCGACGCGTCCCTTCGAGACCGTCATCGCGCTCGCGAGCGCGCCGCCGACGAAGAAGCCTCGCCCGAAGACCTGGCGCATGTTCCGCACCTCGTGGAGCTCGCGCCAGATGAAGCTGTCGCGCACCGCGTCGTCGTAGGACGAGAGCGCGGTCGCGGGCGTCTCGCCGCGTTGCAGCGCCCGGAACGCCGCCTCGGCCGCGAGCCGTCCCGACTCGATGGCGTAGTGGATCCCCTTGAGCCGCGGAACGTTGACCATCCCCACACCGTCCCCGCAGAGGAGCAGCCCCGGTGCGTGGAGGCGCTGCGGCAGCGAGTGGAAGCCGCCGCTCGGGATCGTCTTGGCGCCCCACTCCACGCGCTCGCCGCCGGCGAGGATCCGCCGGATCTTCGGGTGCGTCTTCAGCTCCTGCAGCAGGTCGTGCACCGAGAGCGACGCGTCGCGGTAGTCGAGCCCGACGACGAGGCCGATCGTGACCATGTCCTTGCCCATCGGATAGATGAAGGAGCCGCCGAACTCGCGGTAGCGCTTGCCGGTGCGGAGCGGCCAGCCCATCGTGTGGATGACGCGGTCGAGCGGCTTCTCGACCTTCCAGACCTCCTTCACGGCGAGCTCCCACACCTGCGGGTTCTCCCCGTGCAGCGAGAAGCGGTCGAGCGCGACGCCGGTCAGGTGGCCCTGGGTTCCCTCGGCGAGCACCGTGACCTTCGCGACGACGTCGGAGCCGGCCTCGAAGTTGCCGAGCTCGCCACCTTCCCGGCCGCGGCCCTTGTCGCCCGTGCGCGCGCCGACGACGCGGCCGTGCGAGACGAGGAGCTTCTGCGCCGCGGTCTCGGGGAGGATCATCGCTCCGCCCTCCTCCGCCCGTTCCGCGAGAAAGCGCCCGAGCTGCGAGAGCGAGAAGATCCAGTTGCCGTGGTTGCGCATCGGCGGCGGCGGCGGGATCGAGAGCGCCGCGCGGCGGGTGAGGACGTAGACGGACTCGCCGGTGACGGGGCCGAAGGTCGGGAGCTCGTCCATCCGCAGGCGATTGCCGAACAGGCGGCGCAGCGCTCGCGGGTCGACGACCGCGCCGGAGACGAGGTGCGAGCCGGGCTGCTTGCCCTTCTCGAGCACCGCGACCGCAACCTCCCCGAGCCGCTCCGCCACGTCCGGGTGCTCCTCGAGCAGCTGGCCGAGCCGGATCGCGCACGCAAGACCGGCCGGGCCGCCGCCGACGATGAGGACGCCGACCTCGATGCGCTCCTCCGCCGGGTCGGTCGGCTCGGCGACGTAGTCGCTCGACGAGAAGGGCGGCGGGAAGTTGGAAGGCCTCGCCATCAGGCTCGACGGGCGCGGATCAGCTCGGTCAGCTTCGGCACGATCGCGTGCACGTCGCCGACGACGCCGAGGTCGCTGAACTCGAAGATCGGCGCGTTCGCATCCTTGTTGATCGCGACGATCGTCCCGGAGCTCTGCATGCCGACCTTGTGCTGGATCGCGCCGGAGATGCCGAGCGCGACATAGAGCTTCGGCGAGACGGTCTTGCCCGTCTGGCCGATCTGCGCCGAGTACGGGTACCAGCCCGCGTCGACGACGGCGCGGGTCGCGCCCACCGCCCCGCCGAGCGCCTTCGCGAGCTCCTCGGCGAGGGTGAAGTTGTCGGGCGAGCCGAGGCCGCGACCGCCGGCGACGATGATGTCGGCGTCCTCGATCGAGGGGCCGCTCGACTCCGCGGCGTCCTGGCCGACGAGCTTCACCGCCGTGGAGTGCTCCCTGTACGCGGGCGAGACCTCTGCGACTTCGGGCTCGCCGCCGCCCGCAGGCGTCGCGTCGAAGGAGCCGGCGCGGAAGAGTGCGAGGCGCGGCGTGCCGCTCCAGCCGACGTCGGCATAGACGGAGTCCTGCAGCGCCGGCCGTTTGCCGACGAGCTCGCCGTCCTGCAGCTCGATGTCGGCGAGGTCCCAGTTGAGCCCCGCGTCCAGCCGCGCGGCCAGTCCCGCGGCAACGTCCGCCGCGAGCACCGAGTTGGCGAAGAGAACGGTGTCGTAGCCGCCCTCCTCCACCACCTGCGCGAGCACGTCGACGCGTGGCTGCGGCAGCGGCTGCGCCACCTCCGCGCTCTCACAGGTCCAGACCTTCGCGGCGCCGAACTTCCCGGCCTCGGCCGCGAGCGCGCGCGCTCCCTCGCCGGCAATGACCGCCGCGACGTCGCCGTCTCCGAGCGAAGCCGCCTTCGCGAGCACGCCGAGCGAGCCTTTTTGGAGCTCGCCGCCGTGCTGCTCGAGGAAGACGAGCGCCTCCATCAGACAAGCCTCTTCTCGGCGAGAAAGTCGACGATCGCCTGCGCCGCGTTGCCGTCGTCCTCGATCTTGCGCGCGTCGCCGCGCGCCGGTGGGTCGCCGAGCGCCAGCACCGTCGTTCGGGAGCCTGCCTCGCCCGCGTCACCTTCGGCGATGCCGAGATCCGCGAGCGAGAGGATCTCCTGCGGCTTCTTCTTCGCGCCCATGATCCCCTTGAGCGACGGGTAGCGCGGCTCGTTGATCGCGTCGCTCACCGCGACGACCGCGGGCAGCGGCGCCTCGAGCGTGTCGTACCCGAACTCCGTCTGGCGCTTGACGCGCGCGGAGCCGCCTTCGACCGAGAGCTCCATCGCCTGAGAGATGACCGGCCGGCCGAGCCGCTCGGCGACCGCCGCCCAGAGGACTGCGCCGTCGGCGTCCGAAGCCTGCTGGCCGAACAAGACGAGGTCGGGCTCCTCCCGCTCGAGCGCGGTGGCGAGGACTCGGCTCGTCACGACGAGATCGGAGCCCTCGGCCGCGTCGTCGAAGACGAGGACGGCGCGGTCGGCGCCCATCGCGAGCGCCTTGCGCAGGGAGTCGAGCGCCTTCTGCGGCCCGAGCGAGACGACGACGACCTCGGTGCCGGACTCGCCCTTGATCCGGAGTGCCTCCTCGACGGCGTTCGCGTCGAAGTGGTTGAGGGACCCCTCGCCGGAGCGGTCGAGACGCTTCGTGGACGGGTCGATGCGACTCGGCCCCTCGGGCACGTGCTTGACGCAGACGGCGATCCTCATCCCGGCGGGATGCTAGTGATGTGGCCGCGCGCCGCGATTCACATGCGCTTTTCGAGCGCGAGCACGTCGGCGACGAACGGGCGGCTCACCTTGTACACGCCGTGCTTCCGCACTGCCAGCTCACCCTGGTACCAGCCCGCGAGCGCGAGCCGCTTGTCGCCGTGGAAGTCGTGGAGCAGATGCGCGAGGTAGGCGACGCCCGCGCGGACGTTGCCGTTGGCGTTGTGCGTGATGCGATGTCCGATCAGGACGCTCTCGACGAAGCGGAACGTCGTCGGCAGGAGCTGCATGATCCCGCGCGCTCCGACGGACGAGACGAGCGCGTTGTTGTAGCCGGACTCCATCCAGGCGAGCGCCCGGACGAGACGGGTGCTCACCCCGTAGTGCGCCGCCCAGTAGTCGAGGAGCACGCGGACGGAGGCGACGCTCGAGGTGCGGTACGCGACGTGCTCCGTCGTCGTCACGTGCCTTCTTGCGGGAACGCGGAGGCGCGTCCCGATCAGGAGAAAGCGGCTCGGGTCGAGGTGATTGAGCTTCGCGAGCTTGGCGACCGTCGTGCCGTAGCGCCGCGCGAGCAGGGTGAGCGACTCGCCCGATCGGACGACGTGGATCGCAGTGGCCGGCGTCCGGTGCGTCTTCTTGTGGTGCCTGACGATCGCAATGGGGCGCGGCAGCGGCGTGGGCTCGCGCTTGACGAGGGCGGTGAGCGTGTGCGGCCCGACGACGCCGTCGCGCCGCAGGCGGAGCCGGCGCTGGAGGATGCGGACCCCGTGCAGGGTCGGGCCGTCGTAGTACGCGTTCACGGGGACGTTGATCCCCTGGCGGACGAGCAGGAACTGGAGCACGGCGACGTCCCAGCCGAACGCGCCGCGCCGGAGCGTCCGGGCGCCGAAGAGCGGTCGCCCCAGCGGCCCGAGCGCCTTGCGCGTGCTCGCGTCGGCGAGTCCGGTGACGCGCAGCCCGTGGATGCGTTGGAACGCGCGAACCGCGGCGACGGTCTTCGGCCCCGAGATCGCGTCGATCGGGCCGCGATAGAGGCCCTGGGCGCGCAGCGCGACCTGAAGACCGGCCGTCTGCGGATTCCGGGCCGACGCGAGGGCGGCCGGGGCGACGGCCATCGTGACGGCCGCGAACGCCCCGACGAGGAGGATGCGGAAGCGCATGGGGTCCCCGACTACGCGCCTCGCGCCGCGAATCCTCCTGTGTCGTGGGCGTTATCTGCCGACGAACCGCGGCGGGCGCTTCTCGGCGAAGGCGGTGAGGCCCTCCCTTGCGTCCTCGCTCGCGAACAGGTCGCCGAATTCGTCGGCCTCCCGCTCGAGCGCTCCCGGCGAGAGGTTGAGCAGGCGCTTCGCGACCCGGAGGGCGACGGGGCTCTTCGCGGCGAGCTTCTGCGCGACCTCGAGGGCGTGCTCGAGGACGGGGTCGGCGACCGCGTTGACGAGCCCGACCCGCAGCGCCTCCTCGGCTTCCACCGGCCGGCCCGTGAGGATCAGCTCCTTCGCGATGCCAAGGCCGCAGACGCGCGCGAGCCGCTGCGTGCCGCCCCAGCCCGGGACGATCCCGAGGTCGATCTCCGGCTGGCCGAGGCGCGCCTTGCTCGACGCGTACCGGAGGTCGCAGCCGAGCGCGAGCTCGCAGCCGCCGCCGAGCGCGAAGCCGTTGATCGCCGCGATCGTGGGCTTCGGCATCTCCTCGAGCAGGCGCGCGGCTTCGTGGCCGAGCGCCCCCCACTCCTTCGCCTCCTCCGCGCCGAGGCCGCTCATGTACTTGATGTCGGCGCCTGCGACGAACGCGCGGTCGCCCGCGCCGGTGAGGACGACCACACGCGCCGAGTCGTCGTCCGCGAGCTCCCGCAGGCGGTCGCGGAGCTCGGTGAGCGTCTCGACGTTTAGCGCGTTGAGCGCCTCCTGCCGGTCGATCGTGACGACGGCGACCGCGTCGTGACGGTCGACGATGGCGGTCACGCGGCGACGGCGCCTTTCACGAAGTCGACGATCTCGCTCGTCGGCGCGCCCGGGCCGAAGACACCGGCGACGCCGAGCTTGCGGAGCTCGTCCGCGTCGTCGTCCGGGATCGTCCCTCCGACCACGACGACGACGTCCTCGACGCCGTTCTCGCGGAGGAGTTCGAGGATCCGGGGCACGAGCGTCATGTGGGCGCCGGAGAGGATGGAGATGCCGACCGCGTCCGCGTCCTCCTGGATCGCCGTCTCGACGATCTGCTCGGGCGTCTGGTGGAGGCCGGTGTAGATGACCTCCATTCCGGCGTCGCGGAGCGCGCGGGCGATGATCTTGGCGCCGCGATCGTGCCCGTCGAGGCCCGGCTTCGCGACGACGACGCGGATCTTCCCTGCCACGGCGCGGAGCCTAGCTCGAAAGGCCACGTCCGGAACCTGGTTCCGGACGTGGCCGCTGGAGACGGGCACGAGCTGCGCTCTCCACGACCGCACGCAGGGCGACCGGAGTTCCGCCGGCGTCCGCGATCGCACAGCTCGCGTCGACGAAGCTGAAGTCGTCGGACATGCCGAGCGTCGTCCGGTAGCTGCTCCACCGCCACTCCTCCGGGCGGAGACAAAGATTCTCGGCAACCGGATTCAAGACCACGTACGAGTAGACACCGAGGAGATCCCTCGCCCCCTCGATGCGCCGGCTTCCGAAGCGCCTGCGCAGGAACGCACCAACTCGGCCGTGACGCAGGTTGAAGTCGCATGAATACTCGCGATTGAGGTCTCGCAGACCGATCGGCAGCGACTCGTCCGGCACGCTGAAAACAGCGTGAACATGGGTCGTCATCTGGCAGAAAGCAATGCAGTCCCAAGCCATACGGTCGAGCATCGCTACGAGGTGGCGAACCCAGGTGACGCGGTCGACTTCGTCGAGAAAGTACGACCCGTTTCCTGTGGCGTTCACCCAAACGTGGTGATAACCAGGGCCAATATCTCGTGGGCGCCGCGGCATACACGATAAGCGTCCACAGCGATCCGGCCCGGCGCAAGTCGCTCCTTGACACACGTCTCATCGAGACACGTCCGGAACCTGGTTCCGGACGTGTTAGTTCGAGGCGTGTCTCAAAAGACGGGGGTTTCGCGCCACGTACCCCACACTTCTCGTAGTGCGTCGCACATCTCGCCCATCGTCACATAGGCGCGGGACGCGGCCATGATCGGCTCCATCAGGTTGCGGTCCTCATGCGCCGCGTCCTCTTTCAGTCGCGCGATCGCCGCCTCAGCCGCCGCTGTGTCGCGCCGCTCCCGCACCGTCTGGACCCGGTCGATCTGCTTCTGCTCGAGGGCAGGGTCGATGCGGAGGATCTCGAGCGGCTGCTCGTCCTTCATCTCGTAGCGGTTCACGCCGACGACGACCCGCTCCCCCCGCTCGACCTCAGACTGGTAGCGGAAGCTCGCCTCCGCGATCTCGCGCTGCATGAAGTTCTGCTCGATCGCCGGGATCACACCGCCGAGCTCCTCGATCCGCTCGAAGTAGTCGTACGCCTGCCGCTCGAGCTCGGTCGTGAGCTGCTCGAGGTAATACGAGCCGCCAAGCGGATCGATCGTGTTCACGACGCCGGTCTCGTGCGCGATCACCTGCTGCGTCCGCAGCGCGAGCCGCACCGCGTGCTCGGTCGGGAGCGCGAGCGCCTCGTCGAAGGAGTTCGTGTGGAGCGACTGCGTCCCGCCCAGGACGGCCGCCAGAGCCTCGATCGCCGTCCGAATCAGGTTCACCTCCGGCTGCTGCGCCGTCAGCGACACGCCTGCGGTCTGCGTGTGGAAGCGCATCAGCCACGAGCGCGGGTCCTGCGCGCCGTACTTCTCGCGCATCCGGCGCGCCCAGATCCGCCGCGCCGCGCGGTACTTCGCGATCTCCTCGAAGAAGTCGAGGTGCGCGTTGAAGAAGAAGGACAGCCGCGGCGCGAACGAGTCGACATCGAGCCCGCGCTCGAGGCACGCCTCGACGTACGCGAACCCGTCCGCGAGCGTGAACGCAAGCTCCTGCGCCGCGTTCGAGCCCGCCTCGCGGATGTGGTAGCCCGAGATCGAGACCGGGTGCACGAGCGGGAGCCGCTCGGAGCACCACTCGATCATGTCCACGACGAGCCGCATCGAAGGTCCGGGCGGGAAGATCCACTCCTTCTGCGCGATGTACTCCTTGAGGATGTCCGTCTGGA
>JAICSH010000029.1 GCA_025936995.1 Thermoleophilia bacterium | reverse complement strand
ATGTAGTGGAAGTGGGCGATGACGAAGTAGGTGTCCGTCACCTGCTGGTCGAACGGCACCGCCAGGAACATGATCCCGGTCAGCCCGCCGGCGACGAACATGAAGATGAAGCCGGCGATGAAGAGCAGCGGCGTCTTGAACTGCGCGTTGCCCGTGATGAAGGTCATGCACCAGGCAAAGACCTGGATCGTGCTCGGGATGACGACGACGGCGGTGGCCGCGGCGAAGAAGACGACCGTGACGGTCGGCATCCCCGTGGCGAACATGTGGTGGGCCCAGACGCCGAAGCCGATGAAGACGACGAGCAGCTCGGCGACGGCGACGAGCGGGAAGGCGACGACGCGCCGCTGGGTGAAGGCGGGGATGATCTCCGTCGCGATCCCGAAGGCGGGGACGATGAGGATGTAGACCTCGGGGTGGCCGAAGATCCAGAACAGGTGCTGCCAGAGGAGGGTCGAGCCGCCCTTCGCGACGTCGAAGAAATGGGTGCCGACGTTGCGGTCGAGGAAGAGGAAGATCGTGTCGGCAGACAGCGACGGCAGCGCGAAGAGGAGGCCCCAGGACGCCGCGAGGAAGGCGAAGCAGAAGAGCGGCATCCGGTTGAAGGACATCCCGGGCGCCCGCATCTTGAGGATCGTCACGATGAAGTTCCCGGCGGTGAGGCTCGACGAGATGCCGTTGAAGATGATCCCGAGGCAGTAGAAGTCGATGGCGTGCCCGGGGTCGAACTTCGCGTTGGCGAGCGGCACGTAGTCGAACCAGCCGGCGTTCGGCGCCATGCCGAGGAAGAGGCTCGTGTAGACGAAGATCCCCGACGCGAGGAAGACCCAGTAGCTGAGGGCGTTCATCCGCGGGAAGGCCATGTCCCGCGCGCCGAGCATCAGGGGCAGGAGGTAGTTCCCGAACGCGCCCGTGGTCATCGGGATGATGAAGAAGAAGATCATCGTCAGCCCGTGCATCGTGAAAAGCTCGTCGTAGGTGGACGGCCCGACGACGTGCTGGTTCGGCTGGATGAGTTGCGTGCGCATGATCAGCGCCTCGGCGCCGCCGGCCGCGAAGAGCACGAGCGTCGTCCAGAAGTAGAGAAGGCCGATCCGCTTGTGGTCGGTCGTCATCACCCAGCCGAGCACGCCGGGGCGCGACCGCCACATGCGCTCGAGCCGCTCCTCGTAGGCGGCGGCGCTCAATGCAGCGTCTCCAGGTAGGCGACGAGGGCGCGAACCTGCGAATCCGGGAGGTGGAAGTTCGGCATCTGGTTCCCCGGCTTGACGTGCTGCGAATCGACGATCCACCGGGCGAGGTCGCTCCGCCGGTTCGGGATCGTCAGGCCCCCGAGCGTCGTGCGGCTCGCGAGGTGGGTGAGGTCGGGGCCGACGAAGCCGCGGGCGCTCGTGCCGCGAATCGCGTGGCAGCTCGAGCACGCGCCGTTCAGGAAGGCCCGCTCGCCGCGCTGCGCGAGAGCCGTCTTCGGCGTCGCCGCCGCCGCGGCCTGCCGCCTCAGCCACGCCCGGAACTGCGCCTTCGGCTGGACGACGACGAGCATCGCCATGTGCGCGTGCTGGAGGCCGCAGTACTCGGCGCACTGGCCGCGGTAGACGCCGGTCTCGTTCGCGTAGAGGAGAATCCGGTTCCTCTGACCCGGGATCGTGTCGATCTTCCGGTTCAGCTCCGGCACCCAGAAGCTGTGGATCACGTCGGCCGTCGTCGCGACGAGGTTGATCCGCGTCCCGACGGGAATGTGCATCTCGTCGGCCGTGACAGCCTTCGTCCCCGGATACCGGAACTCCCAGTACCACTGGTGGCCGATGGCGTCGACGGTCATGTCCGTGCTGGACGCCGCCGGCGCCTGGGTCACGTTGACGATCGACCAGTCGCTGACGATGAACAGCGCCACGACCACGGCGAGCGGGAAGACGACGCCCATGGCGACGACGACGAACCACGCGGGCTTCTCCCCGGGATGCGGATCGTCGAGGCCGGCCCCGAAGCCGCGGCGGCCGCGCCGCACCCAGGCGAGGACGAGGAGCCCCGTGACGAGCGCGAGGCCGCCGAAGGCGACGCCCGTCATCACCCAGAAGAGATTCGTGATGTCGGCGGCCGCGTGACTGTGCGGATGGAGCGTGTCCTGCGCGTTCCCACAGCCGGCGAGCACGGTCGGGAGGAGCAGCGCAGCTGCGACGAGTCCCCTGCGCCCTCTCCGCCACGTACTCAATCCGGTAAACGGGTACCCGGGCAGGTCCGGCACAAACCCGACGAGCCCCGATGAGTGACTGGAACCTCGACCCGCTCGAGCTTGCGGTCCTTGCACTCGCCGGCGCGCTCTACTGGCGGCGGGCGCGGACGCTGGCGCGCCGAGGGCCGCCCGTGCCGCCGTTGCGCGTCGTGGCGTTCGGCGCCGGGCTGCTGACCCTGTTCTTCGCGCTCGCGTCCCCGATCGACACGATCGGCGAGGAGCGGCTCTTCTCGGTGCACATGCTCCAGCACCTGCTGCTAGGCGACGTCGGCGCACTGCTCCTCGTGCTCGGCCTCGACGGCCGGCTGCTCCGGCCGCTGCTGCGGGTGCGCCTCGTCCACCGGCTCCGCGTGCTCGCGCACCCGCTCGTCGCGCTGCCGCTCTGGGGCGCGAACTTCGTCGTCTGGCACCTGCCCGTGCTCTTCGACGCCGCCCTACGGCACGACGCCGTCCACGCGCTGCAGCACTCGCTCTTCGTCGCACTCGGAATGCTGATGTGGGCCGCGTTGCTCGAGCCGCTGCCCGGGCCGGCGTGGTTCACGGCGCCGTGGCGGATCCCCTACGTCCTCGGGATGTGGCTCGTGATGCTCGTCCTCTCGCAGGTCTTCATCTGGTCGAGCCACGTCTACTACCCGCCGTACGCGCACGACGCGACGCTGTGGGGGCTGACGCATCTGTCCGACCAGAAGGCAGGCGGCGGCGTGATGCTCGTGGAGAGCGCGCTCACGATGCTGCCGGCGCTCGTGTGGGTTCTGCTCCGCGTGCTGAAGGAGAGCGAGGCGCGCCAGCAGCTCGTGGACGCGGGCGTCGCTCCGGCGACCGCCGCCCGCGCAGCACGGTACGGCCGCGCCTAGCTCACCAGAGGTCGCCGCCGGCAAGGACGTAGATGAACGGCACGACGGGCACGAGCAGGAAGACCGCCCACACGAGCTTCCGGCCACCACCCAGATCGCTCCGCCCGGCGAGATTGATCCACGCGAGCACGACGGCGGGGGGGTGCACGAAGCAGACGAGGATTTCGAGAAGCTTCTTCATGCCTGCGGTTGCCCCGCTTGCGCCGGCGGTAATCCGCAGCAGGTCCAGC
The DNA here is from genome assembly GCA_025936995.1 of Thermoleophilia bacterium. Taxonomy (GTDB): domain Bacteria; phylum Actinomycetota; class Thermoleophilia; order Gaiellales; family Gaiellaceae; genus Palsa-739. The sequence continues at coordinate 18,202 of JAICSH010000029.1, read as the reverse complement.
GAGTACTCGCCGTCTGCAGGCCGTTGTTCGCCCGGATCCATACACTCGTACCACCGGGGTGCCGCGCGCCGTGCGGCTGAGATCACACCCGTCGAACCTGATCCGGGTCATGCCGGCGAAGGGAGGTGCGTGAGCGACAGAACACCTGCGTGGGGCATCACGCCGGTTCCCGACCGGCTGCGGACGCTCGGCGGCCTCGAGAACGGAATGCTGTGGAGCAGCCTCGGGCTGAGCCTGCTCGTCCTCGTCGCCGGCGCCTTCCTCGTGCCCGCGCTCTCGCTGCCGGATGCGCTGCTCGCGATCCTCGTCGGCGGGATCCTCGGCAACGCGCTGCTCGGCTTTGCCGCCGCCGTCGGCGCGGAGGCCGGCGTACCCGCGATGGTGCTGCTCCGCGCGCCGCTCGGCCGCACGGGCTCGTACCTCCCCACGGGGCTCAACGTCCTCCAGAACCTCGGCTGGACGATCTTCGAGGTGCTCGTCATCGCGACGGCAGCGCATGCGCTCGTGCACGGCCCGCTGTGGATCTGGAAGCTCGCGGCCGCGGCGGCGGCGACGGCTCTCGCGCTCGTGGGGCCGATCGGCTTCGTGCGCGAGTGGGTGAAGCGTGTCGCGCTCTGGGTCGTCCTCGCCTCGCTCGCCTACCTCACCTGGTGGGCGTTGCACGACGCGCATCTCGGCGCGCTGTGGTCGCGGCCGGGGAAGGGCGGGCTCAGCTTCTGGCAGGGAGTCGACCTGATGGTCGCGCTGCCGGTCTCCTGGCTCCCGCTCGCGGCCGACTACACGCGCTTCTCGAGGAGCGGCCGCGGCGCGTTCTGGGGTGCGGCCGTCGGCTACTTCGTCCCGAACGTGTGGCTGTACGCGCTCGGCGCGATCCTGCTCCTCACGCGCGGCCTCGCCGACGCGCCGTCCGTGATCGGCGCGATCGCGACCGGCGGCCTCGGTGCCGCGCTCGCGCTCGTCGCGCTCGGAGTGGACGAGACGAAGGAGCCGTTCGCGAACGTCTATTCGGCGGCCGTCTCGCTGCAGAATCTCCTGCCGCGCGCGCCGCAGAGGCTGCTCATCCTGCTCGTGGCGGCGGTGGCGACCGCGGGGACATTCGTGATCGACCTCGTCAGCTACCAGGCCTTCCTCTATCTGCTCGGCTCGTTCTTCGTCCCGCTCTTCGGCGTGCTGCTCGCGCAGTGGCTCGCCGGGAACCGCGAACCGTTCGCCGCTCCCGAGATCCGGCCGGCCCAGATCGTCGCGTGGCTCGCCGGCTTCTGCCTCTACCAGTGGCTCGCCCCGGTCGGGCCGGCGTCGTGGATCCACCTCGTGGAGCACACGCATCCGGGGCAGGGCGCGACCGGCGGCTCGCTGCCGAGCTTCGGCCTCGCCTTCGGCCTCTCGCTCGGCCTTACGCTTGCGGGTCGTGCGTCCGCTCGCCGTGATCGGCCCTCTTGCGCGTGACGTCGTGGACGAGCGCGGCGAGCGGATCGGCGGCGGCCCGTGGTACGCCGGGCGCGCACTGCGGGCGCTCCGGCAGGAGGCGATGGTCCTCGCGAAGTGCGGGGAGCCCGAGCGGCGCTCGTACCTGAGACGGCTCGCCTCGCTCGGCCTCCCGATCACGCTCGCTGCGGCCGGCGAGACGACGTCGTTCTCCTTCCGCTACGACGCGGACGGCCGCCGCGAGATGCAGGTCGACGCGATCGGCGAGCCGTGGAGCGAGGGCGACGAGCCGGAGCGGGGCCTGCGCCGCGTCGAGTGGGTGCATGCCGCGCCTCTACTGCGCGACGACTTCCCGCTCGAGACACTCGAGCGCATCGCCCACCGGCGGCGCGTGCTTCTCGACGGTCACGGCCTCGTCCGGGCGCGCCGGCTCGGCCCCCTCACCATGGACGCGGACTTCGACCGGACGATCCTGCGCCACGTCTCGATCCTGAAGCTCGCCGAGGAGGAGGCGCAGACGATCCTCGGCGGCGGCGAGCTCGAAGAGCTGCGCGAGCTCGGCGTTCCCGAGGTCGTCGTGACCTTCGGTGCGGGCGGCTCCCTCGTCCTCACGCGCGACGCCGCGGTGCGAGTCACGGCCCGCCCCGTACAGGGAGACCCGACGGGAGCGGGCGACGCGTTCTCGGTCGCCTACCTGAGCGCCCGCGCCGGCGGACACCGCCCGGGCTCCGCCGCGCACCGCGCGAGCGCCCTCGTCTCCGGCCTACTACGTAACAAGTTGTTACAAGGAAAGACACGTCCGTGATCGCCGCGGTGGGAACGGTTGCGGGCGTCTTCCTCGTCGACGTCGAGGCCGAGACGCTGCTCGGCGAAGGCAGCGAGGTGCCGGAGACGGAGCGGCCCGAAGTGGCCCTCCCGCGCGTCGTCGCAGCGGCCCGCTCGGGCTCGACGGTCGTCGCCGTCGTCGAACGGCGTCCGCCGCTCATGCTCTCGAACGACGGCGGGACCACCTGGCGCGAGGCGGGAGGCGGCCTGCCGCCGGGCTTCGCCGTCGCGATCGCAGAGGAGGAACCCGACCGGATGCTCTACGCCGCGCGCAACCGGCTCTACGTCTCGGCCAACGGCGGCGTCTTCTGGCGCTCGCTGCCGTTCGAGCTGCCGGACATCGACTCGGTGGCCTGGATCGACTGAAGCCAGCCCTCCACCTCGTCGACGGAGCGAAGATGCACCATCTCGAGGTGTGGGTGGCCGTCGACCCGCTCGAGCACCTTGCGCCCGTAGCTCCAGTGCGTCCGGAGGACCCACCAGGGGATCCAGTACGGCGTGAACAGGTGGCGAATCTGCTCGTGGTTGCCGTTCCAGAGCTCCTTCCGCGTGATCGTGCGTCCGACCGTGCGGCGCACGGCACGGCCGAAGACGACGCGGAAGGGCAGCTCGAGCAGGACCGCGATGTCCGCGTGCTCGAGCACGAGCGAGTCGAGCTTCGCGCCGTAGTTGCCGTCGGCGACCCAGCCGTCGTGCCCAGCCTCGAACGCGGCGCGGACGCGCGCCTGGAACACGTCCGCGGGCGCCTCCTGCCAGCCCCGGTCGTGATGCAACGCATCGAGCTCGATGTGCGGGACGTCGAGTGCGGCAGCGAGCCTGCGGGAGAACGTCGTCTTCCCCGAGCACGAGCCGCCCATGACGGCGACCCGCCTCACAGCCGGAACTCGCCGCGCGCCACCACCACCGCGGAGCCGCCGACCTCGATCTCCTCCGGCGAGCGAGCGACGGCGTGCAGCGTCGCCGGCCGACCGATCTCCGCACCCTGGCTGATCACGATCTCGTCGCCGAAGGCGATCCTGCCGTGCCGTGCGAGATGAAGGGCGAGCGGGCCGGCGGCGGAGCCGGTCGCCGGGTCCTCGGTCACGCCCAGGCCGACGCCGAACATTCGCGTCTTCCACCGGTCAGCGCCGCCTGCAAAGCAGTTGACCCCGATCTCCCCGAGCTCGCCGATCCGCGCGAAATCCGGCCGCAGCTCTATCACTGCGACCTCGTCCGACAACGCGATGTAGACGTGCGCCACGCCGTTGTCGTAGATCTCGACGGGAAGCGCCGATTCCACTCCGAGAGCTCCGAGCAGCTCCTCCGCCCGCCCGAAGGGAGCGATCGACGGCGAGGGCTGCCGCATCCAGCCGAACGCGATGCGCGACCCGTCGCGCTCGAGCCGCACCGGCACGATCCCGGCACCGGTCTCGAGGTGGAGCTCGTCCAGCTGGAGCGGCCCGCCGAGGACGAACGCCGCTCCGAGCACGGGATGCCCCGCGAACGGAAGCTCGAGCGACGGCGTGAAGATGCGGATCCGCGCATGCCCGTCGCCGGCCGCCGGATAGACGAAGACGGTCTCGCTCAGATTCAGCTCGCGCGCGATCCGCCCGAGCATCGGCTCGGGGATCTCCCGCGCGTCCGTGAACACCGCGAGCGCATTGCCCTCGAGCGGCGTATCGGTGAAGACGTCGGCGAGGACGTAGCGGAACATGGCCGCAGTGAACCACAGCGAACGGCCGGAAGCGCTTGGCTCCCGGCCCCTCTGGTCTCTTCAGTGCCCGGCTTGCCTCAGCAGCCGGTCGCGGGCTGCCGGAAGCCCGAGAACGGGTTCAGGTCGCCCATGAGCGAGTAGCGGCCGACGTTCGGCGAGAGGCTCTGCGTCGGCTCCGACACGTTGTTCGGCGCGAACCGCACGTACCACGGGAGGAACACCTCGTCCTCGGGGTGGTAGTACCCGTCGGCCATCTGCCCGCCGTCGGGGAGCTGGCCCTGCTCGAACGCGTTCGTCCCCATCGCGAACCCGATCGCGACGACCGGATCGCCGGTCTCGAGGATGTTGGTGCAGCCGTACTGCGGGGCAGTCGGCGTCAGCCAGGGCTCGACCGTGTTGTTGACGAACGGGTCGTCCGCCCACTCGGCGATCTCGTGGCTGAGCGCGTGGATGTCCTGCAGCGCCCAGTCGGTCGGCAGCGGCTCGCCGGCGACCCGCGGGTATGTGCCGGGAGTGACCCAGGACGCCCACGCGAAGGTCTGCACGACGGCGTTTCCGTTGGAGTTGCCGTTGCCGGTGCCGTACCCGGTGGCCCGCGTCCCATGGAACCCGATCACGCAGCATCCGCCGCCGCCCTGCTGGAGCAGCACTCCGTTGCTCAGGTAGATCGGCAGGTGAGTCGGGTCGGCGGTGTTCTCGAGGTTCTTGATCTGCGCCGCCCACCAGTTGATGTTGATCGTCGGGAAGATCACACCCTGCGGGCTCTCCCGCAGGATCCCCTGGTTGTGCGGGACGTTGAGCGTCACCGCCGGGAGGACGTTGGGATGCAGGATCAGGTGGTAGGAATTGCCGGTGCCCACCTGGTTGAACTGCGCCCGCATCGTGGCGTCCTGGAGCTGGAGCGGCACGCCGTCGTCACCCTGCGACAGAACTCCTCCGGGCCCGTTCACGAGCGACGGGTAGTCCGGGAAGGCGCCTGCCGCCGTCGCGGCCGGCGTGGTGCCGTAGTCGTTGTCGGCGAACACCGGTGATTCGAGCGTCGGGTCGACGACCGTCGCGCCGTCGAAGGTCATCCCGTCGAAGTTGACGACGAGCGGCGTGATGTCCGCCTCGATCGTCACGGAACAGTCGCTGCCCGAGCATCCGTACGGATCGGCTCCGACCATGTTGAAGCCGTACGTGACGCCGTCGTTCGGATCCATCGCGCTGCCCCACCAGTGCGCGACCGTGCGCGTCGTCGGAAGCACGTTCGCTCCGCCGCCGATCGTGGTCGTCGTCGGACTGAACGACTGGGCGTCGATCGGCTGTGGCTGAGCCGTGGGCTTCCCCGAGATGCCATTCTTGTCGGCCAGCGCCGGCGTCGCGGTCAGCAGCCCGATCGCGATCGCGCACAGCAGCGCCGGAAACCAAAGTCTCTTCACCTGTCTCCCCTCCCCTGTAGTGGCCGCAAGCGAGTCGCGAGTATAAGCCCGCGCGCACGGCCAACCCCTCTACGCTTCCCGCGGATGCACGCGATCGAGGTCAGCGGGCTGCGCAAGGCCTACGGGAACCTCGAGGCGGTCCGGGGCGTCGACTTCACAATCGAGGAGGGGGAGGTCTTCGGGCTCCTCGGGCCGAACGGCGCCGGAAAGACGACGACCGTCGAGATCCTCGAGGGATACCGGCGGCGGGACGCCGGCGAGGTGCGCGTCCTGGGTCACGACCCCGACGACCCCGGGCCGGACTTCCGCGAGCGCATCGGCGTCGTCCTGCAGTCGTCGGAGCTCTGGCCGAACCTCACCGTGCGCGAGACGCATGCGATCTTCGCCGGCTACTACCACGCGCCGCGGGACGTCGACGAGGTGATCACGCTCGTCGGGCTCGAGGAAAAGACGGGCGCGCGCGTGAAGTCGCTCTCGGGTGGCCAGAAGCGGCGGCTCGACCTCGGGATCGCGCTCGTCGGCGACCCCGATCTCGTCTTCCTCGACGAGCCGACCACGGGCTTCGACCCGGCGGCGCGGCGCGCGGCATGGGAGATGATCCGCTCGCTCCGCTCGCTCGGCAAGACGGTCCTCCTCACGACGCACTACCTCGACGAGGCGGAGCAGCTCTCCGACCGCGTCGCCGTGATGCGCGAGGGGTTGATCGTGCGCGTCGGGACGCCTGCCGACCTGACCACGACCGACTTGCAGACAGAGATCCGGTACAGGCGAAACGGCGAGGATGTCCTCCTGCGGACGAACGAGCCGACCCGCGTCCTCGCCGAGCTCACGTCCGCCGCGGTCGCCCGCGGCGAGGAGCTCGAGGGACTCCAGGTGCGCCGGCCGTCGCTCGAGGACGTCTACCTCGCACTCACCGCCGACGAGGCGGAGGTCGAGTCGTGAGCGCCGAGGCGATCCGCCTCGCCGTGGGGCGCCCCGCGCGCAGGCTCTTCGTCCACCAGCTGCGAACGGAGCAGCTCGTCTTCTGGCGGAGCCGCGAGGCCGCGTTCTTCATCTTCATCTTCCCGTTGCTGCTCTTCGTCCTGCTCGGCTCGGTCTACGACGGGAAGTTCCAGCACGTGCCGGTGAGATGGGCCGTGCTCGCCGGGCTCGTCGGCTACGGCTGCGCGAACACCTCATTCGCCGGGCTGGCCATCCAGCTCGTGCTCAGGCGCGAGAGCGGAGTGCTCAAGCGCCTACGCTCGACGCCGCTGCCTTCCGCGACGTACATCGTCGCACTGCTCGTCTCGACGCTGCTCGTGTTCGGCCTCCAGGCCCTGGCACTGTTCCTGCTCGGGCGCGTGTTGTACGGGACGCCGTTTCCGTCCGACATCGGCTCGCTCGTCGCCACGCTTCTGATCGGGTCGGCCGCGTTCGCGGCGCTCGGAACCGCGACGGCCATGGCGATCCGCTCGGCCGAAGGCTCGTCGGCGGCGGTCAACTTCGTTCTCCTGCCGATGGCGTTCCTCTCCGGTGGCTTCGGGCCGACCACCGGCTATCCCGCCGTCCTCCGCGCGATCGGCGACGTGCTCCCGCTCACGTACTTCGTCAAGCTCGTCAACGCCGTCTACCTGCACGGACACGGTTTCTGGACGCAGCCGGAGGCGCTCCTCGTGCTGGCCGGCTGGGGAGTCGCGGGCCTCGTTCTCGCCGTCCGCAACTTCGAATGGGAGCCGCGCGAGCGATAGGGCGTTACGGACTTCGCGGAGGTGGATACCGACTCGAGCATGAGTCCGCTGCTCGACGAGCCCGCCATCTCGCTGCTCGTGCGTGAGCACGACGAGCCCGGCATCGAGGTTCGGATCAACTTCGGCGTCTTCGCCGGCAGGCATGCGACGCCCGCCGAGATCGAGGAGCTCGCGCTCGCCCTCCGGGGGCTTGTGCCGGCGTTCGCGATCGTCGCGGAGAACCGGCACGAGTTCGGCGGGGTCGTCGAGGCGTCGGTCCACCAGGTCGTCGTCGAGGTGCCGCAGGAGAACGCCGGCGGCGAACCCGACGTCGTGGCCCAGCAGATCGTCCTGACGGCGAACGGCTGGGCCCTCGAGTGCATGGCCTCACGGCACGGTACGGGCGAGCTCTAGCCGGTCGCCGCGTAGGTCACCGTCACCGACGCCTGGATCTCCTGCGTTCCCGCCTCGATCGGGACCGCCCTCGCCGTTGCCTGGGCGTACATCGGGACCGGCGTCGCGTCGCCGCCCTCCTGCGCCTTCAGCACCGAGCCGAGAGTGAGCCCCGCCGCCTCGGCGATGGCCTGCGCCTTGCCCTTCGCGTCACCGAGCGCCTGCTTCAGCGCCTCGTCGTAGAGGGAGGACTTGTCCGTCGTATCGAGATTCGGCCCGTCGACGTTGTTCGCGCCGGCGCCGACCGCCGCGTCAACGAGGTCGCCCGACTTGCCCAGCTGGGCGGTGACCTGAACCGAGTTCGATGCCTGGTAGCCGGTGATCTCGGTGCCGTTGCTCGAGGTCTGCGGCCAGAGCGAGACCTGGGTCGTCTGCACGTCGGAGGCGTCGACGCCGGCTCTCTTCAGCGCGTCGACGATGGCCCGCGCCTCGGTGGAGTTGCGGCTGAGCGCTTCGGCCGCCGTGGATCCGTTCGTCGTCACGCCGAAGTCGAACGAGGCGCGGTCCGGCGTGGCGTGGACCGTGCCGTTGCCGGTCACCGTGATGGTGGGGCCGGGGGACGCCGTCGCGGAGCGGCCGAGGTGCGGCTGCGCCACGCCCGCGACCGCGGCGGCGACGAGCAGCACGCCGGCGAGGAGGAGGATCTTTCCGAGTCTGTTCATGCGCGACATACGGCGCCGCAGCGCCGAGCGTCACATCACGCGGGCGTAAGATCACGTGTGTGCTGCATCTGCTGGCACTCGTCCTGATCGGCGCCGTGATCTGGGTCACGATCCTGTCGATCCCGCTCTTTCTCCTCGGCGGCCTGCGCTGGGACGATCTCCGGAGCCTGCTCCTCCATTACGCGTACAAGTCGTTCACGTACGAAGGGGACGTGATCCCGGGAGTGCGGCCGTTCGTCGGGACGCGTCTCGTGATCCGGACGCTCTCACCCGAGCACGACGCGCGGAAGGCGCTGGTCGTGGAGGCGATCGCCATCGCCGACGAGCGGAAGCCCCGACGCAGCGCGAAGACTCGCCTGCGCCTCGGCATGAGCACCGCTGCCGCAATGTCCGTCGGCGTGGAGCAAGGACGCTGGTTCACCGCTCCAACCGTCGGCGCCCGGTTCAGGGCCCAGCGCGGCTAGAGCGCGGAGTCCAGCAGTTCTGCGCGTTCGTCCTCGGGCGGATAGCCGTACGCGTAGACGAGCAGGTCCTCGTCGCCGCGGTTCGCGGACTGGAGCGCCGTGCCCGGGTCGACGCGTGCGATCCCACCGGCCGGCACGTCGACTCGTTCGGGCGGCTCTCCGAGGTACAGCGAGAGAGTGCCGGCGAGGACGACGAACGTCTCCTCCTGCGTCGCGTGCCGGTGCCGGCGTCCCTTCGCGCCGGGTTCGTACCGCCAGACGTTCCCGCGCACGTGCGCGAAGCCGGCGCGGTCGCTCAGCTCGGCGACGTGCCGTGCCGGCTCGCCCGGCTCATGCGGGCGCGTGAGCCACTCGAACTCGTCGGGGCGAAGAACGGCATATGCCACCGTCTGAGTCTAGATCTTGACGCCCGGCATTGGTACTAGCAATACTAGCTCTATGTCGGCCCACGCTCCTCGCCTTCCGTGGTCTCTCGATCCACTGATCGCGGAAGCGAAGCGGCGAGCGCGGCGCCGGCGTTGGCTGATTCTGTCCGTGCTCGTCGTCGCGGTCGCAGCGGTAGCCGCCACGCTCGCGCTCCGCTCGGCATCCGGCTCCGGCCTTGCTACCGGAGGCCCCGGGCCGGTCATCCACATCGTGCTGGAGAGCCCTCCCAGCACCGCCTACTTCAACCTCGAGACCGGGCACGAGACCCGAGCGACCTCCGGCGAGGAGATGTGGCTCGACCAGCCGAAGAGCCTGCATCGCATCGTCTCCACCGAAGGAGGCCGGCGGGTCGCCGACGAGGTCTGGAGGTCGCATTACGGCCCTACCACCCAGGCGGCCACGGTGACCCGTTTCTTTGCCAGGCTCGTGATCGACTACCGCCTCGCGCTCATGAGCGGGCGGGCCCGCCTCGTTGGTCGAGGAACCTTCGATGGCCACCATGTCGACTGGGTCCGCATGCGCCCGCAGCGTGACCGGCGCTGGTGGCACGTGCTGAGGGAGATCGGAGACGTCGGCGTCGATGCTCGCACCTTCAAACCCATCCTCCTGCGGGCCCACAGCGGAAAGCGCTACGTCTACACACGCATCCTCCTGGCCGAGGCGATCGCCTACCACCCGGCCGACTTCAAGAGCCACGGACCGAGACAGGTCCCGCCATCCCCGTACAAGCAGCCGGCGCCGGGTTACGCATTCGGCTCGATCGACCCCTCGGCCCCACACGGCACGGCCGTCCACGCCCCGTGGCTGACCGCCGGCCCGACAATCGCCGGCCTCGAACTCCGCTCCGTGACGCCCGTTCACCATTCGCAAGACCAAGCATCGGTTCTCTTACGGGGCGCCGAGGCCCAAGCCGATCCACGGGCTCGCACTCGTCTACGGGCCGGCCTCGGAGCTCCCGCCAGTCCTCCCGGCCCCGGTCAACGTCTACGGGAGGCCGAGGGATCCGCTCTCGGCGACGCGTTCGACCGTCGTCTACGAGGTGCCCCAGGGCAACACGTTCCCCTGGCTCGCCGTCCCGGCCGGCTCGATCGAGGTTCAGTCCGGCTACACGACCGCCGGCCACCATGTCGTCCCGACGCCTTGGATCGGCTACCTGAAGACACACGGCCTCTACATCACGATCAGCACGCCGCGAGGAACGCACGCTGCAGTAGAGATCGCCCGCAGCCTCCACACTGGCAGGAAGTAGCTCCCGGAGCGACACCTGCTTGCCCTCTGACGGGCAGCTCCGGTCAGGAACTCGCCGGCGCGCCGATCAGTGGGAGTCGATCGACCTAGTCCTCGATCTGTGCCTTTCCGGCTCGCTGCGATGCACCGACTGCGGCCCGCATGGCCTCGAGCTTCTGGGGCGAGTGACCGGACCAGTCGACAAGCTCGCCCACGACGCGCAAGGGCTCACGGCTCCGGAAAGACTGGGTTGGATTCCCCGGGAACTTCTTGTCGGTCAAGTTCGGGTCGTCCTCGAAGGCCCCGGTGGGCTCGACGATGTAGATGCGCCCGGGGTCCTCACCGTCGGCGAGTTCGGCGCCCCAGACGGCGGCATCGAGCGTTGCGGTGAAGTAGACGTAGTTCATCACCCGGCCCACCTCGAAGTGCGATTCGCGCCCTGGGACCAGCAGATCGCCTACCGCGAGATCCGCCTTCGTGCCGTGGAGGTACTCGCCCCCCTCGTACGGCTCGAACGGCACGGGCTCACGCGCGGCGCTCACGCGACGATGCTAGCTTCGAGCGAAGCGGCGGCTGCCCGAACCCGGGAACCGAGCTCGTCTTGGGCATCAACCGACGCCACCGTCGGCTGCGCGAGCGTCCTCTCGCCCGAGCGAGCGGCTCTTACGCGGTCGCGGGCAGGTAGGGCGTCCAGCCGGACGGGATTCGCGGGGCCGCCAGCTTGATGAACAGCGTCGGCGTCGGCGCGCGTGGAGAGGTGCGGAGCTCCATCCCCGCCTGCTCCAGCGTCCGGTCGCCCTTGCGCAGGTTGCAGGGCGCGCAGGCCGTGACGACGTTCTCCCAGATCGACTCGCCGCCCTTCGAGCGCGGGACGATGTGGTCGAGCGTGAGCCGGCCGCTCGTCGTGCCACAGTAGGCGCAGCGCCAGCCGTCGCGCGCGAACAGGGCCCGACGCGAGATCTTGCGCTGGATCGCGCGCGGCACACGCACGTAGTGGAGCAGGCGGATCACGTGCGGCCAGATGAAGCTGCCCGTCGCGGAGCGAAGCGGCTTGTCGAGCCGCTCCACGACCTCCGCCTTGCCCTTGTACACGAGCACGTGGGCACGCCGCACGGTGCAAACGTTGAGCGGCTCGTAACTCGCGTTCAAAACAAGAACGTGCTGCAACCTGCGCGAAAAGTAGCAGTGCCCGAACTGGCTACTGCCGCGACTTCATCGCGCGCTCGACGGCCTCCTGCTCCTCGGGCGAGAGGGAAACTGCCGCCCGGCCGTCGTCGAGCTCCTTCACGTAGATCCGCGCGTAGTCCCGTCCCTGGATCGCGCTGAGGACGACTCCGCTGCGCGAGGCGTCGAGCAGCGCGACCGACGCGGACTGGTGGCCGCCCGTGTTCTCGTAGGCGTCGTAGCGGACGACGGCGACCCCGGACACGGAGGAATCGACGCGGCGCTCCACACGCGCGAGCACGGCGGCGAGGTCGTCCATGGCGCGGTGCGCGCCGTCGATGCGCCCCTGAAGCGAGACGGCGAAGTCCACGAGATCGCTCCCGCCGCTGCCCAGCAACGTGGACTGCGCGGCACGCACCCGCCGCAGGCGCACGTGCAACGCGACCGCGAGCGCAAGACCGACGACGGCGACGGCCGCCGCGACGATCGCGATCAATCCTGCCGCGGAGGCGCTCACGGCTACCCGCCCGAGGGGAGGCTGAAGAACACGGGGTACGTGGCGGTGTTGTTGTCGAGCCTCGTCTCGCCCGGCACCTTCTCGATCTCCACGCGCACGCTCGCGTTCGCACCGAACGCGGTCGTCGGCAGGTCGAGGTTCCCGAAGGAGACCGTCGTCGTGTGCTTCGAGAGGATCGACGAGACGGTCTGCGTCTTGTCCAGGACCGACTTCCCGAAGACGCTCACCGTCAGCTTGACGGGCACCTTCACCTCCTGGAAGTTGCCCGAGTCGGTGAACGTGACCCGGAACTCCAGGTTCGGCGAGACGTCCACGGTCGTGTGCGTCGACGGAGACAGCGGCGTGGTGCTCGAGCCCGACACCGCCTCGGTGCTCACCAGCATGCTCCCGTGGAGGCCGCTGGGGGGCTTGCCGCCGGTGTTCGTGGCCTTCAGCCGCTCGTAGACGATCCCGAACGACTCGGCAGTGATCACCTCCGGGTTCTCGACGATCTGCGACGGCGGCGGGATCACGCCCTTCACGCCGACGCTCGTCAGCGTCTCCCTCGCGGGCAGGTGGAAGAGATTCGCCCAGACGAGGTCGCTCGCGCTCAGGATCTGCGCCTGGCCGGCGAGCGCGTTTGCGACCTCTGTCGAGCTCTTGGATCCCGCGCGCCCGAGCTCGTCCGCGAGCCCCGTGAGCCCGATCGCCCGGAGCTGGAACGTCGCAAGCGCCTCCTGGTGTGCCGCCTGGAGGGGCCCCGGCGGCCGCAGGCGCAAGGCGTCGCTGTAGTCCTGCTGCTCCTGCCGTGACCACAGCTCGAGCTTCGACTGGAGCCCCGCGAGCGTCAGTTTCGCGGAGCCGAGCGCGTTCGCGAACGACGTCCCCGCCTGGGCGGAGTCCCGGGCGAGTGGAAGGAGCTTGTTCATGTACGAGGCGTACTCGTCGTGCTTGCTCTTGCCCTGGCAGGAGCCGACCCAGAACACGAGGCCGACGACGACCGCGATCGCGAGCGCGACGAGGCCGGCGAGCCGCGCGAGGGCGACCGCTCCAGGAGGAGGCGGGGACGGTCTCCGCGGACCACCGGGGCGCTGCGGCCGCATCCGCCGGCGCCGGCGGGGCGACTCGAGCGTCTCCGGCTCCTCGAAGAACTCGACCTGCGTCTCGTCGTCGAAAGCGCTCACGACCGCGCCAACCCTACCGCGCGTCGCGCGCAAGGAACGTGGGGGAAGGACAGTCCGGCCGGGTCGCCAATCTCCGCTAGGCATGGCAGAAGCCGCCCCAGCGCTCGCCGGCCCCGAGCTCGTCCTGCACCGCTACCGGCCCTTGCGCCCGCTGGGCAGCGGCGGCTCCGGCTCGGTCTGGCTCGCCCGCGACGAGCAGACCGGCCTCGACGTCGCGCTCAAGATCGTGGCTCGTGAGGGCAAGGCGGCCCTGCGAGCCGAGCGCGAGGCCGCGGCGGCCGCCCATCTGCGCCATCCCGCGTGCCTCCGCGCGTACGGCTTCGGACGCGACTCGCGGCACGTCTACATCGCCTACGAGTTCGTCCCCGGGCAGACGTTTCGCGAGGCGCTCCGGGCCGAAGCGCTGACGGACGAGGTGGCGATCGAGGCGTGCGCGCAGGTGTGCGACGGCCTCGCCCACGCCCACGCGGCCGGGATCCTCCACCGCGACGTCAAGCCCTCGAACGTCCTGCTGACCGACGGCGACCGCGTGTCGGCTCGCGTCCTCGACTTCGGGCTCGCGCAGATGGCGGAGGCCGAGACGCTCACCGAGGCCGGCGACGTCCCGGGAACGCTCGCCTACATCTCACCGGAGCGGCTCGCGGGCGGCGAGGCGACACCGGCTGCCGACGTCTGGGCGGTCGGCGTGATGCTGTGGGAGGCGCTCGCGGGAAGGCATCCGTTCTGGCGTGGCTCGATGCTCGAGACGGCGCGCTCGATCGAAGCGGGTGCGCGACCGCTGGGCGAGCTCCGTCCCGACCTGCCGAAGCGGCTCCTGCGCCTCGTCGACAGCTCCCTCTCGACGAACCCGAGCCGGCGGCCGACCGCGAGGGAGCTTGCCGACGCGCTGCGCGGCGCGGGCTCCGCGGTCTCCACTCCGCTGCGGCCCGCAATCAAGCTTCCGACCCGCGTCGACGGCGGGCTCGGAGTCACGGCCGTGCTCGCGGCGGCTCTCGCCGCCTGGACCGCGTCCGCGCTGCCCTTCTATCCGCACGGCTGGCCGTTCGGGCTCGCATTTCTCGCCGCCGCCTTGACTCTCTTCCGCGAGCGCGCCGGGATCGCACTCGCGCTCGCCGTGCCCGTGCTCCCGCTCGGGAACATCTCCCTCGGCCTCGCGCTCTTCTACGCCGGGCTCGCAGCCGGTTGGCTGCTCGTGACCTGGCGGGAGCCGCGCGCGTCCCTCCTCTTCGTCGTCGGACCCCTGCTCGCGCCGATCGCGGCGCTCGGCTTCCTCCCGCTCGCCACGGCGCGGGTGCGCGCCGCCCCGCTGCGCGCGCTCACGGTCGTGCTCGGAGTGCTGGCTGCGGCGCTCGCCGCCGGAGTCCGCCACGTCGCGCTGCCGCTCGTCGGCGGCTCCGACCCGCTCGGGCTCGGCCTGGCCGGAGCCCGCGATCCGTTCGACGTCGCCGGCTCGCTGGCCCGCGCGGCCGGCGCTCAGCCCGAGCTGCTGGTCGAGGCCTGCGCGCTCGCGCTCGTCGCGCTCGCGCTACCGCACGCCCGCGCACGCGGTCGCTGGGCCGCGGCTGCGCTCGGCGCCGGGATGATCGTCCTCACCGTCGGTGCCGTCCCGGGCTCGGCGGCGATCCCGCTTATCCTCGCGTCCTGGGCGATTGCGGCGTTCACGGCGCTTCGTGCTCCTACGCTGGGGGTACCCTCCGCGACGACCTGATGGTGCTGCGGGGAATCGAGCAGAGGCTGGAGCGAGTTTTCGAGGGCGTCTTCGGCCGCGCCTTCCGCACCAACGTCCAGCCGGTCGAGCTCGCGCGCAAGCTCGCCAAGGAGATGGACGACCACCGCTCGACGTCGGTGACGCGCGTCTACGTCCCGAACGAGTACACGATCTATCTCTCCCCCGGCGACCGAGAGCAGTTCGAGGGCTATGAGAACTCGCTCGTCTCCGAGCTCGAGGAGTACCTCTCCGAGCATGCGGCGCGCGAGAACTACGCGCTGCTGACACCGCCGCGGATCCTGTTCGAGACCGACGAGGATCTCGCCGTCGGGGAGTTCGGGATCGCGACCCGGATGGCGCAGTACGGCCGGCGGGAGGACGAAGCGGCGCCGGAGGCCGCGACCCCGGGCGCGACGATGATCTACAAGCCGCGGACGCAGCCGACCGAGGCGGCGTCCCTCGAAGAGCTCGGGGTCGAGCGCGAGGTCGCCGTGCTCCAGTGGAACGGGCAGCGCCACGTCCTCGAGAAGCAGCGCTCCGTCCTCGGGCGCTCGCGCGACGCCGACGTCCAGATCGAGGATCCGAACATCTCGCGCCGCCACGCCGAGGTCGTGCAGGAGGGCTCGGCGTACTGGCTCGTCGACCTCGGCTCGACGAACGGGACGGAGGTGAACGGCCGTCGCGTCCAGCGCGCCCGGCTCGACGACGGGTCGCGCTTCACCCTCGGCGAGACGACGGTCACGTTCTCGACCGAACGGGAATAGTGGCGCTCGTGGCGCTGGTTGCCTCTACCTCGGTCGCGGAGGCGCTCCTCGCGCTGAAGATCGCGTTCATCGTCCTCCTCTACCTCTTCGTCCTGCGCGTCATCCGCACGGCGGGGCGCGACCGGCGGGCCCCGAGCCAGGACAGCATGATCCTCACGCCCGCCGCGGCTTCTGCTGCGGGACTTCGCGTCGGGAGGGCCACGGCCCGTGGCTCGGTGCGGCTCGTCGTGCAGCGCAGCCCGAGTCTCGACGAGGGAGACACGTTCCCCGTCAACTCGGCGCCGTTGACCGTCGGCCGCGGCGGCCAGAACGACCTCGTGCTCGCCGGCGACGACTTCGCCTCGGCGCGGCACGCGCGGATCGAATCGCGCGGCGACGGCGTCTGGGTGCAGGATCTCGACTCGACGAACGGCACCTACGTCAACGGCACGCGCGTCGCGGGCGCGCAACGGCTCGACCCGGGCGACGTCCTCCGCGTCGGCGAGACCGACCTACGCGTCGAGGAGGACTGAGGTGGCCGTCGCGGCATACGCGGTCGCCAGCGACACGGGCCGCCGCAGGCTGCGTAACGAGGACAACTACGTCGTAGCGCCGCCGCTCTTCGCCGTCGCCGACGGGATGGGCGGCGCGCAGGCCGGCGAGGTCGCGTCGCGGCTCGCGGCTTCGGCGCTCGAGGGCGGCGACTCCGACAGCCTCGAAGGGCACGCCCGCCTCGACGCCCTCATCCAGGAGGCGAACCGCCGCATCTACGACCGCGCCTCGACCGATCCCTCCGCCTCGGGGATGGGCACCACGATGACCGTCGCGCTCGTCGAGGGGATGACCGTCGCCATCGGCCACGTTGGCGACTCGCGCGCCTACCTTGTCCGCGGCGAGAGCATGGAGCAGCTCACCGACGACCACTCGCTCGTGAACGAGTTGCTCAAGAGCGGGAAGCTCTCCGAGGAGGAGGCCCAGGTACATCCGCAGCGCAGCGTGATCACGCGCGCGGTGGGGACTGATCCCGACGTCGACGTCGACGGCTTCACGATCGAGGCCGAGGAGGACGACGTCTTCCTGCTCTGCTCCGACGGGCTGACCGACATGGTCGAGGACGACGAGATCCTCGAGCTCGTCCACCGGAACCGCGACGACCTCGACAAGGCGGTGAAGGCGCTCGTCGCGGCTGCGAACCGCGGCGGCGGCGACGACAACATCACCGCGGTCGCGTTCCGGATCTCGACCGAGGCGCCCGCGGCAGGCGAGGACACCGTCGCGATGCCGGCGCTGGACCCGGAGCCGGACGAGCAGACGCGCGAGTACGCGGCGCGCGATCCGCGGGCGGACACCCTCGTCGTGCCGCCGGGCGAGATCACGGCGGAGCTCGCCGCGACGGAGGCGTCGTCCGGGCCCGTGACGGATGCGCGGCGCGTCCGGGTCGTGATGATCGCGCTCTTCCTGCTCGGGGTGGCGGCCGCGCTCATCGTCTGGGGGCTGGTGCGCTGACCCTCCGCAACCGTGAGCTTGCGGCGCTGCTCACCGTCGGCCTCCTGACGGCGGTCGGCTTCGCGACCGTCTACATCGCCCTCGAGTCCCAGATCTCGGGCGGCTCGCTCGGCTACGCGGTCTTCTTCTTCGGCCTCTACCTCGTCGCGCACATCGTCGCGCGCGTGACGGTGCCGCTCGCCGACCCGTACCTGCTCCCGATGGCCGCACTCCTCACGGCGATCGGAGTGACGGAGATCTACCGCCTCGGGCCGGGCAACGCTTTCCGGCAGGGACTCTGGATCGTGATCGGCGTCGCCGCGTTCGGCGCCATGCTCTTCTGGCTGCACAAGGACTACCGCGCGCTCGAGCGCTACAAGTACGTTTTCGGCGTCACGGCGATCGGGCTCCTCTTCCTGCCTGCACTGCCCGTGATCGGCGAGACCGTCAACGGCTCGCGGCTCTGGATCCATGTCGGCTCGCTCCAGTTCCAGCCGGGCGAGCTCGGCAAGATCGCGCTCATCGTCTTCCTCGCCGCGTACCTCCGAGAGAAGCGCGAGGTGCTCGCCCAGGGAAGGCTCAAGGACTGGGGCCCGCTGCTCGTCATCTGGGGCGGCGCGATGCTCGTCCTCTTCGCCACCAACGACCTCGGGAGCGCGCTTCTCTACTACGGGATCTTCCTCGCGATGCTCTACGTCGCGACGGCGCGGATCTCGTTCGTCGCCGCGGCCCTCGGGCTCTTCCTCGTCGGCGCGTTCGGCCTCTCGTACTTCACGCCCCACGTGCAGGACCGCGTGACGAACTGGCTCTCGCCCTGGTCGGCGCACAAGATCTACTGCCCGCTGGTCGGGCACGACGCGCTGCGGCAGGACTGCCAGAGCTACCAGCTCGTCCAGTCGCTCTACTCGCTCGGCCACGGCGGCTTCGGCGGCACCGGGCTCGGTCACGGGATCTTCACCTCGACGAGCGGAGGACAGGTGATCCCCGACCTGAACACCGACTTCATCTACTCGGCGCTCGCGCAGGAGCTCGGGCTGGTCGGCGTCTCGGCGCTGCTGCTGCTCTACATGGCGTTCGTGCTGCGCGGCTTCCGGATCGCGCTCGCCGCAACGGACGGGTT
>JAICSH010000052.1 GCA_025936995.1 Thermoleophilia bacterium | reverse complement strand
GGCTCGCACATCCGCACGCTGGTCCTCACGTTCCTGTACCGGCACATGCGCGAGTTGTTCGAGTACGGGCACGTCTACATCGCCGTGCCGCCGCTCTACAAGGTGAAGCTCGGCAGCCAGGAGTTCTACTTCGAGAAGGAATCGCAACTCGAGGAGTTGCTCGTGCGGGAGCGCTTCGGCGAGCTCGCGGTGCGCGACCGCGGCGAGAGCGACGTGAAGCTGACCGAGGCGCGCTGGAAGCGGTTCACGGGCGCGCTCGCCGAGTTCGAGGGCTGGTCGGCGCGGCTGCGTGCCGACTTCGGGCCGCACGCGGCCGACCTCGTCATCTCGCACCGGCTCGTCGAGCTCGACATCACGACTCCGGCCGCCGCAGAGGAGGCGATTGCCGCGCTGCCGCCGAACGGCTACAAGCTCTCCGTCCTCGCGCGGGACGAGAGCGGCCTCCAGATCAAGGTGGTCGAGGAGGAGACGTCCGCGGCCCAGACCATCGGGCTCTCGGCCGACCTCCTCGCGTCGCCGATCTACGCCAACCTCCGCCGCGCGTACGAGAAGCTCGTCGAGGTCGTCGGGCCGCCGCCGTTCTCTCTTGCGCTCGGCAAGCGCACAGCAGAGGCAGAGACGTTCTCGGGGCTGCGCCACGGTGCGCTCGACCTCGCGAAGGAGGTCGGGACCCAGCTCTCCCGCTACAAGGGCCTCGGGGAGATGAACCCCGACCAGCTGTGGGAGACCACGATGGATCCGGCGAAGCGGCTGCTCGTCCGCGTCGACGTGGAGGACGCCAGCGCTGCCGACCAGCTTTTCTCGATGCTGATGGGCGACCAGGTAGAGCCGCGCCGCGTCTTCATCGAGGAGAACGCGAAGGACGCGTTCCTTGACGTCTAGGAGCAGGGATGACTGAGGTCGAGACAGGTGCCCTCGGCCCGGGCCGCATCGAGCCGCGCGAGCTCGAGCAGGAGATGCGCTCGAGCTTCCTCGACTACGCGATGTCGGTCATCGTCTCGCGCGCCCTGCCGGACGTGCGCGATGGGTTGAAGCCGGTGCACCGGCGCGTTCTCTACGGCATGCACGAGGTCGGCCTGCAGCCGAACCGGCCCTACAAGAAGTCGGCCTCGACGGTCGGCGCGGTGATGGCGAACTACCACCCGCACGGCGACTCGGCAATCTACGACACGCTCGTCCGCATGGCGCAGCCGTTCTCGCTGCGCTACCCGCTCGTCGACGGCCAGGGCAACTTCGGCTCGATCGACGACGACCCAGCGGCGGCGATGCGCTACACCGAAGCGCGGCCGGCGCGGATCGCGACCGAGCTGCTGCGAGACATCGACGCGAACACGGTCGACTTCGAGCCGAACTACGACGAGTCGCGACGCCAGCCGTCCGTCCTCCCGTCCCGCTTCCCGAACCTGCTCGTGAACGGCTCGACCGGGATCGCGGTCGGGATGGCGACGAACATGCCGCCGCACCACCTCGGCGAGACGATCGACGCGGTCGTCGCGATGATCGACGACCCGGAAATCTCCGTCGAAGGGCTGATGAAGCACGTCAAGGGCCCCGACTTCCCCACGGGCGCGATCGTCGTCGGCCGAAGCGGCATCCGCGACGCCTATCGCACGGGCCGCGGCCGGATCGTCATGCGGGCGCGCGCCCACATCGAGGAGCTGCGCGGCGGGCGTTCCGCCGTCGTCGTCACCGAGCTTCCTTACGGCGTCAAGAAGGGCGGCGACTCGGGGGTGATCGTCAAGATCGCCGACCTCGTCCGCGACAAGGTGCTCACGGAGGTCGCCGACCTCGCCGACCACTCCGACCGGACCGGGATGCGGATCCAGATCGAGCTCAAGCGCGACGCCGTTCCGCAGGTCGCCCTGAACAAGCTCTTCAAGCACACGTCGCTGCAGGCGACGTTCGGCTACAACGCCGTCGCGCTCGTCGGGGGCGTCCCGCGCACGCTGTCGCTGCTAGAGCTCGTCACCCATTACCTCGACTTCCAGCGCGAGGTCGTCACCCGCCGCTCGAAGGACGAGCTGCGCAAGAAGGAAGCGCGCGCTCACGTCCTCGAGGGTTATCTCAAGGCGCTCGACGTCCTCGACGAGATCATCGCGCTCATCCGGGCGGCGGCCGACGCCGACGCGGCGCGCGCCGGCCTCATGGAGACGTTCGAGTTCACCGAGATCCAGGCCCAGGCGATCCTCGACCTCCGCCTCCGTGCGCTCACCGCGCTCGAGCGGCAGAACGTCGAAAAGGAGCACTCGGACCTGGCGGAGCGGATCGCCGAGCTGCGCGAGGTCCTCGGCGACCCGGCCAAGATCGACGGCGTCATCCGCGAGGAGCTGCTCGAGATCAAGCAGATCTACGGCCGCAACGACGATCGCCGCACCGAGATCGTGGCCGCCGAGGAGGAGCTCGAGCTCGAGGATCTGATCGCCGAGGAGGACATGGTCATCGCGATCACGCGGTCGGGCTACATCAAGCGGCTACCGGTGACGACGTATCGCGAGCAGCGCCGCGGCGGGATCGGCGTGATGGGGATGGAGATGAAGGAGGACGACTACATCGAGCACCTCTTCGTCGCCTCCACGCACGACTACATCCTCTTCTTCACGAACGTCGGCAAGGTCTACCGGCTCAAGGTGCACGAGCTGCCGCTCGGCTCTAGGCAGTCGAAGGGGCGCGCGATCGTGAATCTGCTCCCGTTCCGCCAGGAGGAGCAGGTACGCGCTGTGATCCAGACGCGCGACTTCGAGGAGGCGAAGTACCTCGTGTTCGCGACGAAGAACGGCGTCGTCAAGAAGACGGAGCTCGCCGCCTACAACACGCCGCTCCGGGCCGACGGGATCATCGCGATCAAGATGCGCGACGGAGACGAGCTCGTCGGCGTGCGGCACTCCTCGGGCCAGGACGACATCCTCATGGTCTCGCGCAAGGGCCAGGCCATCCGCTTCCACGAGACCGACGCGCGCCCGATGGGCCGGGACACGTCCGGCGTCGCCGGCATGAGGCTGCGCAAAGGCGACGAGGTGATCTCGATCAACATCGCCGAGGACGACGCGGATCTCCTCGTCGTGACCGAGAACGGCTACGGCAAGCGGACGCGCGTCTCCGAGTACCCGGTCAAGGGCCGCGGAGGCATGGGAGTGAAGACGGTGCAGCTCAACGAGGCTCGCGGCTACCTCGTCGGCTCGCGCGTCGTCCGCGACGGCTACCAGGTGATGCTGATCTCGACCGCCGGCACGGTGATCCGGATGCCGGTCGAGGAGGTCAAGCGGCTCGGCCGCTCGACGCAGGGCGTGATCGTGATGCGGCTGCGCGGCGACGACGAGCGGGTCTCGGCGCTCGCGCCCGTCGTCGAGTCGGACGACGAGACCAACGGCGACGAGCTCCCGGCCGAGCTACCGGCCGACCTTCCGGCCGAGCCTTCGAGCGAGGCCTAGCCGAGCGCTGGCTTAGCCCAGCGCCCCCTTCCAAAAGCATCTTGCGATCTCTATAACTCTCGCAGGGGTCAGCACCGACGCGGTGAGGGCGAAATGGCGGTCAGCCGGCAGGTCGATCTTCTCGAACCCATCAATCTCGCCGAGCATCTCGGCAAGGTCGAGCTGTACCTCGGGCAGGTCTGCCAGATCGCCGGGATCTCGAAGATGCAGCTCGACTACTGGACGAACAAGGCGCAGATCCCGACCAAGGGCAAGAAGCAGCGGATCTACGACATCGACGCCCTCGAGACCGTGATGCTGATCAAGCAGGCAAAGGACAAGGGCCTGAACCTCGGTGCCGCCATCGAAGCGGCGCGCAACTTTCGCGAGCAGCGCCTCTAGCGGACGGCGTGTAGCTGCTGCCACGCGTCGTAGCCGCCCTCGAGCTCGGCGAGGATCGACGCGAGCAAGGACGCCCGCGGCCACTCCCGGCCGGTCTCGATCGCGAGTGAGGTCGGCGGCTTCGGCGTGCCGGAGGGCAGCTCCTCCGCTGTCTGGTTGACGTTCAGCCCGATCCCGAGCACGACTCTCCCGGCGGTCGCCTCGGGGAGGATCCCGGCGATCTTGCTGCCGCCTACGAAGACGTCGTTCGGGTGGCTGAGCGTCGCATCGACGCCCGCCTCTGCGCGCACCGCGGCCGCCACGGCTTCGCCGGCGACGAGCGAGAGCTCCGGCCAGAGCGCCATCGGCGAGCGCGGGCGCAGCAGGACGGAGAAGAGCAGTGCCTTCGCCGCGGGCGTCTCCCAGGTGCGTCCGAGCCGTCCCCTGCCGTGCGTCTGGAGGTCGGTCGCGACGGTCGTCCCCTCGACTTCGTCCGCCTCGAGCAGCCGCTGGGTCGAAACGCATTCCTCGACGAAGCGATAGGGCCGTCCGAGGCGCCCGCGCAGCAGCGGCTCGACAGAGCCGGGAGAGAGATCCGACACCCGCATTTAGACTACTTCGGCCGTGAAGGCGATCCGTCAGCCCCTACGCTCCCAACGTCCGCTCGACTACGAGAGTCTGAGCGACCTCGTTCTGGTCGCGCGCGCGAAGGACGGCGACGGCGACGCCCTCGAGGCGCTCTGTGTCCGACATGCGCCGCGGGTCGAACGTCTCGCGCGGCATCTCCTGCGTGACCCCGAGGATGCGCGCGACGCGGGGCAGGAGGCGCTGGCGAAGCTCTGCATCCGCCTCAAGCAGTTCCGTGGCGAGTCCCAGTTCCCGACCTGGCTCCACCGGCTCGTGGTCAACACATGCCGCGACGTCGCAGAGCGGCAGCGGACACGGACGCACGAGCCGCTGCCGGAGGAGCTCGGGCCCGACGTCGAGCACGATCCGACGCGCGGCGTCCGGATCACGGAGCTACGCCGGGAGCTGTGCGACTCGCTCGCGGGCATCTCGCCGGAGCAGGCGCAGGTGATCGTCCTCAAGGACGCGCTCGGCTACACGTTCGAGGAGATCGCCACCGCGGCGGGGATGCCGGTCGGGACGGCGAAGTGCCACGCGCATCGTGGCCGCAGCCGCCTGCGTGAACGGCTGGAAGATCGAGACGTCGCGTGACGTGACGCCGCCGGCTGCGCCCTTCGGCCGTGAGACGATCGAGTCGATCATCCCGCACAGGCCGCCGTTCCTGCTCGTCGACGAGGTGCTCGAGCTCGAGCCCGGCCGCCGCGTCGTGGGCCGCTTTCTCGTGCCCGAGGACGGCTGGTGGTTCCGCGGCCACTTCCCGGAGCGCCCGGTGATGCCGGGTGTGCTCACGATCGAGGCCATCGCCCAGTGTGGCGCCGTCGCCGTCCTGGCCGACGAGGCGAACATGGGCAAGATCCCCTTTTTCGCGGGGATCGACGACTGCCGCTTCAAGCGGGTCGTCGGCCCCGGCGACGTCCTCGAGCTGGAGTGCGAGTTCCTGCGCGTGCGCGGGCCGATCGCGAAGGGCCAGGGCCGGGCGAGCGTGGACGGCGACGTGGCGGCCGAGGCGATGGTGACCGTCTTCGTGGGAAGCGAGAGCGGTTGATCGGCAACGGCCGCAGCGACGTCCACGTGACGATCACGGGTCTCGGCGCGTATGCGCCCGAGCGGGTGATCACGAACGCAGAGCTTTCCCAGCTCGTCGAGACGTCGGACGAGTGGATCGTCGAGCGGACCGGCATCCGCGAGCGCCGGATCGCCGCGGACTCGCAGGCGCTCTCGGATCTCTGCCTGCCGGCCGCGCACCAGGCACTCGAGCAGGCCGGGATCGAGGGCAAGGACGTCGACCTCCTCATCGTCGCCACCGTCACGCCCGACATGATGTTTCCGTCGACCTCTGCGATCCTCGCCGACCGGCTGGGCGCGACCGACGCGGCCGCCTACGACCTCTCCGCCGGTTGCACGGGGTTCATGTACGCGCTCGCCCAGGCGTACGGGATGCTGGCCGGCGGCCTCGCCCGACGGGCGCTCGTGGTCGGCGGAGACGTGCTCTCCCGGATCCTCGACTGGAGCGACCGCTCCACCGTCGTGCTGTTCGGGGACGGCGCCGGCGCCGTGGTGGTGGAGCCGTCGGAGGAGGCGGGATTCCTCGCCTTCGAGCTCGGCGCGGACGGTGCGGGTGGCGAGCACCTCTGGCTGCCGGGCAGCGGCTCGCGACGGTTCGAGGATCCCGACCGTTTCGTGAAGATGAACGGGCGGGAGGTGTTCAGGTTCGCGACGCGGGTGCTCGTGCAATCCGCCGAGGCGGTGCTCGAGCGCGAGGGGTCGACGGTCGACGACGTCGACGTCTACGTCCCGCATCAGGCAAACGTCCGCATCATCGACCACGCAACCAAGAAGCTCGGGATCCCGTCGGATCGGGTGGTGATCAATGTCGACCGGTATGGCAACACGTCGTCGGGCTCGATTCCACTTGCGCTCGCGGACGCGCAGGAGGATGGAAGGCTCCGGCAGGGAAAGCTCGTGCTCATGACGGGAATGGGAGCCGGTCTTACCTGGGGAAGCGCGCTCATGCGCTGGACGATGGGGCTGGAAGCGCCGTCGGCCGAGCCGGCGACGCCCGGCCAAACGACCCGGCCGCCTGCGGCGGCCGAGGGGGGCGCAGCGGCGTGAGCAAGATCGCGTTCTGCTTCCCGGGCCAGGGCTCGTTCGAGACGGGCATGGGCCGCGACTTCGCCGAGGCGGTGCCGGCGGCGATGGACGTGTTCCGGCGCGGCAGCGCGGCGACCGGCCTCGACCTCGAGCGCCTGTGCTTCCACGCCGACGCCGAGGAGCTCGTGGACACCGCGGTGCAGCAGCCGGCGCTCGTGGCGACGTCGCTCGCCGTGCTCGCGGCGTTGCGCGACCGCGGCGTCAAGGCGGACTTCGTCATCGGCCATTCCGTCGGTGAGTTCGCCGCGCTGGCGGCCGCGGAGGCGATGACGCTCGAGGAGGCGATGGCGCTGGTACGCGAGCGCGGTCTGGCGATGGCGGAGGCGGCGGCGCGCAATCCCGGCTCCATGGCCGCGATCCTCGGCCTCGCCGACGACGTCGTGGAAGCTCTGTGCCGCCGGATCCTCGGCGTGTGGCCTGCGAACTACAACTGCCCCGGCCAGATCGTGGTCTCGGGCGAGAACTTGGCCGTGGACGAGTGCATCGAGCAGGCACAGGACGAGGGAGCGCGTCGAGCCGTGAAGCTCAAGGTCTCGGGCGCCTTCCACTCGCCGCTCGTCGCGCGCGCGGCGGACCGGCTGCGGCCCGCGATCGAGAAGGTGCGCTTCCAGGAGCCGGTTGCACCGTTCATGTCGACGGTTACCGCCCGCGTCGAGTCGGCTCAGAGGATGGGCCCGCTGCTCGTCGACCAGCTCACCGCTCCGGTGCGCTTCACGCAGTCGGCGACGGAGCTCATGCGGGAGGGCGTGCGGACGTTCGTCGAGGTCGGGCCGGGCAACGTGCTCTCCGGTCTCGTCAAGCGGATCGACAAGAGCGTCAAGGCCGTCTCGGTCAACAGCATCGAGGCGCTCGAGCGGCTCCCTGAGCTGCTCTCAGAAGCGTGAGCTTCGCGGGGCTCGAGGGCAAGCGCGCCCTCGTCACCGGCGCGTCCAAGGGCATCGGCCGCGCAATCGCTGCCGAGCTGGCGCGCGCGGGGGCGGAGGTCGCGGTGGGCTACCGCACCGGAGCCGACGAGGCGGAGGCGCTCGCCCGCGAGATCGGGGGCCGGGCGATCCAGGCCGACGTCTCGAGTCCCGAGGAGGCCGCCCGGCTCGTCGAGGAGGCAGGCGACCTCGACATCCTCGTCAACAACGCCGGCCTGACCCGCGACGGCCTGCTCGCCCGCATGTCGGACGACGACTGGCGCACCGTGATCGAGACGAACCTCTCCTCGGTCTTCTACACCTGCCGCGCCGTCTGCCGGCCGATGATGAAGAAGCGCGCGGGATCGATCGTGAACGTGTCGTCGATCGTCGGCGTGCACGGCAACCCGGGCCAGACGAACTACGCCGCCTCGAAGGCCGGGATCATCGGCTTCACGAAGTCGCTCGCCCGAGAGCTCGGCAGCCGCGGCGTCCGCGCCAACGTCGTCGCTCCGGGCTACGTGCACTCCCAGCTCACCGACGTCCTGCCTGAGGAGGCGACCGCAGCGATGCTCGCCAACACCCCGCTCGGCCGGCTCGGAGAGCCGGAGGACGTCGCGGGCGCTGTACGCTTCCTCTGCTCCGACGAGGCATCGTTCATCACGGGCGATGTGCTGCTCGTCGACGGCGGACTCGGAATGTAGTGACTACGGGGAACGGTTCACTCAACGGACGGCGTCGCGTCGTCGTCACCGGGCTGGGCGCGGTGACGCCGCTCGGACTCGACGTCGAATCGACGTGGTCGAGCCTGCTCGCGGGTGAATCCGGCGCCGCCGAGATCACGCAATTCGACCACGATGACTACCCCGTCCACTTCGCGTGCGAGGTGAAGGGCTTCGACGCGACCGAATGGATCGACCGCAAGGCGGCACGGCGGATGGATCGCTTCACACATCTGATCCTCGCGGCGGCGAGGCAGGCGGTCGCCGACTCCGGCCTCGAGGTCGAGAAGGAACCGGATCGGATCGGCGCCGCGATCGCGACGGGCATCGGAGGCCTCCAGTCGTTCCAGGACTGCTACGACCAGCTCCGCGGGCGCGGCCCGGACCGCGTCAATCCGTTCTCGATCCCGGCGATCATCCCGAACCTCGGCGCCGGCTGGGTCTCGATCGAGCTCGGTACCCGCGGACCGCTCCTCTCGGAGTGCACCGCGTGCGCCGCCTCGAACATGGCGATCGGGGACGGGACGGACGCGATCCGTCTCGGCCGCGCGGACGTGATGCTCTGCGGCGGCACGGAGGCGGCAGTGACCCAGGTCGGGATCGCGGGTTTCGGTGCGATGCGCGCGCTGTCGCGGCGGAACGACGATCCGGCTCGCGCGTCGCGTCCCTTCGACGCCGACCGCGACGGCTTCGTGATGGGCGAGGGCGCCGCGATCATGGTGCTCGAGGAGTACGAGCGCGCGAAGTCGCGCGGCGCGCACATTTACGCCGAGGTGTGCGGATACTCGTTCTGTAACGACGCGCATCACATGACG